>JANQII010000221.1 GCA_028282195.1 Prolixibacteraceae bacterium
TATCAGCTTTTTCAATTCCTTTCAAGCAATCTATCCGGTCTTTGCAAATGGTTTCTGTTAAATCAAGCAGTTTTTTGACTTCTTTGCTCCAGTAACCCAGCTGTGTTTTGGTTACCGGGAATTCTTCTTCGTTGCGGTAGCGTCCGCCTATGTATGCAAAATTCAGGTAGTCGAACAGTTCCCGTTCTTCTTTTGTGTTGCAGGGCAAAACTTCTTTTATCCGGCTGTCAAACTGGATAATGCCTTCCCTTAATATCTCCAGGTTATGTTCGTGGGGGTTGTAATGGGTAAATACCATCTCAATGGCTGTGTAGCACATTTCTACTGTTTGTTGTAACTCAAAAGATGCTTTTTGGTAAAACTTTACACTATTTGTTCCTTTTTCAATAATCAATTTAAATGTTTCGAAATTAACCTTCGCGATATTAAACCATTCTTTAAAATCCCCTTCAGCAATTTCCCTTCTTCGGCTTGATGTTAATTCTACAGATTCGGACAACTCAACATTCCCGGAATTATAAAGAATTTTTCCTTCACGTTTGATGTCGGTAAAGAAAAATTGTTTCTCTTCCAGGTTGCTGTTTACAAAGTCAATGGTTTCCACAATCAGTTGCACGGCTACCGGAATATCTTTAAATGCACCGTTAAGCTTTAGACTCAATTCCTTTTTTGTTTCATATTCCGAAACCGCAACCAAAATGTCATAATCACTTTTTTTGCCCTGGGTTTTGCCCTTTTTTTCTTTGTAGTTGCCGCGTGCGTACGAACCAAACAGCACAACGATTTCTGCTTTATTACTGTCAACAATCCGTTGTGTTATGGTTTCCAGTTCCTTGATTTTATTTTTTGGAAGATGGGATAATATATTGTTCAAATTTGTCACGCTGGTTTTTATTTTTATTTGTCAGTATTTGGGGAAAAGTAATCTATCATTTTTTTATAATTGTCTTGAGCTGAAAGGCATGTGTCTACCAGATATTCTTTAATTTTAGGATATTTACTTAATCCCCGGTAATAGAAAAACTTGTGTTCATCCTCAATGATGAAGGGAACAATATTGTGTGCTAAACACTCTTTAAATATAATTAATCTGCCAACACGACCATTCCCGTCTTGAAAAGGATGGATTTTTTCGAATTTATAATGAAAATCTATAATGTCATTTACGGTTAATTTTTTTTGTCCATTATATGCCTCAATTAAGTTTTTTATGTCGGTTGGAACATCTTTAGGTAACGAGGTTTCTACACCTCCAACAATATTTGGTCTGGTTTTGTAATCTCCAACTTTAAACCAGGCTCTTTTGGAATCGGTTGTATTACTTTTTAACAAATAATGAAATTTTTTAATGTGCTCCTCTGATAATGGCTCTAACGCAATATCTAACATATAATCAAAGCAGGAAAAGTGATTGACAGTTTCAACAATATCATCTACATTCGCTGTTTTTTCTCCATCTTCAATAAAAATCGTATTTGTTTCGTAAATGTACCGGGTTTGTTCTTCAGACAATTTGCTACCTTCAATTCTGTTTGTATTGTAAGCAAGTTGTATCTGGGTTTGATGATATATTCCACCTTTTAAACTACTGTCTTTTTCTTCTTGCAATGTCTTTAAAAGATTCATTTCTTACATTTTTATTTTCAAAGGTATCTCTTTTGTTTGTCATGCAGTAATTATTTTGTCTTTTAAATCTCCATATATTACTGACTCAGCAAGTTTTTTCTATGAGTTTAGAGTACTAGAGCTTTAGCTTCTTTTATAATTGTCCAATCGAAAAGTGGGCAATACGTAAAAATCCCATTGTTCCATTTTTAATGGGTCAATCGTATTTCGGTCTTTATGTTTTAAGTGGCAAAATACATCAATATCCGCGTGTCTTTTGGGTTCACCGCCTTGTATATTTGTTTCTGAACCCCAACCTTATTCATCGCTGGCGCCAATTTGCAATTGGTGCCATTCTTAGAAGCAAAACACGGATTTCACCCCGAATAATCGGGGCGCGTTAACGTGCAGTATCAGCTTTTTCAATTCCTTTCAAGCAATCTATCCGGTCTTTGCAAATGGTTTCTGTTAAATCAAGCAGTTTTTTGACTTCTTTGCTCCAGTAACC
>JANQII010000222.1 GCA_028282195.1 Prolixibacteraceae bacterium
CTTTTGGGCAAAAGGTTATTTGATCAGTACAATTGGACTGGATGAAGAAATGATTAGAAGGTATGTCCGTCATCAGGAATAAGAAGAACGCAAAAGGAACCAGCGTTAATATTTCCCCCTTTTAGGGGAATCTGGAAATTAAAGCCACGTCCTTTGGGCGTGGTAGTTTACTTCTTATTTTAACTTTCTGTATTGTTTTTCCTTGAAACGCCCTACGGGTGCAATCAAGTCCACCTTCTTTGAGGGGGGATATTTACTATTTTTTCATCTTCTTTTAGGGGATTTGAAAAAAGTCACTGTTATAGGGGTATAACAAGTGATAACATGGAACAAAATAATATTTGGAATACCATTACCCGAAAAATTGCAAATGAAGATTTAAAAGGAGAAGAAGATAGCTTAAAAAGCTGGCTTGAAGAGGATGAACGCAATACCGGGACGTATAATAGATTGAAGGAGATTTGGAATTATAACCCAAACCCATTGTATGATTCATCGAAAGTTTATAAGAAATACAAATCCCGAATTGATAATTACCAAAGGGTTCATAAGAGACGGGTTTTTTACAACATTTTCAGAATTGCCGCAGTATTAATCTTTGCAGTCAGCCTCATCTACTCGTTAAACAGTTATTTTGCCCCCACTAAAGACAGGAAAATAACCTACAATGAAATATTTGTACCTAAGGGCAGCAGAACTTCCATAACTTTACCTGATAATTCTAAAGTGTGGATATCAAACAATTCAAGCTTAAAATATCCCACGCAGTTTGTTCCGGGTTCCCGGGAATTATTCCTGTCGGGTGAGGCTTACTTTGAGGTTGAGCATAACCCTGAAAATCCTTTCATTGTAAATATTGGCAAAGACCGGATCAAAGTCCTGGGAACCAAATTTGCTGTTACAGCTTATCCTGGGGATAATCAAATTTCTACTGATCTGCTTGAAGGAAGTATTCTTTTTGATATTAAAAAAGGGAATGAATATAAATCCGTAGAAGTAAGGTCAGGCTTTGGCTTGGTATATAACAAGACAGTCGGTAATATAGTCGAGCATAAAATTGTAGATGGTTTCTATAACTACTGGAAAAATGGGATTTATGATTTCAAAAATGAAAGTTTTGAAAGTCTGTCCAGGAAGATTGAGCGAATCTATAATGTCGAGATTGTATTTGTTGATGAATATTTAAAATCAAAGACTTACAGTGGTAGTTTTAGTGTGAATGACAATATCTTCACATTTATGGAAGCCATTAAAAAGACTTCTGTTAACTCAATTGAATATACCTACAGGGATGATAAAATATATGTGAAACTTAAATAGACGGATATATGAAAACTTAAAATGAAAAGCGGAAAATGCGCCCACATTTCCCGCTCCTTTCAAATATTAATTAATGAGACAAATGCCTGAAGTGCTAAAAGTCTCTTAACTAAACAATTCAAAAGTATGAAAAAAAACAAAAAGTACGAGGGGGAGGGTTCCTTTCTTTCGTTAAAAAAAATGTTACGCATTATGAAGATCACGACATTATTTTTTATTGTTGGTCTGTTGCAGGTTTCTGCTATTAGCTACTCCCAGTCAACTAAGTTAAACCTGAAGTTGGAAAATGCTAAGATTATTGAAGTTTTTCAGCAGATTGAAGAAATGACTGATTATCGCTTTTTCTATGATAGTGATTTAACAGACTTGTCGAAGGAAACTTCGGTTAATGCCGAAGGTAAATCGGTTCAAAAAATATTGAACGAAATTTTTGAAGGTACAAATATTACCTATGAACTGGATGACCGGATAATCCTGATCAAATCAAAAACAACCAGTAACGCGGTTTCATCGCAAGAAGAAGTTTCTGTCAGGGGAAAGGTTACTGATGAAGAAAATAAACCGTTACCCGGGGTTTCTGTAATTATTGCAGGAACTACAACAGGTACAGTTACAGATTTTGAGGGAAATTATGTTTTGGGTAATGTTCCTGCTGATGCTGAGTTGTCTTTCTCATTTGTTGGAATGAAAAGTCAAACCATTTTGGTAGGTGCAAAATCCATTATTGATGTGATAATGGTTGAAGATGCGATCGGGATAGAAGAGGTTATCGCTGTTGGATACGGAACAATGAAGAAAAGTGACTTGACCGGTTCTATAGCCTCGGTTAAAAATGAACAGTTAACCCAAAGGCCAACACTTTCTATTGAAACTGCTTTACAAGGTCGCGTCGCTGGTGTTCAGATCAAGACAACATCCGCATCTCCGGGTGGAGGTTCTTCAATTTTGATACGGGGTGGAAATTCAATTAACAGCTCCATTGTGCCTTTATATGTGGTTGATGGATTCCCAATGGAACCAGGTGAAGCCAGCTTGATTAGCCCGCTTGATATTCAGTCGATTGAAATTCTGAAAGATGGCGCTTCTACAGCTATTTATGGATCACGTGGTGCCAATGGTGTGGTTCTGATCACCACAAAAAAAGGGAAAGTTGGGCAGGAAGCAAAGATCACTTATTCAGCTTACAGTCGCTTTGAAACCCCTTATAACACATACGATTTAGTAAATGCAGAAGAGTTTGCAACACTATATGATGAAGCTCAGGCCAATAAAGGCTCTGCACCTTACTTTACCGGAGAGGATCCTAAATATCCGCTTCCTTCAGAGTTGGGCGAAGGAACCAACTGGTTTGATGAATTGACACGGAATGGATTTGCCCACAACCATCAGTTGTCCGTTACCGGTGGTTCTGCCAAATCAAAATACAGGTTTTCGGCGAATTATTATGAACATGAAGGGGTGATGATCGATGATGATTTTACCCGTGGGTCACTATCTGCTTCAATCGATTCAGAAATAAAAAGCTGGTTAACAGCAGGTATTAACCTGACCGGATACAAACACGAACGAAATATCCGGTCAAGTGTGAGCTATATTTTTGCCATGTTCCCTTTCATTCCCGTACTTGATGAAGATGGCAATGATAATTTCAATTATTTCCCGGATAACCAGATGAACGATGAATACCCGCTTGTCCGGTCAAGGGAAAGGACCAATCTGAATGTTTCTGAAAGGATGACCGGAAATTTCTACATGGAAATAGAACCCGTTAAGGGACTGAAACTAAAAAGTACAGTTGGTGCGTATATTAGTAATAATGAACAATATCAATATATGCCAACATCCACACAAGCTGGCTCTAAAGTGGGTGGTTCTGCCGAAATTGATAATGTAAGTACAAATTCTTTCCTGAACGAAAATATCCTGACCTATGACAAAATGCTTGGCGATGACCATAAGTTTAACCTCATGGCCGGTTATACAAGACAATACCGGACAAATCAATCTTCAGAATTAAGTGGAACCGGGTTCACATCGGACAAATATACTTACAATAATATTGATGCTGCTGAGGTTCCGGGTATTCCTAAATCGAATAGAAACAAATGGCAATTGGTGTCTTACCTGGGAAGGTTAAATTATGTCTTTAAAGAAAAATACCTCTTTTCATTTACTGCCCGGGCTGACGGTAGCTCAAAATTCGGGGCAGATAACCGATGGGCATTTTTCCCGTCCGGTGCTTTTGCCTGGAGGGCTTCAGAAGAAGACTTTCTGAAGGATGTGAATAAGCTGAGTTATTTAAAACTTCGCCTGAGTTATGGGGAAACAGGTAATTCAGATATCGGACTTTACCAGTCGCAGGGATTGCTGGGAACAGCAGGCTATGTTTATGGAAATGACCGGGTAGTTGGTGTAGCAGCAACCCGTGTTGTCAACCCTGATTTGAAATGGGAAACAACAAAACAGTTCAATTTCGGTTTTGATTTAGGCTTGTTTAATGACCGGCTTTATATAACTTCGGATGTATATTATAAGAAAACAACCGATTTGTTGCTGGATGTAAATATTAATGCTACATCAGGTTACGTTAGTGCGCTGAAAAATGTCGGGGAACTCCAGAATATTGGTGCTGAGTTTTCTGCTGACGTAAAAATCATGGACAATGATTTTAAATGGAATGTACTGGGTAATATTTCATTCAACAGGAACGAGATTACAAAACTTACTGAAGGTGGGGACATCGTTTTGTCCGGCGGAGGGGATAAAGACGTTGAAATATTACTTCGCGAAGGCGATCCGGTTGGTCAGTTCAGGGGGGCTGCAATTGAAGGCATCTTTGATGATGATGCAGATATTCAAAGTCATGTCAATGCCGATGGGGAACTGCTTCAGCCTTCTGCACAACCCGGGGATATTAAATTGAAGGATACCAATGGTGATGGATTGATCTCCGGTGATGACTGGGAAATCCTGGGTAATTCAAATCCGGATTTTATATACTCAGTAAACAGTTCTATGACTTACAAGAACTTTTCCCTTGATTTATTTTTCAATGGTGTGTATGGAAATGAAATCTTCAATGTGGTCAAATATCATACCATCCAGACCGATAATCCACGCCGCACCATGTCTAAAGAGGTACTTGACCGCTGGACCCTGGAAAATACAGACGGAACTTATCCGCGAATGGGCTCGGCGGACCGTATTTATGCTGTCGAAGATGGAAGCTATTTGAAGCTAAGCAATATCAAATTGAATTATAAAGTTCCCGGCAGGTTGTTTCATGTTATAGAAAACTTAAACATCTATTTGTCGGCGCAAAACGTATTTACGATTACTGATTATTCAGGATTTGACCCTGATATCAATACCGTGGGTAATAGTGCACAATATCAGGCAATTAATTTTGGAACCGATAGTAACGGTTACCCAAATCCGAGAACTTACACCGTAGGTTTCAATGTAACATTTTAAAATCAAAAAAACAGTATAAAATGAAAAATCTAATTAATATTATCCTTCTTATTATGATAGTTTTGGCAGGGACTTCCTGTCATGATGATTTTTTGGAGGAAGAGGTTTTTAGCAGCTTGAATACAGATGGTTTTTTTACAACAGAAGCTGATTTGAATGCCGGGCTTATTGGTTGTTATGCTGCATTTCAGGGAAATAATTATTACGGAAAGGCTGTTATCTTCTTGACCGATTTTCCTACTGAATACATGCGGGGGTATTGGTCGAACCCTGCTGATGTATTTACCATCACTTCTGCACTAAGTGATGACCCAAATCAAAGGGATGTTTCCAATTTATGGCAGCAAACATGGCAAGTTAATAACCGTTGCAATATGGTGATTAACCGGGCTGCAGATATTGAAATGGATGAAAACGAAAAAGTAAAGATTGTTGCTGAAGCCAGGTTTTTAAGGGCTTTAAATAAGTTTAACCAGGTTCTTTTTTACGGAACAAATATTCCTTTAATTGAATCTGAAACCATCAGTCTGAATGATTTGGATGTGGTCACATCAACCAGTGACGAACTTTACAATTCAATGATTGCCGATTTTGAATTCGCGGAAGCAAACTTGCCGGGTGCAAGTGCTGAAGGCAGGGCTACAAGTTGGGCTGCAACAGCTTTCCTGGCAAAAGTATATTTGAAATTAGCCGGGTATTCGGCAGATCCATTAACCGGGGAAATGATCAAAGGGGATGCCTCTAATTATCAGAAAGCTAAAACTTACCTGGACAAGATTGTTGATCAGGGACCATTCGGGTTAATGGATAAACCCATTGACGTTTGGGGCGGACGACGCAATGAAACCGAAGCAAACAAAGAGGTGATTTTTGCCATAAAATATGAAACAGGCGGATTGGAGGAAGGAAACAGCTGGAATAACCGGTTTGTTGGTAAAGGAAATGGTTGGTCAGCTTATAGTTGGAAAACGATTTCAAGTACCTGGGAATTCTATGACAAATTTGAAGATGGGGATCTTCGTGCAGCTAACGACATGTTAAAAGTTCGTTATCAGGATAAAAAGCAAAAGTGGAAAAATGATGATTTTCCACATTGCTGGAAATATGTAAGTGATTATGATTCAACTTTTACAAAAGATTGGTTGGTAACAAGTAGTTCTGATTATGGTGACGACGTTGTACTTGTTCGTTATGCAGACATTCTTTTAATGCACTCCGAGGTTGAAAATCAAATTAATGGGTTATCCGGAAGTTCATTGATGGGAATTAATATGGTCCGTGAAAGGGCCGGTGTTCCAACTTACACCGTAGGCGATGTTTCTGCAATGACTGAAATTAACATGGAAACACCGGGTTCTGATAAAGAAAAATTGCACGAGCTGATTATTGTGGAACGCAAAAAAGAGTTGATGTGTGAAGGCCATGGTTGGTTTGATTATGTTCGAAATAACGTATTCTTAAGGGAATTGACCAAATATTACGAACATGGGGTTTTTAATGCTGCCGATAAGAAAAAATATCATTTATACCCCATCTATATTGTTGATATAGACTTAAATGAAAACCTTACCCAAAACTGGGGATGGTAACTAAATAATAGTTAAGGGCAGAGGAAAAAATCCCTGCCCTTTTCTTTTCCTGAAAATTTATTGTCTATAAATACAACTATTTTACTCTTTATTAATGTGTATATAATTAATCGCTTGCGGGCATTATTTTTTTACCTGAAAAATATGCAACATAAACAACTATTATTTATCCTGTTTTCAATCTTTCTCTTTCTGCATTTGCACTCAATTGCAGAAACTAAACCCAATATATTAATTATTGTAGTCGACGATTTGGGATATTCTGACCTGGGTTTTTTACCTTATGCATCAAAAGATATTGAAACACCAAATATTGATAAAATCGCAGAAAACGGTATATTTTTCACCAATGCTTATTCGACAGCCCCTATTTGCAGCCCTTCAAGGGTTGGAATTTTAACCGGACGGTACCATCAGCGTTGGGGAAATTACTGGTATGCCGAAGGAGGTTTACCGAAAAATGAAAAAACTTTACCGCACTATTTAAAAGAACATGGATATTACAATGTGAAAATTGGGAAAACCCATTTAAACGGTGGCCCTGTTCAACATCCGTTGGACCATGGCTTTGATTATTTTCTGGGCTTTATTGACCATACCTGGGATTATCTGAGATTAAGCGAAGATGATGTAAACGACTATGGTATGCAAAATGCTAAAAGGGCACATATCGGGCCGTTGCTGGAAGGAAGAGAAAAGAAATCGTATAAAGGACAGTTTACAACTGATATTTTCACAGATAAAGCGGTTGAAATAATTCAATCTAAATCTGATCAACCTTTTTATATTCAACTTGAATACAATGCTGTGCACCATCCTACTTATGTCTGTCACCCGGATTATCTTGAGAAATATGGGATTGAACAGTTCCCGTTTTGGGATCCGGGTATTGAGAGCTACCGTGAATGGCACAAAAAGTGGGGGCATCTGGGAGAGGTAGATCCCGATGGAAGAAAACGATATCTTCTTCAATTGGAAGTACTGGATAATGGTATCGGTAAAATTATGAATACGCTTGAAAGCAGCGGACAACTTGAAAATACGCTTATTATTTTTCTTTCAGATAATGGTGGGACAATTAATACCTATGCACAAAACCATCCGCTTAATGGATACAAATACATGTTTGGTGAAGGCGGCATCCGGATTCCAATGATTGTTTCGCTTCCAAAAAGAATTCACGAAAAGAAAACAGTTGATCAAATAGCTTCAGGGATGGATATTTTACCAACAGTTCTTGAAGCTGTTGGAGGAAAGATCCCTGAAAACCTGGATGGTAAAAGTTTATGGCCGGCAATTGAAAATGAACGGACCATCCATAAAGAACTTTTCTGGTCAAACGGACGGGATAGCTGGGTCGTAAGAAAGGGAAAATGGAAGTTAGCGCATCATATTGGCTGGGTGCATAACACCTATAAACTGGAAGATGGGCTGGCAATAGCTGTCCAGGAAAAATATAAATATCCTGACGGGATTCTTTTGTTTGATTTACAGAAGGACATTGGGGAAACAACAAACCTGGCAGAGCTTTATCCTGAGTTGGTTAAAGATTTAATGAATGATTATAAAAAATGGCGGGCTGAAATGTCAGATCCCAGAACCGGGAATGGTGAGCTGAAAAAGATTAAAAAATAAAATGAATGTCCGTTTGTTTACCCAATGTCATTTAAAGTAGTCATTAGATAGTCAATAATTGTCATTTCTGTTTTAAAAAAGAACAATTGACAACTGAATGACGATAAATTACAATAAATGACTGCGAAAAATACCTGTTGGGTAAATAAACGGATACGCATAAAAAATAAAAACAATGAGATTACAAACATTACTTATAATATTGATTTCAGGGCTTTCTGTTGCATGTGCCCAAAACAAACTTAACAACAAAAAACCAAATATTCTTTTTTTATTGGCTGATGACCTCGGTTACGGAGAACTGGGCTGTTATGGGCAGAAAGTAATTCAGACACCTGTTCTGGATGGTCTGGCTAAGGAAGGTATGCGATTTACTGATTTTTATGCAGGCAATGCGGTTTGCTCGCCATCACGGGCTGTGCTTTTATCAGGGAAGCATTCAGGAATAAACACAATACGTGGAAACAACGGGGTTTTCAACGATGATCGGTGGATGCGCGTTGCATTAAAAAAAGACGAGATTACGCTTGGTGAAATGCTGAAAGAAGTGGGTTATCAAACCGCATTTATTGGAAAATGGCATGTCGATGATCCCAATGATCTTTCTACATGGGCTTATGCACGAGGTTTTGATTATGCGGTTCAGGAACAATGGGGTTCACGTTTTGGTGGCATTGATTATGACGGAGATATGCACTGGATAAATGGGAAGCAGGATTCTGTTTATTACGATCAGGATGAATGGGACTGCAAAGATGAGTTCCGTACAGAAATTGCTTTCAGGCATTTGAATAAGCTTGATAAAAACAAGCCATTCTTTCTTTTCATGTCTTACCGTGCACCTCATGGGCATGAAAGGTATATAAGAAACAAAGAATTGTACGCGGATAAAGGATGGAATGAAAGAGAACGAATGCATGCGGCTAAAATTACCTTGCTGGATAAGCAGATTGGTCGGTTAATGAAAAAGTTGGATGAAATGGGAGAGTTGGAAAACACTTTGATCCTGTTTTCCAGTGACAATGGGCCGCATCATGAAGGGCACGATCCTGAATTCTTCGAAAGCAATGGTGAATTAAGTGGTATTAAACGTGATTTGTACGAAGGAGGAATCCGTGTGCCTTTAATTGCTTACTGGAAAGGAAAGATAAAACCGGCAACAGTTACCGGTCACATTAGCGGTTTTCAGGATATTATGCCGACACTTGCCAACGTTGCCGGTGCAGATATTCCAGAGCAAACAAACGGAATCTCCATTTTACCTGTACTTACTGGCAAAGAGCAACCAAAGCATAAAACCATGAACTGGGAATTTCAGTTGGATGGCTGGAACAGGAAGATGCCCAAAGGTGGTTTCAGGCAGTCAGCACGAATTGATAACTGGAAAGCGGTTCGGTACGGAATTCATTCTGAAACTGAATTGTACGATTTAAGTAAAGACATTGCAGAATCAAACAATATTGCTGATAAACATCCGGATATGGTTGAGAAAATGAATAAACTTTTTGAAGAAGGTCGGACAGAAACTGATGGTTTCCCGTATGGCGGAGTTGTTCAGGATTACAAGGCAAAGGAGAAGTTCCAATTCGATAAAAACAAGTAATAAACAATAGCTTATTGAATGGTTAAGCTAATTTCTTAATGATAAATTTTATGAATTTTCATAAACATTTTTGCATATTTGTATTCAAATGTACCAACCAGTACCTACCAGTAGGTGCTGACCTAAAACACTTAAACTATCTACAATGAGACTAACTAATATTTTGTTATTCATTTTAGCTGCGTTTGCAGTAGCTTGTAATTCTAAAGAATCTTCCCGAACAGTAGTGCTTCTGGATAAAGATTGGAAGTTTATGAATTCCGAAGTTGAAAATGGGGAATCCTTAGAGTTAGAAACTGCAAACTGGCAGATCGTCAACGTACCCCATGATTGGGCAATTTCCGGTGAATTTGATAAGAGCATTGATGTTCAGGAAATCATGGTGATTGAAGATGGGGAGAAAGTACCTAAAATGCGTACCGGACGTACAGGGGCTTTACCTCATATAGGGGTTGGCTGGTACCGTAAATCGCTTGAAATCCCTTCTTCCTGGAAGGCAAAACGGATTAACATTGAATTTGACGGGGCAATGAGCCATGCCAAAGTTTATCTGAATGGAAACTTTGTAGGGGAATGGCCATATGGTTATGCTTCTTTTGGTTTTGACATGACTGAGCATGTTAATTTTGGTGGTGAGAATATTCTGGCCGTGAGGCTGGAAAACAAACCTTATTCATCCCGCTGGTATCCCGGGGCTGGAATATACCGAAATGTGAGGTTGGTGGCTACGAATCCGGTTCATATTAAACAGTGGGGAACTTATATAACGACTCCTGATATTCAAGACGGGAAGGGGACAGTCAACATCAAAACCACTATGCTGAATAAATTGAATGAATCAAAGAAGTTGCTTGTGACTACTCAGATTTTATCTCCTGCAAAAGCTGTTGTTGCTGAGCTTTCTACCGATACTGAATTCAATAAAAAAGCTATGGTAGAACAAATCCTTGAAGTTTCTGCACCGGAACTTTGGTCAGTGGATTCACCTGTTTTATACACTGCTGTAACGAAGATATTTGAAGGTGGCAAAGAGCTTGATTCATACGAGACAAGGTTTGGATTCCGCTATTTTGAATTCACCAATAATAAAGGCTTCTTTTTAAATGGAAAACGGGTTCAGCTAAATGGTGTTTGTTTGCATCACGACCTGGGGCCACTTGGTGCCGCGGTAAATTACAGTGCTGTGAAAAGGCAGTTGGATATGCTTCAGGAGATGGGCTGTAATTCAATCCGGACAAGTCATAACCCGCCAACACCGGAACTGCTTGATTTGGCTGATGAAATGGGCTTTTTAGTGATTGATGAAGCCTTTGATGAATGGAAATATGCCAAGTGTAAAAATGGCTACAACACGCTTTGGGATGAATGGGCAGAGAAAGATATGACCGCTCTTATCCACCGTGACCGGAACCATCCATCAGTTATTATGTGGAGTGTAGGGAATGAAATACGCGAACAAGGTATTGAAGGTGGTGCAAAGTACTGCCAGTTTTTGGTAGATATCTGTAAGAAGGAAGACCCCACAAGACCAACCACTGCCGGGTTTAACCAATGGCAGGGGGCAATAAAAAATGGGTTTGCCGATATTGTTGATGTGGCCGGCTGGAATTACAAGCCCCAGCATTATAACTTCATTCATAACAAATTTCCACACTGGAAAATGTATGGTAGTGAAACGGCTTCAACAGTGAGTTCCCGTGGTGAGTATTTCTTCCCGGCAGAGCCCAAAGTTCACTATACCCGCGAACCGTACCACAGTTCGTCATACGATATGGAGTATCCTCGTTGGGCAACTTCTCCTGACCGGGAGTTTGCTGCGCAGGACTCGTTTATTTTTATGGCCGGGGAATATGTATGGACCGGCTTTGATTACCTGGGGGAACCAACCCCGTATAATATCCAATGGCCTGCAAGAAGTTCATACTTCGGAATAATTGATTTGTGCGGTATTCCTAAGGATCGTTTCTATTTGTACCAAAGCAAGTGGACCGATAAAGAGGTACTTCATTTACTGCCTCACTGGAACTGGGAAGGAAAAGAAGGAGAAACAATTCCGGTTCATTGTTACACAAATTTCAATAAAGCCGAATTGTTCCTGAATGGAAAAAGTTTGGGCGTAAAAGAAAAAGATCCAACCCAACTATACCGGAAATATCGTTTGGTTTGGGATGTACCTTATGAAGCCGGTGAATTGAAAGTTGTTGCCTTGAACAAAAAAGGGGAACCGGTAAAGGAAACCGTGATGAAAACAGCCAGTCAAGCAGCTAAAATCAAGCTGGAAGCCAGAAGTTCAACCATTGCTGCTGATGGCAAGGAACTTGCTTTTGTAACTGTTTCGGTATTGGATGAAAATGGTATTTTATGTCCAAGGGCTGCAAATCAGATCAACTTCAGTGTTTCAGGAGAGGGAAGTTTAAAAGCTGTTGGGAACGGTGACCCAACAAGCCTTGAATCTTTTGTAAAGCCAACCCGCAAGGCCTTTAATGGTAAATGTATGGTTTTCCTTCAGTCAACCGAAACCCGGGGGGCTATTGTTCTGAAGGCAGAAAGTGAAGGGTTGGAACCAGGCGAAATCACAATTGAAACAATCTAATATTCGAATAAAAACCTGAAACTATGAGATTTTCTGTATTAACTTGTTTTATGCTTTTGGCTGTTGCTTTAATGGCATGTAACACTGTAAGTGAAGCACCAAAAGAAAAACCAAACATTATTTGGTTGATGGCTGAAGATATTGCACCTGATTTGGAGTGCTATGGCATGAAGGCGGTCAAAACACCCAATCTGAACAAATTGGCTGAGAGTGGATTGATGTTTACGAATTGTTTTGTGACCAATCCAATATGTTCGCCAAGCCGGTCCGCAATGATGACGGGCGTGCATCAAACCAAAATCAATGCCCAGCACCATCGAAGCAACAGAAAAATTCCGCTTCCTGAAAATGTAAAACCGTTCACCTATTGGCTTCGTGAGGCTGGTTATACAACTATTCTCGGACATGAAAAGGTACGGGGCAAAGGAATGAAAATAGACTGCAACTTTAAAACGCAGGCTATTGGTCCTTACGATGGCGTGAAAAACTTTGGGCTCTTTGATAAAAAACAAACGCTTGAGCCTCAGGATCAACCTTTCTTTGCACAAATACAACTGAACGTTACGCATCGTGGCGATTGGTGGGATGAAGTCCGTAGCCAGTCAAAACACCCGGTAAATCCTGATGAAGTTGAACTTCCCCCTTATATGGAAGATCATCCGGTCATTCGTTTGGATTGGGCCAAATACCTGGATCAGATCGAATACATGGACAATGAAGTGGGTATGCTTGTTCTGGAGTTAAAAGACAAAGGTATGTATGAAAATACCGTAATCATATTCATTGGGGACAATGGGCGTTGCAATGTGTGGGGCAAAGGTTATCTGCACGATCCGGGTTTACGGATTCCGCTTATCGTGAATTGGCCTTCAGGCATTAAAAAGAATGAAGTAAAACATGAAGTAATCAGTGCAACGGATATAACGGCTACAATTCTTGATATTGCAGGGATTGAAGTGCCGGATTATATGACCGGAAAATCCTTTATGCAGGATGGTTTTGCCCGGGAATATGCCTACGGTGCCCGTGATTTATGGGATGAGATTATGGAGCGTTCGCGTAGTTTAAGTACCGGTAAATACCGCTTCATTCGAAATGACATGGCCGATCAGGGCTGGGATATGCACCAGGCGTATTTGGAGTTCTACCGTCCGGCTGTTCACATTATGCGTGGTTTAAAGGAGGAGAAGAAATTATCACCAGCTGCTTCGGTTTTCTTCAACCCAACAAAACCGGCAGAAGAATTTTACGATCTGGAGAATGATCCGTTTGAGTTGAATAACCTGATTGATGATCCGGCTTATGCAGAAGTGATTGGCAAAATGAGGGAAGATTTATTGAAAGTTGAAAAAGAATACCAGTCTGATGATGATACTTTTGAACCAACAACTCCAAAATCGGTACAAATATTTGAATGGATGAAGCAAAATCATCCTGAGATTTACCAAGAGATGCTTAATGGTAAGGAAGTTGGTTTTCATCGTTTAGGTCAAATGTATAAAGCTGCACAAAATGAAAAATAATACGTTAAGTAGATTTCTAGTGGTACTGGCTGTGATTTTATTTGCAGCTTGTACTGACACCAAAGATAGGCCAAACATCATTTTTATTTTGGCTGATGACTTAGGTTATGGTGATGTTGGGTTTAATGGTGGTAATAAAATTTATACGCCTGCCCTGGATCAAATGGCAAAAGATGGGGTAGTCTTTACCCGTCATTATTCGGGCTCCACTGTTTGCGGGCCTTCCCGGGCCAGCCTGATGACCGGCAAACATACGGGTTGGTCATCTGTTCGTGAAAACCCAAGATGGACAGCCAGTGGAAAACCAGCCGATCTTTTACCGGAAGATGTAACCGTTGCGGAAGAATTGAAACGTGCCGGATATCAAACCGGGATTGTTGGTAAATGGGGACTGGGGGAAAACCTTAAAGATGGTGTCCCAAACAAACAGGGCTTTGATTATTTCTATGGTTTTAACAAGCACAGAACTGCACATCATTATTATCCCGAGACTGTCTTTGAGAATGAGAATTTGCTTACGTTGGAGGGGAATGACACAATGAATAAGAAAGGGCAGCACATCCATTATAAATTCGTGGAAAAAGCGTTGGACTTTATAGAGGATAATAGCAGCAAGCCATTCTTCCTTTATTTAGCCTTTACCATTCCGCATTATGAATTAACGATTCCCGAACACGAAAAAGAGCCATACTATAAAAAGGACTGGCCGCTTCGGAAAATGAAAATGGGACATTACCGAAACGATGAGAACGGCCATGTAACTTATGCAGCAATGGTTTCCCGTATGGATAAAGACATTGCCATCATTCGGGAAAAGCTTTCCGATTTGGGGATTGATGACAACACGCTGATCATTTTCACCAGTGATAACGGGCATGAATACGATGCTTTGAACAATGAGTTCTTCAACAGCAATGGTGATTTTCGGGGTAAAAAACGGGATTTGTATGAAGGTGGGATCCGTATGCCTTTTGTGGCTGTCTGGCCTGAAAAAATCCAGTCAGGGACCACATCCGATCATATCAGTGCTTTTTGGGACTTCCTGCCTACAGCATGTGAAGTTGCCGGCGTAAAACCAACGGATGAAATTAATGGTATTTCTTATTTGCCTTCATTGCTGGGAAAAGAAAACAAACAAAAAGAGCATGACTTCCTTTATTGGGAATTTAATGAAAGGAAAGGCCCCATGCAGGCAGTTATTCAAAATGACTGGAAATTGGTAAATATCCATTCTTCAGGATTGGAACTTTATAATTTGAAGGAAGATATTGGTGAGGAAAATAACCTGGCTGAAAAATATCCTGAAAAACTTCAGGAATTGAAAAAGCGAATGGATAATGCCCGGATAGAACACCCGGAGTTTCCTTTGGTTAAAAAGGAGTTCAAAAAAAAGTAATAGCTCTGGCTAGTATTAACAATCAAACTTAGGGTGTGTCATTCCGAACCTACCCAATTTTATTAGGTATAATGAGGAAATGACAGTTTATTTTTAGTTATAAGACCCTGTCAGGTGCAAGCACACTGACAGGTCTTTGTCTTTTCCCAAAACCTGTCAGTGTTGAAACAACTCCTAAGTAACAAAGGTGATGCAGAAATAAATTCAGCATGACTTTGAGAAGATGAATACTTGACGCTAGTATTGCATTCATAAAGTTTCGTTGAAAAACTCATCGGATGACTCTGTTGATATCGTGCATTTTAGTCATCCGATGAGTGACACGTTAATTCAAAAACCCTCCTCATCGCTGGCGCCAATTTGCAATTGGTGCCATTCATTTTTTGCTTTAGAAGCAAAACACGGATTTCACCCCGAATAATTGGGGCGCGTTAGCGTGTAGTATCAGCTTTTTCAATTCCTTTCAAGCAATCTATCCGGTCTTTGCAAATGGTTTCTGTTAAATCAAGCAGTTTTTTGACTTCTTTGCTCCAGTAACC
>JANQII010000259.1 GCA_028282195.1 Prolixibacteraceae bacterium
GCTACCTGGAACGATATGGACGCAAATGCGACCAGGAGGTTGTTCGGGGGCAAAGAATTACAGGACGAAGGTGAACTGATGACCTATGATTTTGGCGCAAGGCAACTGGACGTAGAGACGGGCAGGTGGTGGACCGTTGACCCGCTGGCGGAATGGTCTTTCAACAGGACTCCCTACAGATATGCATTTAATAATCCAATACGATATATAGACCCAGACGGGATGTTTGAATCTAGAAGGGAAGCACGGCGTTACCGTAGGGAGAATAAGGAAAAAGGACGTATCAGAAGGAATGATGACGGGGGTTATTCAATCGACAATAAAAAAGCAGGAACTTCAATATGGAACGATTCGGAATTTGGAATTAGCATAGGGGCTCTTGCTTTAGGGAATGAAGGTGGAAGTAAAGCATCACCTTGGCAGATTTTCATGCAGAAAGGAGGCTATTCAGGCACTGGAAATGGAGGGGGGTTCGGACCTGGTTATAGGGCAGAACATAATTATGGGACTATAGACCATAGTTATTTTAACCCTCGTTTTGCGATCTTCTACTTTCTAAATTGGGCTTTCAGGAATAGGGATGTTAGTCAACCAACTGAAGCTCCAAAACCAACAACTGATCAAGAAATCACAGAGGTACATGGAGGTTCGCAAGAAATAGTGACAGACAACGCCGGAAAACCAGTTATAAACCGTATTGAAGGAATGAAATGGCAAGTTAGTGATACGATATATAATATTAATAATCGAAATGTGACAATATCTGTTGCTTCGGGGGATGGTAAGTACAGTGGGGATACTTATTTTTCTGGAGATACTATAGGCGCATATGTTAAGGAAAGCAAAGGAGTAAAGAAAAGACTAAGGCTAATTAAAAAGTATCCATCAAGATAAATTTATTATGAAAAATATTATATTCTTATTGATAACATTAAGTCTATTCGGCTCATGCCAAGATACTAAAAAAGAATACTATGGCACAGGAGAACTCAAAAGTTTGATTAAGTTTGTAAATGACTCAACAATAGAAATCGTAAACTATTACAAAAATGGGAACACCAAAAGCCAGGGAAATATCATTAACGATATTAAAACTGGCCTTTGGAAAGAATGGTATCCAGACACTACTTTAAAATGGGAGGGGTATTATTTTGAAGGAGAGCGAGAAATTGTAGTTTCTAGACAAAATCCAGTGATTAAACTAGACGTTAGTCACAATAGTCTTAGAGTTGGAGAAACATATGCATTTAAAATCTATGTCAAAGGATTACATCCTGAAGATATATTAATTGCATGCACAAATGGGAAAGTAGAACTTGAAACACGAAGTGATCTTTATGATTTTAAATTTACACCAGATTCAAGGGGAGAAATGGAGTTATTTATATATGCAAACATCATGCAGGATGAATACTATATTGGTAGGGTGTTATTCAAAGTTCAATAATCCCCAGCTTGCGTGAGTTTTCCAGATTCTATATTTAAACATAGAAAACGGACATTGTCCGTGATATATAACAACAAGCCCTACCAATTTGGTTGTGGCTTGTTTTAAATCTATTTCATCCCAAAATCGAACGAAAAATGTTTGCGACTAATCAAATAACATATTTTTATGACACCATAGGTAACAAGCTTAAAAAATCTTATAAAGATGCCGAAAGCTTTTACCAGGGCAATGCTTTGAAACAGGCCGGTCAGGAGATCGTGCACAACGGGCAGGGCCGTGCCGTTAAAAACAGTGGCAAATGGGGATATGAGTACAATTTGACCGACCACCTGGGCAATACCCGGGTTTCGTTCAAAGTGGATACGGTAAGGGCAATCCCTTTGCAATATAAAGATTACTACCCGTTTGGTATGGAAATGGCGCAGTGGTACACGACCGATGTGAATGCCACAAAGAGGTTGTTTGGGGGCAAGGAATTGCAGGACGAGTATGGCCTGATGACCTACGATTTTGGCTGGCGCCAATTGGATGTGGAAACAAACAGGTGGTATGTGCCGGATCCGTTGATGGAACGTCACTTTGCACATACGCAGTACCACTATGTGTTCAATAACCCAATGAGGTTTATTGACCCATTTGGACTGGATACCTTAGAGAATAAGAACGGGTTACCCCACAAAGACATAAAGCCAGTTGTTGTCAGGGCAAAAAAACCGGGCTTCTTAGAGCGATTAATAAGTAAAGTCGGCAAGTTCCTTAAAAGCCTTGACAATGGCGGAAGTGGAGGCTCAACATCTAGCGATATAAGTTTTACTACCAGTGGCAATTCTATTGACCCGACCAGGACATCTTCCAGAAACCCGAGTGATATTAAATCCATAAATATTGATGACCTTTTGCCTGTTATGGGGAAGGTACCAGGGGGGACTCCCGGAGGTAACCTTGCTGGGGCTGAAGCCATAAACTTATTGTTCCAATTAGGTCAAGAACTCAATACTCCAGACGGAGCTCCAAAATCAACAACTGATCAAGAAATCACGGCTGAACATGGAGGTTCACAAAAAGATGAGACCGATAATACCGGTAAATCTATTCGAGCAAATATTAGATACAGTGATGTTCCTGAATCTGATTCAATAGTAAGAGAATATGCAATCATGTTTGATGAAGTAAATGGGAATATCCTAAGAAAAAAGAAGGTTCACAAACATACAAATATGGGTAGATGGGTATCAGAAGAATATCGACAAAAATAATAAGTATGAAAATAATTGGAATTACGATCATAGTGGCATTTTTGCTTAATTTTTGTAGTGCTAAACCTGAAGTCTTAATTAAGCTTTCAGATAATACAATCAGTAGTGGAGACACCATAAAAGCCCTGCTGTATGTAGAACATGCTGACTCAATTTTACCTGCTTTCAATATAGTGATGAAAGGAGATACATTTCTGCTGCCGTTTTATCCTGAAAAGAAGCACGCTGTTTTTCAATCCATTGGTAGAACAAAAGTAAAAATGCAATATAATGGATTTGTAGAGTTTTTAAGCCTTGATGGAGAAAAAAGAAATGTGCCGTATTTAATTGAATATTTTGTAGAATAAATAGAAATCAAAGCCTCGGGAAACCGGGGCTTTCTTTTTACTATATGGTTTGTAAAATTTAAGAACTGTACGCCTGCTTAGCCTTATGATCCCGAAGGAATGCATCCATTAGTGCAAACAGGTGGCTTTTGTTTTCTGTATCCAGTTGCTGTATCTCCTGTATTTTTTTAATGATGCCCTTGTCCAGTAAAAGGTCTGTGCTCCCAACCAGATAATCAAGGGACACATTTAAGGCCTCTGCAATCTGTGTGGCCATCTCAATAGATGGTTTTACCTCGTCACGTTCGTAACGTCCCTCCGCTGGCGCTGA
>JANQII010000261.1 GCA_028282195.1 Prolixibacteraceae bacterium
TTGTCTTTATTTCAATAAATTATATTTGTCTGAAGGAATTTATCAGCTTATGTTTTCTGAAAAAGATGAAGATATTCTCAAACGCATTATTGATAACGATCAAAAAGCACTCGAGTCTCTTTATCACAAATATTACCTGTCTCTTTGTGATTTTGCTTTTTCATACGTGAAAAGTGTTGATTTTGCGGAAGAAGTTGTTTCAGATGTATTTTTGAACATCTGGATGAACCGACACGAAATTCTTATAAAAACTTCCATAAAATCTTATCTTTTTACTTCAGTAAAAAATCGATCAATCAATTTTTTAAACAGCCAAAAAGTAAATTTTGAAGATATTGAAGTTTTAGAAAGAAATGATGAATTCTCGGACTATAATGCTGATAGTCATTTAAATTATTCAGAAGTATTGACTGAGATTGAGCGCGTTATTGAGCAATTGCCCCCTCAGCGGCGGATTATCTTCAAACTAAACCGGATAGATGGGTTAAAATATAAAGAAATTGCAGAGTTATTATCAATTTCAGTCAATACTGTTCAAAAGCAAATGACAGAAGCTGTTAAGCACATTTCAAAATCTTACGCTGATATTAGTCTTATCCTGTTTTACCTGGTGGATAAAAGGATTTCCCGTTATTGATTTTCTATTAACATTTAGTTTATGATTTGATAAACTAGTCGAATGGTAGATCGATCTGACTTTTCTTGTCATTAGGATGAAAAGCTATCGTAATGTACAAAAACAGATTTTTTGAGTTGACAGCCAGGTTTCTTGCAAATGAAATTGATCAGGCAGAGCATGAAGAGTTGAATGAATACCTTCAGAAAGAAGAATATACCAGACTTTTTAACAACATTAAGAAGGAGTGGAATAAAAATTTCAGGCATTCACTTTTACCATTTAATTATAAGCGGGGGCTTAAAAAATTAAAGGATAAAATCAGAAATGAGGAAAAACAGTTAGGTTCGAACAATACAAAAGTAGTTCCGTTTATTTGGCGTTTTGTTAAGTTAGCAGCAATTGTTTTGCTTGCTTCTGTTATTACAATAGTTATATATCAGAAAAGAGAAAAGTCGGAGATTCTTGAATTTGCATCGAATAACCAGCAACAAACAGTCACGGGAAACACACGCTTAATTCTTAATGGTTCGAAGGAAATTCAGATTGAATCTGATGAATCAGAAATTAATTACAGTGCTGAGGATGGTAAGGTAATCGTAGATGATGAAAGAGAAATCGTTCAGGAAGCAGATGAAAGTGATATTGTTTATAACACGATCATCGTGCCCTATGGTAAAAGAAGTAAAATTATTCTGGCCGACAACAGTACGGTTTGGCTGAATTCCGGTTCAACGTTTATCTATCCGGCTAATTTCCCCAAAAAAGAAAGAGAAGTTTATTTGAAGGGAGAAGCACTGTTTGATATTGAGTATCAGGATAATCATCCGTTTAAAGTGCAAACAAATGATATTGAGGTAAAAGTATTAGGTACCATTTTTAATGTAACGGCTTATTCTGAAGATAATTATACAAGCACAGTTCTGGAAAGTGGGAGTGTAGAAATCAATTATAATACTGAAAGTTTGCTAAAGAATGCCAGTGTTCGGATAACTCCGGGTACGCATGCCAGATATGATTCAAATGAAAGAAAGATTACCCAACAGCAGGTAGATCCGAAATATTATACAAGCTGGCGTGATGGTATATTAATATATGAAAATGAAAACCTCGGAGAGATTGTTAAAAAATTGACAAGATATTACAACAAGGAAATTGCAATTCAGGATAAAAACTTAGCTCAAAGACGTTTTTCAGGCAAACTGGATTTAAAAGAAGATGTTTCAGATGTCTTGAAAACCATTGCTTTTGTATCATCATTAAAAATCAATCAATCAAATAACAAGTTTGTAATAAAACAATAGTGCCTATGATATAAAAAGAACAGCCTAAACACGAAAACCGGGATATGTCTGGACCACATTTCCCGGCTAAATGTAAAATTCAAATGACACAAAGTCAAGTATAAAATTTAACATTCAAATGTATGAAAAATTATTTTGAAACTGGCTTAGGAATAAGCTTTAAGAAACTATTGCTAATAATGAGGATCGTAATTGTTTTAATTTTTTCTTCAATTATGACAGTAAGTGCGGGTACTTACGCTCAACTTACAAAGCTTTCTGTAAATCTTCAGGAAAAAACGATTCAGGAAGTTTTTGAAGATATTGAAAGTCAAAGTGAATACATCTTTTTTTATGAAGATGAAAAAGTTAATCTTAATAAGAAGGTAAGTATTCAACTTTCCAACAGGACCATTAATGAAATCCTTGATCAGTTATTTGAGGGTACCCAAAATGTTTACCAGGTTATTGACCGTCAGGTGATGATTGGTGTGGACGGATCAAAAAATGTAAAAGAAAATAATGAGAATCCCGTAAAAACAGAAGCTGAACAAGCTGAAAAGAAAGTTATAACCGGGAAAGTATTGGATGAATCCGGATTACCATTGCCGGGAGTTTCAATAGTAGTTAAAGGCACAACCATCGGAATAAATACAGATGTTGATGGGGTTTATTCATTAAAAGTACCGGAAGATGCTAAAATATTAGTGTTTTCATTTGTGGGAATGATTTCTCAGCAGATTGAAATTGGGAATAAGGAAGAAATCAATGTTATTCTGAAAGAAGAAACTTTCGGGTTAAATGAAGTCGTTGCAATCGGGTATGGTAGTTTGCAAAAGAAAGATGTTACCGGTGCTGTAAGTTCAATAAAAAGTGAAAATTTTAATAAAGGTGTTGTAAATTCCCCGGGACAACTTCTGCAAGGAAAAGTTTCTGGTGTAAATATTACGTCATCAAGTGGCGCCCCGGGTAGCGGGCAGCGAATTATTATTCGTGGACAAGGAACGATAAGGCAAGGATCAGGTCCGTTATTTGTAATTGATGGGTTTCCTGTTGGCCTGGCCGGAACCGGTTCCGGCAGTAGCCCTTTGAATTTTATTAATCCCGAAGACATTGAAACGATAGATGTTTTGAAAGATGCTTCGGCAACTGCAATTTATGGCTCTCGTGGGGCAAATGGGGTTATTTTGATAAACACGAAAAAAGGGGAGCCCGGGATTTCACAGGTATCTGTTTCTTCAAACTTTGGAATATCAAAAATAGCGAAAAAATTACCTGTATTCAGCGCTGATGAATTTCGTACTAAAGTTGTTGAAATCGGTGGTATTTTGGAAGACAGAGGTGGAAATACGGACTGGCAGGATGAATTGACCCAAACTGCAATTACCCTGGATCAGAACCTGATTATGTCAGGAGGTACTGAAAATTTGACCTATCGTGCTTCTCTTGGTTATTTAGATCAGGAAGGCATTGTAATAAATACCGGTATTAAAAGATACAGCGGACGGGTTAGTGCAACTCAAAAACTATTGGATGGAAGGTTGAATATTGATTTTAATTTGAATTCAACCATCGAAACAAGTGAAAATGCCCATATGGGGACCGTGGTTTCCAATATGCTTAGTTTTAACCCAACTTATCCGGCTTACGATTCAAATGGGGAGCCAACTAAATATCCGGATTTGATTAACCCGCTTAGTCAGGCAGAACTCTTCACAAATTTTAATGAAAGCCGCAAAATGATTGTAAACATTGCGCCTTCATTAGAGATAATTGATGGATTGGTTTATAAACTAAATCTGGGCTATGAGAACAGATCAAGTGAATCGGATGCACAAGACATGCCAAGTATTGATCCTTTTGTTGAGGGAAAGATTGAGCAAGGTTTTTATAACGGAACAAATACACTTATTGAAAACTATTTAACCTATACAATTGATCTGGGTGATCACGATTTAACATTACTGGGTGGACATTCTTTTCAAAAAATAGAAAACAGATCCAGGAACTGGAGTATGTATGAATTTGAAGCCAATGGTATTGAACCCCGCTATAACCCATTTTTGGGACAAAGACTTAATGAAGATTACCAACCTGAAGATGGTTGGGCCCGAATTAATGAATTGCAATCTTTCTTTGGCAGGGCAACCTACAATTACCAGGGAAAATATATGCTTACCGGTACGGTAAGGGTTGATGGTTCATCTAAATTTGGTGAAAATAACAAGTATGGTACTTTCCCTTCATTTGCAGCAGGATGGAGAATCTCTGAAGAAGACTTTATGAAATCATCACCATTTAGCAACCTAAAACTACGTGCAGGTTGGGGACAAACCGGTAACCAGGAAATCCCGGATAAAATTACAAAAGAGTCTTTCGAATCATCTGTTAGTGGTAAGGTTAGTTATCCGCTAAGTGAAACAGGTCCATATCCGGTGGGAACGGTTTATACACGTCTGGCCAATCCGGATATTCAGTGGGAAGTTTCAACTCAAACCAATATTGGGTTGGATTTTGGGTTGTTAGATGGAGCACTTTCGGGAACGATCGATTATTTCCATAAAACATCCAACAATATTCTGGTTGAGGTTACAGCATTTGATCCGGTATCTCCTGCTCCAACCTACTGGACTAATGTTGATGGCATGAACATCATCAATAAAGGACTGGAAGTGGCCCTGGAATATCAACACAGGAACAACAACGGTTTTTCTTACACGGTAGGTGGTAACGCAACATTTATTGACAATGTAGTTGAAGATTCCCCATTTTCCGTGTTAACTACTGGTGCAGCCTCTGGTTCAGGTCAAACCGGGGCTACAATTAACGGAATGATAAATGGTTATTCAATCGGTTCGTTTTATATGCTGGAGTTCACAGGAATAGGATCAGATGGTCTTTCTACATATGAAGGAGGCGATAAAAATCCAAAGGTAGTAGGAAGTGCACTGCCTGATGTCATGTATAACATTAACCTGGATATGAGTTATAAGAAATTTGATTTAAGCCTTAACTTCAATGGCGTGTCTGGTAACAAGTTATATAACCATACAGCCATGAACAAGTTTTATAAAGGACAACTGGCAACTTCGAACAATGTAATTGCAAAAGCTATTGAATTCCCTGAAGAAGCAATTACAAACGCAGCACTTGTATCAACGCGTTACCTGGAAGATGGATCTTTCTTTCGTTTGAACAACGCAACTTTTGGGTATACCTTCAACACGAACACGATGGGTGTCAGTAACTGGTTGAAGTCAATGCGTTTAACCTTAACTGGCCAAAATTTATTTGTGATTACGGACTACAGCGGATTCGATCCGGAAGTAAACCAGGATAAATCAAAGGATGGGATACAATCATTTGGAATAGATGATAATGGATATCCTAAAGCCAGGACCTTTGTTGTTGGACTAAATGTAACGTTTTAATTAATTTAACATGAAGAATCAAATGAAAAATACAATAAAACTGGTCATCCTGACATTGGCCATGCTATTTAGCTGGAGTTGTACTGACCTGGAGGAGCAAGTGTTGGATGAATCGCTTTCAGGAAGTGTATCTGAAAATGAAATTATTACAAGTGTGGTTGCACCTGCTTATGCATTACTTCCGCGGCTTTTTCTGCATACCCATTTATTTTGCCTGCAGATAATTTCTTCGGATGAAGGAATTTTGCCTGCCCGTGGTGGAAAAGACTGGTATGACGGTGGTGTTTTTTACCAATTGCACCAGCACGAATGCCTGCCAACAAACAATAAAATTAAAGATACCTGGAATGACCTTACACTTCTGCTATCAAGATCAGTGAGTGCTATCGAAACTTTAACTCCAATGGCGGAAACTGATGGTACTGCTAAAACATTTCTGGCAGAAGTGAGGGGAATGCGGGCTTATTATAACATGTTGATGCTGGATCTATGGGGACTTTCTTTTCAAAAAGAAGACCCGAATGAACTTTCAATTGTTTTACGTAGAAATGATGCTGTTGAGTATATCCGTTCAGAACTTGAAGCTGTTGTTGGTGATTTAAGGACCGATGTTGGCCCGGGACGCTTAACACAAGGAGCAGCCTATGCCCTTTTAACACGTTTGCATATGAACGCCCCGGTATGGCGCGACCCATATTCAACAAACTTTGACTTTACTGCTGCTGACATGGACAAAGTAATTGAGTACAGTACAAAGGTGATCAATGATTACGATTATAAAATGTCGGAAGAGTACTTTGAATGTTTTGCAAATGAAAATCATACCAATAAAGAATTAATTCTGGCGATTGATCAACGTCCTGATATGAGTGAATCGCACAATCGTATGTGTTATTGGTCTATGTCCGGGCACTTTTATGGCAACCCGTTATTCCCTAATGGGGACGGTACGGATGGTGGAGCAATTACCCAGGAGTTTTACCAAAGCTGGGTAGATGCTTATGGCGATGTTGATCCTGCAGAAGCAGATTGCAGGTTCTGGTGGGAAAGACTGATTGTTCCTGAAGACTCAACTATTGCTGCTGAAGACTTTAAACTTAACCGGGGTATTTACCGGGGCTTACAAATTGGCTTGCAAAACGATGGCCACAAACAACCATTTAAAGTTGATGCCGAAGGTGAATATTACCTGGGTCCCATGCGGGATTACAGAAGAGCTGCTGCCGATGCCTATGTGGATTATCTTTTAGAGATTGACTTTACTGCTGAAGGCAGTGATTACAACAGAGGATACAGGGTACAAAAATACGAATGGAGTTCAGTTTCAACCAATGGCACAAACAAAGGTGAGCATGACCTTGTCATTGTCCGTTTGGCTGATATGTATATGCTACGCGCCGAAGCTAAGCTTCATAAAGGAGATGTTTCCGGCGCTTTGGCGGATGTAAACTTTGTAAGGGCATCCAGAACTGCCAGGCCGGAGGTAACACCGCCAGCCCTTTCAGAAATGAACCTGGATATCCTTTTCCGTGAGCGCGGTTTCGAATTTTATTGGGAACACCAAAGAAGAACGGATATGATCCGTTTTGGGAAATATGAAGATCCTTTGATTGAAAAAACCAACAACGATGTTAGGAAACGTCTTTTCCCAATTCCCCAAACTGCCATTGATGGAACTTCTGTGGTAGAAGGATATTTGGTTCAAAATGAGAGTTACTAATTATCAATTTAATTCCATAATAGGAATAGATAACTTTTTTCAAAGAAATAGGTTTAGTTAGATTAATCAAAAGAATTCCCCGGAGCATTGCTCCGGGGTTTCTTTATAGAAAGGGTAAATAAAAGCAATGGGTGTCATCTTCCCAGAAGATGACACCCCTGTAAATATATTCTAAATAGCCCCAAAAAATAAAAAGTTTTCTAAACCCAACCAGAAAGCGGGTTCGATTTTCCACAGTGTTTTATAATGAACAGACTGTCCATAATCGAACATCTTTGCAATATGCGGTTTGATTGTATCTTGCTGATTTTGATTTGGTTGTGTTTGTGGCATGCTCTTTGGTTTTGCAGTCGTAAAATAAATCTGAAGTATGGATAGGGCATTGTCAGAATCGGTGAAAAAGAAACATAAAAGGAAAATATTTATTCGACTAATATTTGCAATGGTTGTCATTGTTGTTTTATTCACCTTCCTTCGGAATGCAATCAGGCCAACTATTGATTCAGATGATTATTATACAAAAATAATTCAAGTAGGGGATTTGCAGGCAACAGTTTCAGCTTCAGGAACTGTATTGCCTGAATTTGAAGAAATTATCTCAAGTCCGGTTTCATCTAAAATTAAAGGTATTTCAAGAAATACAGGTGATCATGTTTCTAATATGGATACTATTCTTCTGTTGGATACTTATAGTACATCGATTTCATTAGAAAAAATGAAAGATGAACTTGCGATGAAGATGAATAATGTAAATAAATTAAAACTTCAGTTAGAAAAAAACTTAATTGACTTAAAAACTCAATACAAAGTGAAAGAACTTCATGTTGAGAACATGAAGTCTGAAGTGAAAGCTGAAAAGCATTTGAATGAGATTGGTGGAGGGACAAAAGAAAAAATTGAAAAAGCTGAGCTGAGCTTGCGAATATCAAAACTTGAATTAGAGCAAATTGAACAAACCATAATTAATAAAGAAAGAGCAATGGAAACCGATTTGTTTGGCTTGAATTACGAGATAAGCATTGTAAGGAAAAACGTCAATGAATTGCAAGATAAATTAAATGCTTCAACGATTAGAGCAGATAAACAAGGAGTGATTACCTGGATAAACAAAGAAATTGGAAAATCGGTAACCGCAGGAGAAGAATTGGTGAAAATTGCCAGTTTGGAAAGTTTTTGGATTGATGGTGTTATTTCAGAAATGCATGCAACCAAACTGGTAATTGGAGGTAAAGTCGTAGTACGTTTAAATGAAACTACAGAAATAACTGGTGTTATCGCCAATATTTCACCATCAGTAAAATCTAATACCATACAATTTAAGGTTAAATTGAATGAAAAGAATCATGATCTTTTACGTCCAAACCTTAAGGTTGATTTGTTTGTCGTAACCTCACACAAGCAAAAGACAATAATTGTAGAAAACGGTCCCTTTTATCGTGGAGGAAGCAAACAGGATGTATTTGTTTCAGATGGGGAAAAAATTGTAAAAAGAACGGTAGAGTTTGGCGAAAGTAATTTTGACTATGTTGAAATTATTAAGGGGTTATCTGAAGGGGAAGAGCTTGTCGTTTCAGACATGTCCGATTTTGAACGATTTGAAGAGCTGGCTATAAAAAATTAATGGTATGAGTTGGTTAAATCGGATAAAACAAATTTTGCAATTACCCTTTAAAGTAGCCTTTATTGTAATCATGTTATTGACCTTCAAAATAACATATAGCCAAACATACTCGTTACAGCAAATTGTAAATTATGCGCAGGAATATTCCCCTGAAGCAATGAGAAATAAGACAGCTAAAGAAAACAAATATTGGCAATGGAGAACATATAAATCGAATTACAAACCTCAACTGGTATTGAATTCAACCCTTCCTTCCTATGTGAATAATAACATCCCGGTTATCCAGGAAGATGGAAGTATAGTTTATCAAACGGTTAACAGAAGTCAGGCACAACTAAATTTATCGTTGGAACAAAATATTAGTTTAACAGGAAGCAAACTTTTTGTAAGTACGAGCTTAAGCAGGGTAGATGATTTCAACAAAGACAATCACAGCTATAGCAGTTCCCCTTATTATATCGGCCTTGAGCAACCACTCTTTTCTTTTAACCAGTTAAGGTGGATGAATAGAATAGAGCCCCTAAAGTATGATGAATCTTTAAAAGAATATGTAGAAGACCTTGAGTGGATTGCTTATCATACAACGTATCGTTTTTTCAATTTGCTTATTGCACAGATAAGCAACAATATAGCACAAACAAACCTGGACAATGCAAGATCATTATATGATTTGGGCACTGAGAAGCATACGATGGGAAAAATATCAAAAAACGAATTGCTTCAGTTAAGGTTTGGTTTCGTTTCTGCACAAAAGTCGTTGGCAGCTGCTTCTCTTGAGCAAGAAACTTCGCAGCTGGCCCTGGGAAGTTATACCGGCCTTCAGGAAATTGAAAGCTCTACTCTTTTGTTGCCCGATAACATTGGTTATTTCAAAATTGATGAAAAAAAAGCCATTGAAAAGGCGATGGAAAATAGCAGAAAATCGGTTGAATTTAAGCGTTCTATTTTGGAGGCTAAGGAAAAACTGGAAAAAGCCAGAAGGGAAAGTGGCTTAAATGCAAGCTTAATAGTAAGTTATGGCACCACCAATGTTTCGGAGCACTTGCCGGATATTTACAGCAATGCCCAAAAAATGAGATCGGTGAATTTTGGCCTGACTATCCCTATTGTGGACTGGGGAAGAGCAAAAGCCAAAAAGAAAACAGCTAATGCCAACTTAAGGCTCGTTGAATATACCGTCAATCAGGAAGAAATTAACTTTAAAGAGGAAATTGTATCACAGATTGAATATTTCAGAATGCTGAGAAGTTTAATTGAATTTACGAATGAAGGTGATGTAACTGCAGCAGAACGATTTGAAATCGCTCGTCAGAGGTATATTGCAGAAGATATAAGCTTTACAGAATACAACATAGCATTGGAAGAAAAAGACCGGGCAAAGCAAGACTATATAACAGCCTTAAGAAATTATTGGACAACCTATTATTATATCCGTATTTTAACCTTATACGATTTTGAAAAGGAACATCAATTAGAAATTTAAAATCAATCAATCACAATACCATGTTTGAAAACTATTTAAAAATAACCTGGAAGGTATTAAAACGAAACAAATTATTCACATTCATTAGTTTGTTTGGAATTAGTCTTACACTTACCATTTTGATTGTTGGGGCTTCATTCTACGATTATTTTACCAAATCGAACTATCCGGTTTATAAGCAAGCAAGAATTCTTTATACATCCCAATTGGAATCATGGCATAAGCCTCCCGGGGAAAAAGACAATAGTTACGGTTCTTCAACGTCGAGCTATTACTTTTTAAACAAGTGTTTCGGTAATCTTGAAATACCCGAAATGGTAACATTTTACAACATGATGCCACGTCAATTACCTGTTTTTATTAACTCTCAAAAGCATGCATTATTAATTAAATACTGTGATGGAAATTACTGGCATATTCTTGATTTTAAATTTATTTCAGGAAGACCGTTTAACCAAAAAGAAAATGATAATGCAGAAAAAGTTATGGTAATCGCAGAATCTCTGGCAACTAACATTTTTGGAGATGCTAGTTCTGCTATTGGAAAAGCGTTGAAAGTTGATGATAATTCTTTCAAAATCATTGGTGTAGTAAAAGATGTTTCGGCAACAAATATGGATGCTTATGCTAATGTGTACTTCCCATTTACCACATCACTTGAAAATATTTATGAAAAGAAACTTCATGGAGCTTATTCTGCGATGTTATTAGCTCATAAAAAATCCGATTTTGAAGCGATTGAAAAAGAAATAAGCAAGTCGTTAAAACTTTTTGAAAAAACAGAAATGCCACTGGATTACAGAAATTATATAAATATAGAAGTTGGCGACCCATTAACAAGATTTATCAAGTTTTCCCCGGTAGAACCATCCGTTTTTTTCGCCTTATTGTACACCATCATTTTCATTATTATGCTTATTCCATCGCTTAATCTTATTAACCTTAATGTGAATAGGATAAATGAAAGGCTTGGCGAAATTGGAATAAGAAAATCGTTTGGCGCGCGCAGAACAGTCCTGATTTGGCAGTTTATTGTTGAGAACCTTATTTTGACACTTTTTGGCGGGATTATGGCATTCGCCTTAACCTATATCGTACTAATCATTCTGCGTTCCAAAGGAATCGTTCCATCCGAAGGGATGTTATTAAATTACAGGATTCTTTTTACAGGACTGATTTTCTGTTTTTTATTTGGTTTTATTGCCGGAGTATTGCCCGCTTACCGCATGTCGCGTTTACAAATTGTACAATCACTAAAAAACTAGGAATAATGATAAAGTCAATTTTAAAACTGATTTGGAAACGCAAGGGTAAAACTTCCCTAATAGTCATTGAAATGTTTATTTCGTTTCTGATCTTATTCGCATTGCTTACAGCGATTATTAATTATGTTTCTCAGTACATTGAATATAAGGGGTTTGATGAAAATGAGGTTTGGATGGCAGAGTTAAGATACGACAAAAAAGCTGATGAACCTGGCAGAACATTAAAAGAGCTTATGGATTTAACCAAAAAGAATATTATGGATTTGCCGGAAGTAAGAGCTGTTTCAAACTGTAGCAATAACCTGCCCTACGAAATGTCTACAACTAGTTCATCAATGAAATATGGCGAAATTCAGCACCACAATATCAATATTCTTAGAACTGACGAAAACTTCCAAAACGTTCTTAGCTTGGAAATGTCAGAAGGAAACTGGTATAGCATAAGCGATTTGGCGACAGGTGAAATTCCGATAGTTGTAAATAAAGAATTTAAAGAATTATTCTTCGCAGATGGGAGTGTAATTGGTAAAAAGATGACTACGGGTTACAATTCGGAAAAATTTAGGATTGTAGGATACATGGAAGATTTTAAAATAGATGGTGAGCTTTCGAAAAAGAAACCCGTTTGTTTTCGAATGCATAAAGAAAAAGAGGTTTCCAATCGGCTGGTAATAAAAACCGAACCGAATACAGGCAAAGCAATTGAAGAACAACTAATAAATGTTTTAACCTCATCAGCTAAAGAATGGCAGATTAACCTTAAAAGCATGGAAGCTTACAAAAAGGCAGACTTTAAAAGGAAGCTGATCCCATTGCTTGTATTCCTTTCAGTGGCTACATTTTTGGTAATAAACATTATTCTGGGTTTATTTGGCGCATTATTATATAACATAAACCAGCGTAAACCCGAGATTGGATTGAGACGTTCACTTGGTGCTTCAGCCTTGAAAATCTATCAGCAATTTATTGGTGAAATGTTAATGTTAACAACCCTGGGTATAATCCCGGCTCTAATTATTGCTTTGCAATTTCCAATATTAAAGGTTTTTGATATCAGTGCAATGATTTATTTGTGCGCAGTATTGTTGTCTGCCGCCATTATTTATTTGCTTGTATTTGTTGCCAGTTTTGTTCCCAGCCGATATGCCGGTAAAACAGAACCAGCCGTAGCATTGCATGAAGATTAAAATCCTGAACAATCAGAACCATGTTTAAAAACTACTTGAAAATAACCTGGAAAGTGTTGAAACGAAAAAAAGTGTATACTTTCGTAACGCTTGCAGGTATTATCATTCCTGTTACGTTTATTGTTCTTATAACTTCATTTCTTACTCATATTAATAATTACAACTCTCCAAAATCGGAATTCCGTAATGTTATTTATTTGGATGATATGAAGATGAGGATAAAAAAGGAAGACGGAAGTTTTGCTGGTGGCAATAATAACCCTCCTACATATGCTTTTCTTAACGAATATGTAAAAACATTAAAATCGCCAAAACATATTTCAATAATATCTTATGACCCATTTTATAATGGACTGGAAATTATTTATTTAAATAATAAACGCAATGAAGTAAACATAAAGTATTCGGATGCAGAACTATGGAAAATTGCAGACTTTAATTTTATTCAAGGCAGACCATTTAATAAATCAGAATTCGATTCAGGAGCCAGGATTGTTGTGATTGATGAAAAAACAAGCCTCGCGTTGTTTGGAACAACAAAATGCGTTAGCAAAACTTTGGATATCAAAAATCAGAATTACAAAGTTGTTGGTGTTGTTGAAAATGTTGATGTAACTATGTTGCGCTTAGCCGCCAATATATACATTCCGTATTCATGCAGAGGTAGCTATCACTCAAAACATATTTATGCTAATTTTTCAAAGGCATTAGTTTATGCAGAAAATAAAGAAGACTTCAATCAAATTGAGGAGGAATTTCAACAGAAATTAAAGAATGTTTCCTCCCAATACATGGGTAACTTTAATTGGCTTGAAGCTTCTTTTAAACAGGAAAACTATTTGTATCGTGTTGAAGAACTCCTATTTAGCTTTTTCAAATATTTTGGAGATACTAAAAAACTATTTTACATGGTCTTGGGTGCACTGTTCTTCTTTTTTATCCTTTTACCTGCCATCAACCTCATTAATATTAATACAAATCGTGTTTACGAGCGATTATCCGAGATTGGTGTTCGAAAAACATTTGGAGCAACAATAGGTAAGTTAGTCCAGCAGTTTTTGTTCGAGAATATTATAATACTATTTCTTGGGGGAGTTCTGTCGATTCTTATTTCGCTGATAATTATTTATTTCACAAACAAATCAGATATATTATCTGGAATCTACCTAAGCATAAATATCAAGGCATTATTTATCAGTCTCCTACTTATTTTTCTGCTTAGCATCCTGTCGGGCTTGCTGCCCTCAATAGTTATGGCACGATCGAAAATAATTAAATCATTATCTCACTCTGAATCAAATTAATCAAGAATATTATGACTCGTTACATTCTTATAAATTTGCTAAAAAGAAAACAGAAACAGAAACGGATAACGCTGTTAATCGAACTGTTCCTATCTTTTCTCGCGTTCTTTTTTATCTTCTCTCTTATTGTTCGCGAAATCAATAATACAAAATACCCCCTCGGCTTTAACTATGATAAATTATACTCTTTCAATCCATTTTATATAGGCAAATCTGAGGACATGGATGCAAATCATATTGCCCAAAAAGAACTTATTAGTTCTATACAATTATATCCAGGAGTGGAGGCAATAAGTAATTACAATGGCAGCCCCTTTTTCTCAAAAGGTTATCTGAATCCAAGTCAGCCTGTTAACGGCAATGGCATTTCTATACCAGCAAAACAAATAAACTTAATGCATGTACAAGATGGCTTTGGCAAAGCTCTGGATTTGAAATTTATAGAGGGGCGTTGGTTTACACCTCAGGATAATGCATCCAATATTCAACCGGTAGTGCTTACCCAGAATCTAAAAGAAATGATGTTTGGTAATTCAAGTGTAATTGGAAATACAATTGAACTTCAGGGGGAAAAATGTAAGATTGTTGGTGTTTGCAATGTAATTAAACACAAGGGAGACTATAGTTATCCAGAACCTACATTGTTTGTAAGAATTGCGCATGGCGATAATGTGCAATATAAGATGCCTCGAGGTGGTAATGGTTCAATTGTAACAAGTGCTTTTTTACTTAAAAGTCAAATTGAAACAAGTGCTGAATTTGAGTCCGAGCTTTACCAATATCTGAAAACAAATCACCCGGATTTTCAGGTTTTAATAACACCTATGAATGAAACCCGAAATAAGTATATTCGTAGTACCATTCTTCCCCTGGTTATAACTTTACTAATCATTACGGCATTATTCTTTAATGTTCTTTTCGGAATGTTCGGCGTACTCTGGTACAACATCTCTCAACGAAAATCGGAGATTGGTTTACGCATGGCAGTTGGTGCAAGCAAAACAGCAATCTATAGGCAATTTATTACTGAAATGTTATTACTTACTACTATTGCAATAGTTCCAGGAATTGTTATTGCAATTCAATTTCCGATTTTAAATATATTAAATATGGAACCAATTGTTTATGTTGTTGCTATTATTTCAGCTGCAATTCTTATTTACAGCCTGGTTGTTCTGTGTGCATTGATGCCAAGTTCCCGCGCAACCAAAATTCAACCCGCAATTGCATTACATGAAGAATAAATCAATCAATTAAAAAAAATACACAATGATTACGTTAAAAAATCTTGAAAAAGTTTATCAAACCGACGAAATAGAAACCGTCGCGTTAAACAACATCAACCTTGCCATTAATAAAGGTGAATTTGTATCTGTTATGGGGCCATCCGGATGTGGCAAAAGTACTTTGCTAAATATGATGGGCTTATTAGATATTCCAACAAATGGAATAGTGGAAATTGATGAAGTTGAAATAAATGGGTGGAAGGATAAGAAACTTGCACGTTTCCGAAATCATAAATTGGGCTTTATTTTTCAAAGCTTTCACCTGATTAATGATTTGCCGGTCCTGGATAATGTTGAACTTCCGCTATTATACAGAAATGGTGTATCAGGAAAAGAAAGAAAACGCAGGGCGCAGGAAGCCTTGGGGAAAGTAGGGCTTTCTGCACGAACGAAGCATTATCCGGGACAACTCTCGGGGGGGCAGAAACAACGGGTAGCTATTGCCCGGGCAATTGTTGGGCAACCTGATATTATTTTGGCAGATGAGCCAACCGGAAACCTGGATAGTAAAATGGGTATGGAGATTATGGAAATTCTGGAGAACCTGAATAAAGAAGAAAATACGACTGTGATCATGGTTACCCATGATGAGAAATTAGCAAAAAGAACAAATCGAATAATTCACCTTTTCGATGGGATGCAGGTAAATTAACCTGAGTTCGGGATAAGAACTTGATTACCGTACATTATCGGGCACTTGGGATTATAAGAAAAAAAAACCCCGATGGATCGGGGGAATACAGTCGGATAAAATTGTTTTACTATTGTTTTCCCCCGAGTTCGGGGGCATTCAATTGTCTTCATTTTCTGTTTAAATCACAAATTGCAGGTAATGAATGAATTATGAATACCCTTAGCCCGAGTTGACGTTAAATTAATATTATATCTTTATTGAAAATTGAAAAGCTATTCCTGGATAAAATGATTCTTGTAATTGATGACGATAATGCGGTTTTAGCCTCGTTGAGTTTACTTTTAAAACAGTCGGGATTTACTTGTAGGGAAGCAAAACACCCTGAAGAAGCTACCATTCTTATTAAGGAGCAAACCCCTCAATTGATATTGCTCGACCTGAATTTTAGTAACAATACTACAGGGCGTGAAGGGATGGATTTTTTGAAAGAATTGAAGCAATCGTATCCCGATATTCCAGTGATTTTAATTACTGCATGGGGGTCTATTTCATTGGCAGTAGAAGGAATGAAAAAGGGAGCCTTTGATTTTATTACCAAACCATGGGATAACAAAAATCTTTTGCAAATAGTACAAACAGCAATTGACTTAAACCTGGGGGGTGAGAAGAAAAAGTGTTTTAAAAGAGAAGAGCTTGACAGGAAATATGACTTCAACAAGTTGGTTGGTGAAAGTCCTAAAATAACCCCAATTCTCGAAACGGTAGGAAGGGTTAGTAAAACTAATGCCCCGGTTCTAATTCTGGGCGAAAGTGGCACTGGCAAAGAACTGATAGCGGAAGCTTTGCACACTAACAGTAAACGCAAAAATAACCCTTTTGTAAAAGTTAACCTGGGAGGTATATCATCCAGTCTTTTTGAAAGCGAAATGTTTGGGCATAAAAAGGGAGCATTTACTGATGCATATAATGATCGTAAAGGTAGCTTTGAATTAGCAAATGGCGGAACAATTTTTCTGGATGAAATTGGAGATCTTGATTTTAATTCACAAGTGAAACTATTGAGGGTCCTGCAGGATAAGACCTATCAGGTGCTTGGTGACAGTAAAACAAGAGAACTGGATGTCCGGGTGGTTTGCGCTACCAATAGGAACATACACGAAATGGTTGAAAATGGGACATTCAGAGAAGACCTTTTTTATCGAATCAATCTGATTACGATTAACCTTCCTTCACTGAGAGAGAGGAATAGCGATATCCCATTATTGGTTGATCATTTTATAAATGAATTGAAAACAGTTTATGGAACAGAAAATATCTCTGTTTCAAAAAGAACTTTAAAGTGGTTGAGTGAATTGCATTTGCCGGGTAATGTGCGTGAAATTAAAAATTTAGTTGAGAGAACCTGGTTGATGTCGGGGAAAGAAGAACTGGATGTTCCTGATTTTGAGAAGGCTATTGAAAGTAACTCAAAAGGCACAAATAATGAAAAGTTTCCAGCCCCCGGAACGATGACCTTAGATGAGATTGAACAGGAAATGATAATAAAAACAATGAAATTGCACAATAATAATATTTCCAAAGTTGCTCGTTCTTTGGGATTGAGTAGGGGGGCACTCTACAGGCGATTAGAAAAA
>JANQII010000282.1 GCA_028282195.1 Prolixibacteraceae bacterium
ATTGATAACACCTTGCACAATCAGCCTATCAACCGAATCGGAAGAGGTCAAATCAAGGATTTCCCTGAATATTCAGCTTCAACCCTTGATTCACATGAAATATCCAGATTTAGTTAGAATGTTGGAAAAAGATGGTTGGTATATGCACCGTACAGGTAAACATCGAATATACTGTCATCCAACTAAAAAAAATCAGCTAACTGTCCCGTTTCATGGCAAAGAAGTACCAACGGGCACTGCTAAGCGAATTTTAAAAGATGCGGGGCTTTCTTAATCCTGCATCATTAACCACATATATGCTTTAATAGCTTTTTCAAAAAAACATCAATTAACAATCAATTAAGTACAATTAAAAAACGTAAAAACTAATGCTATGATAAACACTCAGGCTGGAAAAGAAAAAGCTACGCTTATTCTTGAGAAGGAAGGTAAAGAGTACTGGGTCTCAGTTCAGGATTTACCAGGATGCTACTCAAACGGTGAAAGCATTGAGGAAGCGGTAAATAATGTCCGGGATGCAATTAAAGAACATATTTCCAGCAAACCCGAAGATATAATCATACCGGAAATATTTTATAATAATAATTTAGAATTTCAAATTAAGTACGACCTGCAAACTTTATTTGAACGGTTTAAAGTGCTAAATATATCGGCACTTGCAGAATATGCAGGAATAAATCCAAGCTTATTGAGGCAATATAAAAATGGTTTGGCTTTTGCTAGCGAAAAACAAAAAGCAAAAATTGTTGATGCCATCCATAAAATCGGATCCGGTCTTTTAGAAGCAAGTCTTTAACAGATAACTGAAAGAGGCTGTCCCAAAAGTTAACTTAACCGCTAAGTATTTTAAGGAACCGCAAAAGACACAAAGAGTCAATACTTTATATATCAGAACCTTAGTGTTCTTTGCGTAATCTTATGCGTTCTTCGCGGTTTGAATTTTATTCTTTTGGAACAGCCTCTTTTTCTATTTTTAAAACATCGGATCCCAGGGGGGTAATTTGATTGGATCTTCATTATAGATGTCAAGCACTTTTTGACTGACAAATTTTTTATGCACCACTATACGGAACATATATTCACTGAACCATTTATCGGTAAAAGTTAAATAACCTTTCTCCCCGGATTTTACACCCCAGCTATTTTCGAACTGCCATTTAAGCGGTTTCTCGTTTTCATCTACTTCAACAGCCATCAAAACCATCCCATGGCTTGAACCACTTTCGCGACTCTGGATACGCTTTGTTTTGTCCATTCCGAAAGTAACTCCGTAAACTTCTTCAAAATTGAAGTTGTCCACGTCGAGAACTCCAAAGTCACGACGCAACTGCTTGCCTACATCGCATGAGGCATACATTGCTTCATTGTTCTTAATCGACTCCATACAGAATTTTTTGATTTCTTCATTCGGCAAATTCACATAGTGCCAGTTCTCACCTTCCTCAACATTCCGGTAATTTTCAATATCATAATGCTTCCAGTAAGGTCGTGAAGGGTCATTCATTAACATCACATAATCATTCAATTTAATGTCACCCAATACTTCCTGCATAAAAGATTCAGGGGTGTAGTTTTTGGTTTCGGAAAGCTCACCTAAAGCATTTTTGTATCGGTATGAAAACTCAACAGGAGGTTCGCCAAGGTTTAATGCCAGCATGCGGTAAATATCTTTCAACATATTTAATTTCGCTTCCTGAATAGCTTTTGGGTTTTTGCCGGAAGCTTTTAATTTACGGAGTTCCAATCCTTGTTCCCTAAGCTTTCGTTTTAGTAACCGGACCATCCATGAAGTGTTCTCGCTTGAATGTGTTTCTTCCATTGCTTCACGGGGCACCATTCCATATTTGTTGGCCAGGTTCACAAAATTGATCCATTGCCCGCCATCATCAACCGGCGAACGAAAATACCAGCGAACTTTTTGGTCTTCCAGTGGCAAATCGGCAGTTTCAATCATATTATTTAAGAACAGGTTTGCCTTCTCAAATAAATCCCAGAAATAAAGGTAGTTTTCAGAAAATTCAAACGAAGAAACATTGAATTTTTTCATCGCGACTGGTCGGAAAATATTCAGTGATGTAAACAACCAGCAACGCCCTGATTTCTTTTGGTTGGTTATTCCCGAAACATCAACCCGGTATGTAAAATGATGATCAACTGTTCCTTCATTTTCCCGGTTCCATGCCAGTTTCGTAATGTCATTGGAAGAAAGGGCATTTTGCATTCCTTTGGTATAAGCATCTTTTTTAAAAGAACTCCTTATATCACTTATTTTCTCTTTTTCAATGGGTTGGCCGTTTGAAAAAATCGGGGAAATTATAAGAACTAAAACAAGTAATTTCAAAAACTTAAAATCTGATTTCATGAGTAATCTTTTTGGTTTATAGTAAAGTTGCAGATCGCCAAAAGTAAAAAGAATTTATTCCATAAAAAAGGAGCATCATTAATGACACTCCTTCGATTTACTTAATTAATATTTTAGAAAAATTTATAGTTAATTCCTATCGCAAAATCAAAATTACGTTTATCATATGTTTCCTTGTAAGAACCAACATTCTCGTCTACCAATGTTTTATCTCCTTTGATGTATGTAGTATGCAAGAATCCAGCATCCAAAGTCAATCTGTTGTTAATTTTATACTGGCAACCGAAACCTCCGGTATACGCGGAGTTACTGTAAGTAAAATCACTCTGATACTGCTCCGTTACACCAGTGTTTGTATGCATTCCACCAACACTGATTTTCCATTTGTCATTCAAAGCATATTCCAATCCTACTGCAATTTCAAACATGTTATGGTCAAAAGTTTTTTCTTGTCCGTAAACATTATTCCCCCAATCAAAAGCTTTGTCAAAGTAATTGTTATAAGAAGCTGAGATTTTAAAAGCATCTGAAATCATGTAGTCAACACCAATAGCTAAAATTGCCGGAATATCGTTTGCATCTTTTTCCCCGTCGGGAAAGAAGCCAGTCCCATCAATTTTTGTGTCATTCGTTAAAGTCAATGAAGTCTTAAATTCATAACGCACGCCAATATTCAATTTGTCTAATGATAAGTTTAGTCCTAATAAAGGAGCAAAACCATTTCCTGTTTGTTTTGTATCAGTTTCAACATCTGCTGTTGCTTGTGCTCTGGCTGTAGCAGAAGTTGCACTTGCAGTTAAAGCAGCTACTCCCTGACCAAAAGTTAAACCTGTAGGCAAACCAGCACCTTGAGCAACTGCATCAGGCATTACCATATCTGCAGGGAAAGCTGACAATGACTGAGCTCCTGCAGTAGCCTGAGCTGCTAAACCACTAAAAAAATCACTGGCTGATTGTGAAGTACCATTAATTATTACATTTATATCGCGTATATGACCTTCGTAAGTATTAACACCACGAATGTATCTGAAACCTGCTGATGCACTTATTACATCGTTGATTTTATATGATGCATTTAGTTGTGTACCAAAAAATACGGACCAGGCATCAAGAAATAAATCAGCTTCGTATCCCGTTGCAGGAACCCCAATACCCTGCAACCCGGGAGCAAGTAATGCCAAGGGCTTTTCAAAAGTTGGAATACCTCTGTCAAACTCAGCGGTACCTCCACCCCCATTTAACCCAAATCCTAAGGAAAAGACCCAATTGTTCTTTTTGTAAGCTGCAAATAATGATGGAAATAATAGAGCTTTAACATCACCTTTATATTCCGAACCGTTTAATCCTGGGAAACCACTCTCTATGGTTCTGTATTGAAATATGGTTTGATTGTGAATTCCTCCGTAAAAACCATCTTCAAGAAGTGTTAACCCTGCCGGATTGAAGTACACAGCATCCAGTTCCGTCGATGCATTTCTCGATAACATTCGCACGTATTGTGCACTTTGATTCATGTTCGTCAAGATTCCTCCGGCAAATAGATTTCCCATAAGCAATGTACAAATTGCAATTAGTAAAGTTGTTTTCTTCATCATGTAAGGATTAGTTAAGCGAACAAAAGTAAAATATTTCAAGTATTAAAAAACAGTTCATGCTGTATATCAGCTATTTGTAAACTATTCGAACAGCAAGGTCTTTTATTCGTTTTTTATGAAAAACAAAAGCGGATCACTACAACGAAACGGGTAGTACGGTTTTTTAACCGTAAGGAAGCCTTGGGGAGAAGATGAAAATGCGTGTTTCAAGTTACGTGTTGCGTGTTACTTGCCTACGGCAGCTACCGTGTGTACACAAATACTATTCTGAAAAAAGCAAGAAAATAAGAAATAAAAAACAAGAAATAACGAATAAGAAAGTGATGAAAAAGGCAA
>JANQII010000283.1 GCA_028282195.1 Prolixibacteraceae bacterium
ACGCTCAAATTCGCCTTCCCGGTTTAACCGGGACAAGTCGTCTAAACAAAAAATACATCATAATCATTCTGAAAAATAAAATTTAGACAGCTTCTAAGAATGGGAGAAGATGTGAATGTGAAATTGTTCATGATCTCATAGCGCAACGCACTCAGCACTTTGCTAATCCTTGTTAGTAAATACCTGCAACAGGTTTTTATCTAAATAATCAGTACTAATTGGTTGCTTAAATAATTTTGGAGCATTTACTCCGCTTCCAAAGTTAACCTGACCGGTGAATACATATGCCTCGTCCCATAATTCCTGATCAATAAAATCCTGAAGTAGTTGTCTCCCCCCCTCTACAATTACAGATTGAAGCTCATTTTGATACAACCAATCCAAAATTTGCTGTGGAATAGACTGTCCAAAGTCAAGCTTAACAAACTCAAGGTTGTTTACATCCGAATTATTATAGCTGGTAAACACAACAGTTCGTACAGAACCATCTTTCAAATTCATATTATCGGGTAAACGTTTTTGCCTGTCAAGTACCAAGCGGACCGGCTGTTTTCCTGACCAATCCCTTACGGTTAACGAAGGGTTATCTTTAATTGCAGTATTTGTTCCAATCAGGATTGCAGCTTCTTCTGCCCGTTGACGATGCACCTGTCTTCTTGACAACTCATTGCTTATCCAGGTTGGCTGTCCGAAATCAGCTTCGGAACGATCGGCATCCAGAAAACCGTCAAAGCTCTGTGCCCATTTTAAAATGACAAAAGGTCTTTTTTTCTCATGAAAAGTAAAAAACCGGCGGTTCAGCTCAATGCATTCCTTTTCCAATATTCCAACTTCAACCTTAATGCCAGCCTTTTGCATTTTCCCAATCCCTCTTCCTGCAACTTTTGCAAAAGGATCTCCTGAACCAACTACGACATGCGGAATTTGGTGTTCAATAATCAAATCGGAACAAGGAGGTGTTTTGCCATAATGAGCACATGGTTCCAGGCTCACATAAAGCGTTGATTCCTTTAACAAATCTTTATTCTTAACCGAATTGATGGCATTTACTTCGGCATGAGCCTCGCCATAACGCTGATGAAATCCTTCCCCAATTATCTTTCCTTCATGAACAATTACACAACCCACCATTGGGTTTGGCGCCACATCACCCATCCCAAGTCTTGCCAACTCCAAACAACGGTTCATATATTTTTCAGAAATGTTCATCAGGAAAAATTAACTTTGCCAAAAATACAAATAAATGCAGGCAAGCCTGAAATATATCCGAAAAGAATTGATTGGTCTTTATCCAGGAGAAGAAGTGGAAAGTTTTATCCGAATCATTTTTAATCACTTGAAAAGCTACAATTCTACTGACTTGATTTTGAAAAAAGAGGAAGTTCTTTCAGAAAATGAAAAACTGAAGATAGAAGAAATAGTAGACAGGCTACAACATAATGAACCCATTCAGTATATTTTAGGTGAAACCGAATTTTTTGGTCTGCCTTTTAAAGTAAACCCCGATGTTCTGATCCCTCGTCCTGAAACTGAAGAATTGGTTGATTGGATTTTGAAAAGCAACTTACCAACTTCTCCCTCTATTATTGATGTTGGTACGGGTAGCGGCTGCATTCCAATTACATTAAAAAAGAATCTTCCTGAAGCAAAAGTTTTTGCGTGTGACATAAGCAAAAAAAGCCTTGAAACGGCACAGAGTAATGCCCGGATCAATAAGGTTTCCGTTAAGTTCCTCGAACTTGACATTTTAAATCCGCAGGCATCCGGTTCTTTCCCCAAACTGGACGTGATTGTGAGTAATCCTCCATACGTTACTATTTCAGAAAAAAAATTGATGGCAAATAATGTTTTGGATTATGAACCCGATACAGCCCTTTATGTAGAAGACGATGATCCTTTGAAATTTTACAAAGCTCTGCTTATATTCGCCAATAGCTATTTAAAGGTCGGTGGATTCATGTTTTGGGAAATCAATGAAACTTTTGGCAAGGAATGTGTTAACCTTCTAAATGAAAATGGATATTCAAACGTTGAATTAAGAAAAGACCTAAGCGGTAAAAACAGGATGATTAAAGCCATAAAAACCAATTAAAATGAAACGACGGGATTTTATTCGAAATACATCATTGGCAGCAACAGGTTTGGTAAGTCTGCCTGTAATAGCAAAAGGCAGGAATTATTCATTGGTATCGATACGAGGAGGGAGCCCGATGGGCATGCTTGAGCTTGGCCTGGAAACTTTGGGAGGTATTGAAAGCTTTGTTCAAAAAGGACAGAAGGTCCTTGTACTTCCAACCTTGGGCTGGAATAAAACTCCGGAACAAGCTGCAAACACGAATCCCAACCTCCTGGGGAAATTGGTTGAAATGTGTTACGATGCAGGCTCAAGAGGTGTATTTTTATTTGGGCAAACCCGGGATCATTGGTCCAAGGTTTATAAAACAAGCGGAATAGAACGAAAGGTAAAAGATGCTGCAGCAAAAATATTGCCGGGAAATAGGAAATCATATTATAACAAAGTCGAAATCCCCAATGCCAAAGTACTTAACAACGCATTGATCCATCAATTGGTTTTTGAAACTGACATCATCATTAATGTGCCTGTTCTGAAAAAGACAGGAGAGAATTCGTTCACCGCTTCAATAAACAATCTTCGCAACCTGCTTTGGAAGTTTGACGAGTATGAAAATCAAGATCAATGTTTGCTGGATTTGTTAAGGTTCAAAAAACCAGTTCTGAATATTATTGATGCCAATCGGGTAATTACCAATAATGCACCTGCGGGCAATTCAGAAGCTGACATTTCTAATTTCAGGACATTAATACTTTCTTCGGACATTGTTGCTGCTGATGCAAAAGCTGCCAAAAGGTTGGGTCTGGAACCCGACCAGGATGAGCTTTTACAACTAGTCCAGGAAAACGGATTTGGACAAATGCAAATCCCTGCATACAAAACCAAAGAGCTAATCCTTAAACGACAAACTAAAACACCATGAATTGAAAATACATAGGTTTGATTAACGAATGCCTGCCTGTTCGGCAAACAGAAAATTCGTGAGCTTTTTGAACATCATGTTGGAAGCCCGAAGTCCGAAGCTGGAAGTATTTGAGATCATCACACTTCCAACTTCAAGCTTCCCTGCCTAAAGGGCAGCTACCGTGTGTACACAAATACTATTCTGAAAAAAGCAAGAAAATAAGAAATAAAAAACAAGAAATAACGAATAAGAAAGTGATGAAAAAGGCAA
>JANQII010000193.1 GCA_028282195.1 Prolixibacteraceae bacterium
AAAATCTTTACAGAACGCTGCTATGCGCAGATTTTTTGTCTTGTCAAAAACCAAAATAACTTCAACTTAACCGTCATTTCAGGCATGACACGACACTAGATTCTGGTTACTAGATATCAAGGAACTAGAAACAGGTATCCAGTATCTAGAAAAAGCCTAATTCCAAACGGGCTTCTTCGCTCATCATCGATTTATCCCAGGGTGGTTCAAATGTTAGTTCAACATGGGCATCATCAACACCATCAACTGCTAAAGCTGCCTGCCTGGCATCTTCAACCAACATATCTGCAACTGGGCAACCGGGAGCTGTCAGTGTCATAATTACATTGGCCTTGTTTTCCCCGTTAACATCCACATTATAAATTAATCCCAAGTCGTATATATTGACCGGTATCTCCGGGTCGTAAACGTCTTTCAGTTTTTCAATAATTTGATCTATCCTTGTATCCATTGCTCTTTTCTTTAACCTGAAATTCTGTTATATGCAACAGCGTATAATTTAATTTGTTTGATCATTGCAACCAAACCATTTGAGCGGGTTGGCGACAAATGTTGCTTCAAACCGATGTCATCAACAAAGTGCAAATCACTTTCCATAATCTCTTCCGGGGTTCTTCCTGAAACTACTCTCAATAAAAGTGCGACCAGGCCTTTTACAATCACAGCATCACTCTCCCCTTCAAAGTAAATCTTTCCATCTTTAAAATCAGGGACCAACCAAACTCTTGACTGGCATCCTTTAATCAGGTGCTGGTCATTTTTCTGGCTTGGTTTCAAATCCTGCAAATCATTTCCCAACTCAATCAGGTAACTGTACTTATCCATCCAGTCTTCATAAATTGAAAACTCGTCAATTATCCCCTGCTGTACTTGTTCAATACTCATAACGTCCTATTAAAAGATGTAAAGGTCGTAAATTTTCACCATCCAACAACAATAAAAATTTCACTTTAATCTTTCAGGCTAAAAAAGAAACTAAATCGGAGTATATTCAGGTTTCGCATGATAATTCCCTTTTTTCCAGAAACGTAACAGGAAATCAATATTTTCAAGATATTGTTTCCAGGGAAGCTCCTTAAAGAAATCCAGCTTCTCACCATAATTATCAATGCAATACATAGCCAGCTCTTTGGAGAAATCACTACTCATCAATAAAAACTGAACATCTTCATTTGAATCTTTTCCCTTGAAGAACGGGTTAATTTCGGCAGGAAAAGCCCCACAAATACCAAAGCCAATTTCCGGTCCGCTTTCAGGATTAAAAAAGACCAACGCATCATCCTCAAAATCTGAAAAATCAAATTCTGATGACAGTTCACTACCAAAGAACCCTTCCCCCCTGCTTCGTTTTCGGGCATCATCAATTTCCTTTTCACTAAGGTTTAAGGATTTATTGTAAAACTCAATATACTTTTTTAGAAAACTATTAATTTCTGAACTATTTAAAAATGCAATAGGGGAGTTCTGATTAAACTCCAGGAACCGCTGATATTTATCTTGTAGTATTTGCTTTACTTTTTCTCTATCCTTATCCAAAAAACCAACTTGCTGCCTGCTCCTTGCAGAATTACGTTCATTCAACACCATGTCTGCATCATAATCTTTACATGAGAATATTCCTGAAAACCACCATTCGTCTTTCCACTTCACCAAACCAATGGTAATAATTATATCAATCGCTCTTAACTCATCGGAATGATCAAAAGACTTTTTTGTCATGTTGAACTTTTTCCCGGTGGCTATGTGCTCCAAAAAGATATCATGGTCATCCTGTCCTTTATAAAAGAAATGAGAAGAAATACGGTCAGATATGCCCAGGATATCCTGCTGCAAAGGATGTTTATCACCACAAAGAAGAGCTGCCCACTCTTTTCCTTTCATGTTTAATAATCGGGTATAGCTATTATGAACAAACTCATCCTTAAGCTCATTTAGTATTGCCGGCATTAAATGTGGAGGCATCTCACCCGACTGGCTTATCTCTTCAACTTCATCAAGGAAACGGTCACTTATATCTATTGAAAACAGGTAACTTTCCAACAAAATACGATCCATCAACTGACGCACAGCATAATAATCTGCATCTTCAGGTAGCTTATAGAACTGTTTGATATGTTCATTCTCAGGGGCAAATTCATACTCTTCATCAAAAACAGGCATGACAGTTTTTGAAATATCCAAAATAAAATCATTAACAGGACTAACAAATCTTTCATGTTGAACGGTATTCAGATAATACCAGCTTAGAAAGGCAACATCAGCTTCATTTATTTCATCAGGATAGTAATCTGTAGTATCAAAAAACGGCAACCTGCTACCATAAAGGGTCTCATGCTTTTTTGTAAATGATTGGAATAGTTTAGTTCCTGAAATTATATCCTCAAAGTAAGACACCAGGAAACAGCATAAACCTTTTATATCCTCATCATCAAGATGAAACCTGAGGATAAAAAAATCTGCTCCACCAAGAAATGAATATAGCTTATTACAAAGTGCTAAATAATAACTATCAGTTTTTACTTGCTTCAAATAAGGTTTTAGTGCTAACCAGTTTTTTATATATATCTTCCTTTTCATGTCCATATTTAAATTTGAATAATAAAAGTAAAATTTATCTAAAAATAACCTTCAAACCATTCTAATTTTATTTTGTAATTTCACATTTAATAAATATCTAAATCAACATCAATGAATTCAATAAAAGGAACCCAAACCGAACAAAACTTACTGAAAGCTTTTGCTGGGGAATCACAAGCCAAAAACCGCTATGAGTTCTATGCAAAACAAGCGAAAAAAGAAGGCTATCAACAAATTGCTGCAATCTTTGAAGAAACTGCCGAAAACGAACGCTCACACGCCAAAAAATTCTTTCGCTTTTTAGAAGGTGGCATGGTTGAAATTACAGCTAGTTATCCGGCTGGTGTAATTGGTACAACTTTAGAAAACCTTAAAGCAGCGGCTGACGGTGAAAACGAAGAATGGACTGATTTATATCCTGAATTTGCGAGAGTTGCTGAAGAAGAAGGTTTTAGAAACATTGCTGTAATTTTTAAAATAATTGCCAAAATTGAGAAGCACCACGAAGAGCGCTATCGTAAGCTTTACAAAAACCTTGAAGAAGGAAAAGTGTTTGAGCGTGAAGATAAAGTAATCTGGAAATGTCGTGTTTGCGGTTTGTTGCATGAATCAAAACGTCCACCTAAAAAATGCCCGGCTTGTGACCACGATCAAGCTTATTTTGAAATTGAAGCAACAAACTACTAAATAAGTCAATATTGTTTCTCTTTTTGAAAAACAATAACTTTGGGTTACTCATTTCTTCATTATGGAAAACAGGAGATTAGCTATAGAAATAAAAAATCACCTCAACAAATATCTCGGGGAAATTGTAACTGATGTTATTATTTTCGGATCAAGGGTTTGGGGGAATCCAGATGAAACTTCTGATTATGATACGATTATCATTTTAAAGACCAGGTATGACAGAAAATTACAGAAACAGATCAATGACCTCTGTTATGACATTGACCTGAAATACGATATTTTTCTTGATACACAGGTCATTTCAGAAGAAGAACTTAACAACAGCCCACGCGGGAAACACCCTGTTTTCAGGACAGCTATAAAAAAAGGGATACACGCATGATTCCTAAGAGTGACAGAAATATACTTATTGGATACCGCCTGAACCAGGCAAAAGAAACGATTGAAGAAGTTAATAAACTAATTGAAACAGGTTTATTGAAAGTTGCTGTCAACCGTGTTTACTATGGTATGTTTTATTGCTTGACAGCATTGGCTTTAAAATATGAATTCAATTCTTCGAAACACGCACAACTCATTGGTTGGTTCAACAAGGATTTTATTAAGACTGGTTTAATTGATATAAGATACGGACAAATATTAAGGGATGCTTTTAAAAACCGTACGGAAGGTGATTACTCACCATTTATTGAATTTGAATTAGCCGATGTAATTGAGATGAGGGATGATTTGAAGGAATCCGTTATGGAACTGGAAGCCTTTATTGGTAAGCGTATTCCTTAATAAAAGGAACATCTAAAAATGTCTGGCTTACGACAACGATCAAGTATATCTTGAGATTAAAGCAACAAATTATAAAGCTTCTTTCCCAAAATTTTGAAATGAAAAAAATCTTAAAAAATAAGCTAAAAGAATGGTTCCTGATCACCAAGATCAGGAATCGTTTTTTACCTTCAACGCAAATCAGCCAACGACAACTCTTTCACTATTACAACGATTGCAGAAAAAACGGGAATATTCCAGCATTAAAAGATACCGGATTTAGAGTCTTTTCACAATTTGAAGAAGATGGAAAACTTCTTTTCATCTTTACCATGCTTGGAATGTCCAATAAAACGTTTATTGAAATTGGTTCTGATGATGGGATCAACAGCAATTGTGCAAACCTTCATTTTAATTTTGGCTGGCATGGACTTTTCATTGATGGAAATGAAAAAGCAATTAAACGAGGAAGAAAGTTTTACTCAAAATACCCACACCCATGGAACTATTCTCCTAAGTTTCTTTGTAAGAAAGTGACTTGCGAAAATATTAATCAGATTATCGAGGATGTAGGTTTTAAAGATGAAATTGGATTGCTTTCAATCGATATTGATGGGAACGATTATTGGATTTGGGATGCCTTGAAAGTTGTACAACCACAAGTCGTAATTATTGAAACACACAATGAATTTGGCTATGAAGACATTGTTGTTCCTTATGACGCAAATTATTCTTTCCCCGGCAAACATCCTGTTTATCACGGTGCTTCACCCATAGCAATGACCAAGCTTGCCAAACAGAAAGGCTACCGATTAGTTGGGGCTAATGAGTTAGGATTCAACTTCATTTTTGTAAAAAATGGTTTCGTTGAAAATGAATTACCAGAGGTTTCTGTTAAATCCGTAATGCAACACCCTTCTACTGTTGAAAGTTTTAAGAAATTTGAACCAATTAAAGATTGGGAATATATAAGAAATAGGTTTACTAATTAAGTAAATCAACAATTTTTCAATTTACATTAAACTTTTTTAGTTTGTCACAATACCAGCCTGCCATTTAACTTCCCAATACCCATCAACTTTCTCTAATAAATATGTCCAATCAGATGCAGGTAGAGTTTTTCCACGAAATGATGTCCCAAAAATTGCTTGTGTAGAATCTTCATTAAATCCAATTCTTGTAAATCGAGATAAGCCCTTCGCTTCGGGAAAATTACGATAAAGCAATTCTCTTTGTTTATAATAACTATCTGTTGCAGGAATGAGAGTTACAATATCAACTAGAAGACCCTGATCCAAAGAAACATTTTCTGATTTAATCTTCTCAAAAGAGATTATTGTTGAACTATCCACTTCCTGATATTCAAACAACAACATATCAGCATCCCAATAAACTTCTCCATCTATTTCCTGCGAAAAAAACAACTTAGCATCATTAGAATATCTTGTTTGAAGAAAATCATTGTAAACTTCATAATTAATTGCTGAAATATCATCCTAAGTTTCCAGCTCTACTTTAACTTTATTTTGATCTTCAATATTTTCTTTACAGGAACTGATGCTTACGATTGTTATTACAACAATAAAAACAAGTATTTTTTTCCCATTTCGTCAAGATTAATTATCTCCATTCACATAACTGATGAATAAACTAATATATAAGGTTGTTTTGGCATAATAAATTAAAATATTCTAAAAAGAAATTGACTGCTAAACTTCTCGATTTATCATTTATAAACATACTCTTTGTTCGTGTTTCTCATCATCAATTTAGATCCCTCAATCCACATCTTATATTTTCCATAATAATTGATCTGCACACTATCCTTTTCTATACAATTTTTTCGGGTACAATTCAGCAGACCATCAATTGAAATACTATCTCCTCCAACAAAATGATACGACCGCGAACATCTATTGCAATCTATTGAAAACTGTATCTGTTCATCTCTAAGCTCTAAAAAATGATATTCAGCAATCATTTGTATTTTCCCAGTTTCATTTTCCTTTATCTGTTCAAGTACCCATATTCGATTTTCAATTTCCTCTAGTGGAACATGGTCATCTTGACATGAAAAGAAACAAATAAGTGCTAATAAAAATATTATATTCATATACGTACATTAAAGTAACCTAATTTAAGATTGGCAAAATTTCAAAATCAATCTTCTTCATGACGATTAGACATTACTAATTTAACAAACATCAGTCCACTCTAAAATATTATTTAGAAAAATATATGAATACACAATTTTTCAATAAAAAAGCTAACTTTTCAATATAAGGATTGATTTATTACTCTTTTATGTTTTACAAAAAGAGCTTTTGCAGTTATTAGCCCTCCCTTTCAAAAGATTTATTATGGAAGAATTACGAGAAAACGTCTTTACAGTTTGTAACCTATAACTGATTTAATGGTTCAAAGAATCAGAATTCTTGAATATACTATAGTATGGATTCTATGAAATTAGGCCAACATCACAACCAGTTTTTTCAACGCCTCAACAAAAATATCAACCTCTTCTGTCGTATTGTAAACAGCAAAAGAAATACGAACGGTACTTTGCACCTTGTAATGATCCATTACCGGGTCGGCGCAAAGGCGGCCAGTACGGACGGCAATTCCCATTTTATCAAGCATAGTTCCCAAATCAAACGAATGGATGCCGTCAATATTGAAAGTGATTACCCCGGTTTTGCAATGGTGTGTACCATAAATGATCATTCCGGGTATTTGCTGAAGCTTTTCTGTGGCATAGCCCAACAATTTATTTTCGTAAGCTGTTACTTCTTTAATGCCTAAGTTCTGCAAGTATTTTATTGCCTCTCCAAAAGCAATAACGCTGCTAATATTCGGAGTTCCAGCCTCAAATTTATAAGGCAACTCATTAAATGTAGTTCCACCAAACTTCACCTCTGAAATCATTTCACCACCACCCTGATAGGGCGGCATCTGTTCCAGGATTTCTTTCTTTCCGTAAAGTACTCCAACCCCATTGGGACCATACATTTTATGAGCGGAAAAAACATAAAAGTCAGCATCCAAATCAAGCACATCAACAGCCATGTGTTTTACTGCCTGCGCACCATCAATCAATACCTTTACTCCTGACTCATGTGCTTGTTTGATGATTTTCTTAATTGGATTTACTGTTCCAAGGACATTAGAAACATGTGCTACAGAAATTAATTTTGTCTTTTCTGTAATCAACTCATCCAGCTTTTCAATCTGAAGTTCCCCTGAATCCAAAAATGGAAGTACTTTGATTGTTGCACCTTTTCGTTGAGCCAGCAATTGCCATGGAACAATATTCGCATGATGTTCCATTTCAGAAATGATAATTTCATCTCCTTCTGTAACAAAAGCGTCACCAAATGAAGAAGCAACCAGGTTAATACTTTCAGTGGTTCCCTTCGTGAAAACAATTTCTTCGCGTGAACTGGCATTGATAAAATCCTGAACCAGATCACGGACTCCCTCAAATTCAACAGTTGCCTTATCTGCCAGGAAGTGAGCTCCCCGATGAATATTCCCATAATATTCTAAATGCAACTGCTCTTCCTTTTTCAACACCTGCAAAGGTTTTTGTGATGATGCTGCACTATCCAGATAAACCAAAGGCTTGTTGTAAACTTGCTGGTTCAGTATCGGAAAATCATTACGTATTTTGGAAATATCGAGGGTCATAGTTATTTACTTTTAAAATTTATTATTGATAGCCTCACTTGGAGTGAGGCTATCAATAATAATCAAACACAAAACTAATCTTTTTGATCGAAACATAGGCAACTAAAAATTACTGATAGCCTCACTTGGAGTGAGGCTATCAGTAATTTTTATAATTTTAAAAGAAAAATGCACTTCGAAAAAGACCACCTCTATCACATTTTCAACCGTGGGAATAATTCCCAAAGAATATTTTACAATAGAAGTAATTATCTCTTTCTTCTCCGAAAAATCAAACAGTATATTTTGCCATATGCTGATACTCTTGCCTGGTGTTTAATGCCTAATCATTTTCATTTAATGGTGTATATCAATCATGTTGAGTTGCCTATTGCTACTACTGATAGCCTCACTTCGAGTGAGGCTATCAGTAGTAGATCGCCAGTAAAAACCAGAATATTAAATGATTCTATCGGAATAATGCTAAGAACCTATACGCGCGCCATCAACAAACAAGAAAACACATCTGGTTCACTCTTTCAAAAACATACGAAAGCAATTTGTTTAACGGAAATAAATGGAATTAGCAATTCATGGTCTAAACACGAGTATGGTACACTTATCAACATTCCCGATGCCAAAAAAGAATATCCTGTTGTTTGCTTTAATTACATTCACCAGAATCCTGTTCTTCACAAATTTTGTTCAAACGTTAAAGAATGGGAATTTAGTTCTGCCCAGGATTATTATGCAAACAGAAACGGGAAACTGATTAATAAAGAAAAAGCTAAAGAATTTGGGATGATCTAAATATGAAGATACTGATACCCTCACTCTAAGTGAGGGTATCAGTATCCTATCTAAAACTAATTCATATCACAGGAATGACAACGAGCCAATTCACCACGTAAGCGTTTGTCAACCAATTCATCAATGCGGTCACGCAATGGTTCTACGCGAATTTCTTGAATCACCTCATGTGCAAATGCATTCATCAGCATTAAACGTGCATCAGCTTCGTTAATTCCACGTGTTCGTATATAGAATAATGCTTCTTCATCGATTTGTCCAATAGTAGCACCATGTGAGCACTTCACATCATCAGCATCAATAATTAACTGAGGTTTGGTGTTCATTTTAGCTGAGTCGGTAAGAAGAACATTGTTGTTTCTCTGGAATGCAGCCGTTTTTTGGGCATCACGAACAACATGTATCCGACCGGCAAATGCACCTACAGAATCTTCATCCAATACATTTTTATATACCTGGTTACTGGTACAATTTGCCTTTGCATGCTCAATATTGGTGTAATTGTCTACATGTTGTTTTTTATCTGTAAACGACATACCATAAACATCTGCATGCGAATACTCTCCATCAAGTGTGATTTTCACGTTGTTTCGAATCAATCCACCATGAAGTGTCGCGGTACTTGTCAGCAAATTCGAGTTTTCTTCTTGTTTAAAGAAAGAAGCGTTTACCGAGTTCGCCTGATTATTTTGGTTCTGAACGGTATACAAATCAACAACAGCATCCCTTTCTACAAATACTTCAGTAACATTATTGCTTAAAAACTCGCCCTGAGTTAATGTGTGGTCGCAAAAAACAACTTTAAACTGACTATTTTTACCAGCTACCAACAAATTGCGCTGAGTGGCAAAGATTGATTCTTCTGCCCTCATCAGATTGATTACCTGGATGGGTTTCTCAAGATGCACATTGTCCGGCACAAACATGAAAAAACCATCTTTGGCAAAAGCAGTATTTAAGGCAACCATTGGGTCATCCGACAAAGCGGCCTGACGGTTCAAATAATCCTGCACCAATTCCGGGTGCTCATTCGCCACTTGTTGCAAACCACCAACTACAACTCCATCGGGCAGTTCTGTAAGTTCTCTGTTTCGTGCATAATACCAACCATTCACCAATAAAACAACGTAAGTGTCTAACTGGGGAACATCGCAACGAAAAACATCATTCAAATCAACTTCGACCCTTTTATACTCGAAAATATGCTGATACTTTTTTTCAAATATGGGTTGAAGGTTGGTGTATTTATAATTCTCGTTCTTAAAACCAGGTATCCCATCCTTTTCAAAACGCTTAATGGCAATCTCCCTCATGCGGTTTAAAATTGGCGAAGAACCTTTTTCAAGAGCTTCCTTGTTTTCATAAAACAAGGAAGTATACCTTTCGTTAAGAGCTATATCTTTTGCTATTAGTTGAGTCATCTTAAACTGTTTCTTTTTTAATCCAATCGTATCCCTTTTCTTCCAGTTCAAGAGCAAGTTCTTTTCCTCCCGATTTTACAATTTGTCCTTGATATAGTACATGTACAAAATCCGGAACAATATATTCAAGCAAACGCTGATAGTGCGTAATTACAATTGTTGAACGCTCCGGGTTTTTCAATGCATTAACACCATCTGCTACAATTTTAAGGGCATCAATATCCAAACCCGAGTCGGTCTCATCCAAAATTGCAAGCTTAGGTTCAAGCATAGCCATTTGGAAGATCTCATTTTTCTTTTTCTCACCACCCGAAAAACCTTCGTTTACTGATCGGTTCGTTAACTGAGAATCCAAATGAAGCATTTCCTTCTTTTCGCGCATCAATTTCAAAAATTCACTGGCTGAAAGTGGTTCAAGACCCTTAAACTTTCGGTGCTCATTTACTGAAGCTTTAAGGAAATTTACCATAGGCACACCCGGGATTTCAACCGGATACTGAAAACCCAGGAACAGGCCTTTTTTTGCCCGGTCTTCCGCTGCCAGTTCAAACAAATCTTCACCTAAAAATTCAACTTCGCCATCCAAATCGTCATATCCTTCTTTTCCTGAAAGAACATTTCCCAAAGTACTTTTACCCGAACCGTTTGGTCCCATAATAGCATGTACTTCACCAGCTTTAACATCCAGGTTTAACCCTCTAAGTATTTCTTTATCCTCAACGGAAGCTTTAAGATTTTTTATTGTTAGCATTTTTTATCGTTTCGAGTTTCGAGTTTCAAGTTTCGGGATAGAAACATCACTCGAATAATTATTTATTCAATTTCTATATTATCCTACACTACCTTCCAGACTGATCTGCAGAAGTTTTTGTGCTTCAACTGCAAATTCCATTGGCAACTTATTTAATACTTCTTTCGCGTATCCATTAACAATCATTCCAATGGCATCTTCGGTGGAAATTCCCCGCTGGTTGCAATAGAAGATTTGATCTTCTCCAATTTTTGAGGTCGTTGCTTCGTGTTCAACGATTGAAGATTTATTACCAACTTCAACATAAGGGAACGTGTGTGCCCCGCAAGTTGAACCTAATAACAATGAATCACACTGCGAAAAGTTTCTGGAATTGACTGCTCCCGGCAATACCTTTACCAAACCACGGTAGGAATTATCGCTTTTCCCTGCAGAAATACCTTTTGATATGATTGTACTTTTCGTATTCTTGCCAATATGGATCATTTTAGTACCGGTATCAGCTTGCTGAAAATTATTGGTAACAGCAACCGAGTTAAATTCACCAACTGAATTGTCCCCCATCAAGATACAGCTGGGGTACTTCCAGGTTATTGCAGAACCCGTTTCAACTTGTGTCCAGCTAATTTTAGAGGATTCGCCCCGGCAAATACCGCGCTTAGTCACAAAGTTGTAAACACCGCCTTTTCCCTGCTTGTCGCCAGGATACCAGTTTTGTACCGTTGAATACTTCACTTCTGCCCTATCCAGGGCAATGATCTCAACAACAGCGGCATGTAATTGATTTTCGTCACGCATTGGCGCCGTACATCCTTCTAAGTAGCTTACATAGCTTTCATCTTCAGCAATAATAAGTGTACGCTCAAACTGACCAGTCCCGGCAGCATTAATCCTGAAATAAGTTGACAGTTCCATCGGACACTTCACCCCTTTGGGGATAAAGCAAAATGAACCATCAGAGAAAACAGCAGAATTCAGTGCCGCAAAAAAGTTATCGGCAACTGGCACAGCCATCCCTATGTATTTCTTCACCAAATCTGGATGTTCCTGAACGGCTTCACTGAATGAGCAAAAGATAATTCCTTTTTCGGCCAAAGTTTCCTTAAAAGTTGTCTTTACAGAAACACTATCAATTACCGCATCAACCGCAACGCCAGCTAACACCTTTTGTTCTTCCAAAGGAATTCCAAGCTTATTAAAAGTCTCCAGTAATTCCGGATCAACCTCATCTAAACTTTCATATTCAGCTTTTTTCTTTGGAGCTGCATAATAAATGATATCCTGAAAATCAATTGGTGGTATCTTTAAATACGCCCATTCCGGCATTGGCATTTTAAGCCATTTACGGTAGGCATCCAAACGAAACTGAAGCATAAACTCAGGCTCTTCTTTCTTTGCAGAAATCATCCTGATCACATCTTCATTTAATCCTTTTGGAATGGTGTCCATCTCCAGGTCCGTGGTGAACCCATATTTATATTCTTGCGAAGTTACTTCGTGTAATATTTTGTCTTGTTCTTCCATATCCCCCTCCTATATCTGTATCTGTTCTATTGTCGTCTATATAACAAACTTTAATATAGACTGTTTAAAAATAATTGCAAAGATAACGAAGTAAAGCTATTTTTGCAGATGAGAAAAATCAATTCACACCTTTTAGTCTGAAATTTAAAACATGGATAATAATACAAAACATACAGAGCTCTCTACATTAGGGGAGTTTGGGCTGATTGACCATTTAACAAAAAATGTAAAAACTCAACAAAAAAGTACAATTAAGGGTATTGGAGACGATGCCGCAGTGCTCAATTTTGAAAAAAATCAGATCGTTATGACGACTGATATACTAACTGAAGGCATCCATTTCAACTTAATGTATGTGCCTTTAAAATACCTTGGATACAAATCTGTCATGGTTAATTTATCCGATGTTTTTGCAATGAACGCACAACCACGACAAATTACCGTTTCATTAGCCATATCTAATAAGTTCTCTGTTGAAAATATTGAAGAGTTATATGAAGGCATCAGATTGGCTTGCGAAAAATATGGAGTTGATTTAGTTGGTGGTGACACAACCAGCTCAATGTCGGGTTTAGTGATAAGCATAACGGCTATTGGTGAAGCTAAAAAAGACGACCTTACGTATAGAAGTGGGGCTAAATTGAATGACCTGGTATGTGTTTCTGGAGACTTAGGTGGTGCTTATTTGGGTCTTCAATTATTAGAACGCGAGAATGAAGTTTTCAAAGTAAACCCAAAAGAACAACCAAAACTTGACGGTTACGATTATATATTGCAACGCCAATTAAGACCTGAAGCTCGCGGTGATGTGATTAATGCATTGAAGAAACTTGAGGTTAAACCAACTTCGATGATCGATATCTCTGATGGTTTGTCTTCTGAAATTTTACACATCTGCAAAAACTCAAAAGTTGGATGCGATATTTATGAAGATAAGATTCCACTTGATTACCAGACGAAGAAGTTTGCCGAAGAGCTTAGCATTAACCCATTGGTTGCTGCATTAAATGGTGGCGAAGATTATGAACTACTTTTCACGGTTTCAATTTCTGATCACGATAAAATCAAAAATGACCCGGACATTACAATTATCGGTCATATTACTGAAGAGCGGGAAGGAGCTAACCTGGTGACCGGAGCTGGCACAACAATCCCTCTTCAGGCTCAGGGTTGGAATCAACTGAGTAAAAAATAAATATCCATCCTCAAAGAAGATGGGTTTAGTTTGTACAGGGGTGTCATCTTTTGGAAAGATGACACCCATTGTTTACAAAAACACAGAAAGTCAAAATAAGAAATAACGAACAAAAAATGGATAAAGGACAGCAAGGAAATTCCTAGTTGGATATTTTCTGTCTGACAGGCAGGCTTATCCGCTATTTTACATTTCCCGTATAAAGATCAAGGCACAACCTTTAAAACATCAGAGGGTGTATCAAAAGCCTGTCAATAACCTTTTAAAAACTGGATACGAACTACAACGTGTTGCTTACAAGCACCTTAATACTGAACAATCGGCTTTTAAAGGATCAAAATGCTGATTTTTGACCTTTTAATAAACCCTCCTTTTTAGATTACAATAAAATATAAACACTCTAAAAATTATAATAGATGACAAAAACTTATCGCCGGAGGATATTTTTCATCAAATCCTATTTTAAGATAAGTCTCACTATTTTTAGTAAATAACACTAAAATTATAATCATCAATGTATAATTAGGTATTGGCGTGTCCAGGCTCAGACAGACGTGATTAACATGGACTAAAATAAGATCAATATAAAAACCGGATGGAACAATGTGATTAACAATTCCATTTGAACTACAACTGACCATTTCCATAAATTAATTTATTCAGGATCAATGTAATTCCTATTAACTTGTGCTTTGTAGAAATCACATTGTTCCTGTTCTGGCTTTTGGCTGGTATCACAGGTATCTCTCCTGAAAAATAGCTACCGGTTTTCTTCTGATGGTCCTAGCAAATCTGTAATTCCAGAAGGAGGCCATGTCATTTATCAAATTATTAATATAATAATTATACAGATATTATTTCTTGATAAGCCCCTCCAGTCAAAATCCTCCCGGGTTTTATCCACCGGGATATGCATTATTGCCAGTTTTTAGGTCAAAATTATCAGTCATATTAACAAAAAAGTCAAAAATGACAGGCTGATTTTACCTTTTTGATAATCACTGCAGGAATATATGGCGTAAACTTGCTTACAAAAAAATTATGCAAACAAAAAATGACACGATCAGGATTGACAGACCGTTTACAAACAAAAGTTTTATGATCGGAAAATTAAACAGGACTGATCCATGTTAAGGAATTTTTTAAACGATATAATCTTCTCAATTACGCACCATAAGTTGCGGACATTCCTGACTGGCTTCGGGGTTGCCTGGGGGATTTTTATTTTAGTGCTATTACTTGGAACAAGCAGTGGCTTGGAAAAAGGGATGTTACAACTCCTAAGTGGGTTTGCCCGGAACAGTATCTGGCTCTATGGCGGGCATTCAACGGCCGAAAAAGGAAAAAACAAATATAACCGGGCTGTTACATTTGATACCTCAACATTACACAACTTAAAAAAGAACTATGCTGAGCAGATTCAATTTTTAAGCCAGGAGGTACAAGTTGCCAATCAGGTTTCATACAAAGGGAAAAAGCACCATACACCCGTAAGGGCTGTATCTTCCGATTATTTTCATGTAAAAATATTAACTCCCCAAACAGGGAGGTTACTAAACCAGGCCGATGACTCCAGGGGGAACAAAGTAGTTGTAATAGGACAGCAGGTAAAAGAACAACTTTTTGAGAAAAAGCAAGCACTCGGCAAACAATTACAAATCGGGAATTGCTTTTTTGAGGTAGTTGGCATTTTAAAAAGCGGAACAATCTTTAGCCAATCCGAGCAAAACTCCATTTTTTTACCTTATCAAACAGCCGTAAAAAGCCTGCATGCACCCCGTACTTTTGCGGTACTTGGGCTTACCCTTAAACCCAAATGCAATACAGCTAAAGCTGAGGAACAAATTAAAGGATACCTCGGGAAGCTGCTAAGTATCGACCCCAATGATACCAACGCACTTTATGTTTTCAACTTTAACCAGCAGGTCAAATCTTTTCAGAAACTTTTCAAAGGGCTCAACATCTTTTTATGGTTCATCGGTATTTGCCTGCTTTTAAGCGGCATGGTTGGGGTCAGCAATATCATGTTTGTGATTGTAAACGAACGTACCCGCGAAATTGGGATCAGAAAAGCAGTTGGCGCCAAACGAAAACACATTTTATGGATGATTTTATTCGAATCATCTGCAATAACCATACTTGCAGGTTTATTAGGTGTATTGCTGGGATCAGTGTTACTTTCCGTTATTCAGTATGCCATTGAGAAACTGGCAGATGGGGATTTTCTAATCAGGGACATTAGCATTAACTGGGCAACTGTTTTAGGGGCACTTTTCATTCTAATCTTTTCAGGAATGATTGCCGGGTTTATACCGGCAAAGAAGGCAACTGAAATTGAACCTATTGAAGCTATGAGATATGACTAACAAAAAAAACACCAATAAATAATGAAAAAACATGTTGCAAATATCATTCTGCTAATTCTACTGGTTGCAGTAGTGGGCTTAATCTACCTGAGGCATAAAGAACGAAGCAAGCATATCCCGGAAGTTTTATTAGGCAAACCATTCAAAGATGTTATTGAGTTGAAAAGCAAAATTGCCGGCAAGTTGGTTGCAGAACAGGAAATTGAAATTAAATCAAGCATCTCGGGGATCGTTGAAGAACTGTTTTTTGAAGTTGGGGACACCGTTAGCACAGGCAGTCCAATCGCCAGGATTAAACCAGCCCCTGAGCCCGAGGAACTTGAAAATGCCCGAAAGCACCTGAAGACTGCAGAAATCCAGCACGAAATGGAAAAGACAAATTATAAGCGTAAGCTGGGACTGGAATCCAAAGGGGGAATCTCAAAATCTGAAATGGAACAGGCAAAGTATAGCCTGGAAATTAAAGAACTGGAACTGAAAGCTGCACAAAAAAAATTGCGTTTACTGCTTGAAGGTTACCTGGAACAAGACCAGGAAAAAAGCAATTTGATCAAATCAACTGCCCATGGGGTAATAACAGAATTACCGGTAAAACAAGGCCAGTCAATTACCAAAAGAAATACCCACAACGATGGTACCACGATTGCCCTGGTTGCCAATATGGGTAAACTGTTGTTTAAAGGACAGTTAAGCGAATATGAAATCAATAAATTGAAAAAAGGAATGCCTTTAAAACTAATCATTGGTGCCTATGATGATTTGGTATGCCAGGGGCATGTTGTACGAATTGCGCCACAGGCGCTAAAGGGGCAACAGGCTGTACAGTTTGATTTTGAAGCAACTGTTGATTTCCCCTTTGACTCCCTTGAGGTAAAAACCGGGCTTACAGTTGTTGCCGAATTTATAACCCAACAAACGGATAGTGTGCTTTGTGTTGAAGAAAAATATTTAAGCTATAGCGGTGATTCAATCTTTGCAGAGGTTTTAAATGAAAGGAAGGTGTATGAGAAAGTACTGGTCAGTACCGGGGCATCGGATGGTACCACAACTGAAATTATAGAAGGCTTGAAGCCCGGTGACAAGCTGAAACCCGTGGACTGGAACTAAAAAATAAGAAACGATAATATAGGTTTTAGGCATTCCTGAATGCCATCAAAATATGAAGATTATGAATTTTAGTGATTTTACAAAAAAACGGGAATACCTCAAAAAGCTGATTACAAAAGAAAATACAGGGACTGCCACTGAATTGGCAGCTAAACTCCAGTTTTCACGCCGTACCCTGTTCAACTACCTGAACCTTCTTAGGGAAGAGGGATATAAAATAGATTTTTGCCGACACCGAAGAACTTACTTCTTCTTAAGTAAGAAGGAAAAACCAGAAGCCAAATAGTACAGTTTTGTTGAAAAAATTATCGGATGACTCTGTTGATATTGAGCACTTTAGTCATCCGATGAGTGTCATCTTAATTTAACACACATAGGACAAAGCTTTATTATTTATCCCCTGCTACCTTTGGAAATTACAAGGCCGAATGGGTGCAGCGGTTTTAAACCGCTAAAAACCAGAAGTTGGAAACTTCTGCACCCCCAAAAAAAATAATAAAAATTTTAACAGTGCAGACCTTTTGCACTGTAACGGCTTAACTTAGCAACATTGAATTATGGAACCCTAAAATACAGCTCGATGAAAAAGATTTACTAAAATTCTTAAAAATAAGTGATCCAACAAGTACCTACGACCTGATGTACGATCAACTAACACCCCAGCTTAAAATGATGAAGCCGGGTGTACCCGACTCGCTATGGGTCAACCTCAAAAATGAGGTATTTGATAAGGAAGTACTGGAACTGACCAAACAATTGGTGTCGCTCTACAAAAAGCATTTTACCCATCAGGACGTGAAAGAACTGATCAGCTTTTACGAAAGCCCAACCGATAAAAAGCTTGCTACGAAAACCCCTATCCTTACCCGGGAAGCCATGAAAATGGGACAAATCTGGGGAATGAGCCTGATGACCAAACTGAATAGTTGGTTGACGGGGAAGGGATATTGATAGATATTAATAATTTTTATATTCTAAAAAATGAAAAAAATAACTTTGGATAAAATGCCCCAAATGGAAGGGGGAGGCTATGCCAGTAATACGTTCATAAAGTTTCGTTGAAAAACTCATCGGATGACTCTGTTGATATTGAGCACTTTAGTCATCCGATGAGTAACACGTTAATTCAAAAACCCACTAC
>JANQII010000019.1 GCA_028282195.1 Prolixibacteraceae bacterium
ATTTTAAGGAATTTTTGGTGCAAAGATTGTGCATTTCTGTATTTTCCTTTGGATTTCACTCTTTTTTGTATAAATCGTTCCATATTTTCTTGAATTATCCCGACCTGCCTGCCGGTAGGCAAGGTAGTTCTTCTAAAATCTGAACCAATTTCTACTAAAAAATAGTTGAAACTGAGCCAAAATTTTTAATCGAACTCAGGTTACTTAAAAAAACAGTTTGCCGCTTAGTCGTTCAAGTCGGCTAAGCGGGGAGCATCAGGTGCGGAAGTTTATAACTTCCAATTAAACCTTTCAGGTTTTTGGAACCTGAAAGGTTTGGAGTACCCCATGTTCTTACAAAGGCATTTTAAATTTCATAATAACTTCCCCTGTTTCTTTATCGACTGTGATGGATTGATTTTCAATGCCAAGATCTTTCCCTGTTGACATCTTAAACATCCCTGCCAGGAACTGCACCCCGTGGTTCATTACCTGTTCCAGTTCTTCTGTTTTGGCGGTTTTGGTGCTCTCTACTGAAGAAGGTGTAACTTCGGGGGTTGCCGCTTCATTAGTTTGATCAGCCGGCGGCATATCAGGACCAATGCCTGCGGGTGTTAATCCTGTTTCCTGCTTTTCACCGGAAATGGCAAATTCCTTCACCTCCTCTTCTTCTACCGGCTCTTCTGTTTCTATAAATGTAGCTTGCCCGTTGCCATCTATAAATTCTTCAAGTTGTTGGATAAATTGTGAACGTCCTTTGGTACTAAAATCAACAAAATCCACGGAGGTGTTTTTATCAAGGACACCATCAAAAAGGCTTTGTTTTACCAGTAAGCCCGATGCTATTTGCTGTTCAATTGAGTTTCGTGTAATAAAATTGAAAATGGTGAGCTTGTTACTTTGCTGGCCTAACCTGTCAATGCGCCCAATGCGCTGGTTTTTCTTTGCAGGATTCCACGGGAGCTCAAAATTGATAAGGATATCCGCTACCTGGAGGTTTAAACCGGCCCCACCGGCTTCAGTTGACAAAAATACCTTATAATCTTTGTTCTCTTCGAACTTGCGAATAAGGTCACCCCTTAGTTTTACCGGTATTTTTCCATTTAGCTCAACAAAACCGATGTTGTTTTCACGAAGCATATGGGCAATTAACTTGTGGACTTTTACCCATTCTGAGAAAATAATGATTTTCCGGTCAGTATTATGTATGTCCAGCTTTTCTAATAAAATATATTTTAACTCCTCCAGTTTTGGCGACTCGTTGGTTTCTTCATCAATCAGGTAGGTTGAATCGCATACCATGCGCATGTTTGCCAATAACAACTGCATCCGTTTTATATCGTACGGGGTCAGGTATTTTTTACGGATAACCTGGGCCAGGCCCCGTGCATAACTGGCGTGGTAGTCAGCCTGTAAGGGTGACAATTCCAAGGGTATGTTGATTTGCTGTAAGTTTGGCAACTGGTCGATCACTTTCCTTTTTTCACGTCTGATCAATACTTTTTCAAGCTTTTTGTTGAGGCTTTTCAGGTTGTAATAGCCGTTGATTTTATTGTGCTTCTCAGGGTCAAAAAGGCAGTGTTGATACGAGAACTCCCATAATGGGCCCAAAAAGGATGGATCAAGAATGCCCATGATGGAAAAAATATCAATGAGTTTATTTTCGATAGGGGTTCCGGTGATCACCAGTTTGTGTTTGGCATTTAAACGTTTTAAGGATGATGCTGTTTTGGTTTCATAGTTTTTTGCCCGCTGGGCCTCATCCAGGATCAGGAAATCAATTCCTGCTTTGTTGATCGCAACCTGGTCGCGCAGGATGGTTTCATAATTCACAATGAAAAAGTAATGCCCGGGGTCGAAATACTGCACCGCACGTTCATCAGGTGTACCCTCTACAACCAATGCCTTCTCAGGGGTGAATTTTTCGATTTCCTTTTTCCATTGTTCTTTTAACGAGGCAGGGCAAACAACCAGTGTGCGCTTAAAGTTAAAAACTTCTTTTTTCAGGATTGCAGCCCCAATAGCTTGCAAAGTTTTCCCCAGTCCCATTTCATCGGCAATAATCGCTGATTTAAGGAAAAGAGCAAAACGGATACCTTCCTTTTGGTAATCAAAGAGTTCGGCGTTTATAGGACTGAAATCCGGTTCATGGGTTTCTGAGAGCTTGTTCAGCATCTGGTTTTCGAATGCCGTTTCTATTCTTTCATTTACCTCGGGACGGATCCTGATACGGTCGCTTTGTGCAGTTTCCTCCAAAAAGTTAAGGAAGGATGTCATTTCGGAATCTTCAATAAAATTTGAATTTTTGAAATACCGGGTAATCAGGAGTTGTTCCTCTAATGGCATTTCATGTGGATAGAACCAACTGATTTTGTAATCGTTTAGCGGATCGCAATAAATCTCAATAAAAGGAAATACGTTGGATAGTTTATTGTAAAGCTGTTTATTCTCTTTTAAAGCCTTATAGGCATACATAATATGTTTGGTTGTGCCTAGCTTGTTGTACCTGGCATCCATACTGTCGCTATACCCGGTTTCGTTTTCGAAATCACGGAGGAATAGTTTGTATTTTATACCTTTTTCATTGGTTAAAATATGGTCGCCGTAAATATTATCAGCCCAACGGATATGGTACCCTGCCTTTTCAGCTTTCTGCTTCCGCTCATTTAATACCCGTTGTATCATTCCTTCCCGCGTGTATTTTTTATGCTCCAGCTGGTCTTTATGAAAAGGAAGTTGCAATTCATTTTCTACCTGTAAAAGACAGGCATAGGAATACCTGTCCCAGCCATAGGCTTTCCCCTCTGAGAAAGGGGTAATACATCCCTCGTTATCGATATTAATGGATATTGCTTTTACAGGATCAGCGTTTCTGCTACTTACAACCAATTCATATTTTACCAATGATTGCGATAGGATTTGGCAAGCACTATTGTTAAAAAGGATCTCTCCAAATGCAAGCTCATCTTTATTTAAATGTGTCCGTATTTTTTCAATCTGTTTTGTTATGAATACTGGTAATTCCATGGTATTTTGTTTATGTCAGAATAATTGCCTGAAAATACTTGAATTGTTTTTGAATATCAATTTGCTTTCGAGGGAATTGTTAACAATTAATCAAGAACTTTTTGGCACGGAAATTTCCAGCTTCTGAAAAATTAATTTTCGATTATGCCTGTTCGCGCCTCGGTTTATTTATTTGGCATTGATAGGTTCATATTTATTTATTTCATTGGTTTTCATCGGATTATTTAACCGTACGAGTGCGCTAAAGGGTGGCTTGGGGCAATGATTATTTTGCAAAATGTTAAGATCAACCCAAAACTCACGTTAAATTATCATTTTAATGTCAAAACAACCTTTCAAGGTTTTAAAACCTGAAAGGTCTGGGCTCTCTGCATTTTGCATAATGGAGTAGGGATTCTTTTTACAATTCAGTGTCTCCCATTCCCAAATTCCCCCTCTCTTCTTTCAAAATATTTAGTATTTTTGAATAAAGCCCAAATGTCAATTAATGAAGCGGTTTATCACTTCAATATGGATACTTGCATTTGTTATTGCCGTTCCGATAATCCTGGTTTTACCTGACTTTTTTGAAAAATATTTGCTTGAACTTGAGAAAGCCGGTTTCGCTGGGAATTTGAACAATAACCCTAAAGTTTATTTTGAAGATCTGGATGCCGACGGACAACTGGAACAAATAGAGTCGTTCAGGCAGCCTCAGGCAAATGCGTTCTCATTCCAGTATTTTGGAGCCGATGGTGGAATGATAGATCAGGTTAACTTTCCGGGTGTTTATGATTCAAGGACTGACCGGTTGTATTTTGCGGATGCTGATAAAGAAGGGCACAAGGAAGTTTATGCCTTTTCGTTCGAAAATGACAGTTTAATTTTGCGATGGATCCAGCTTACGCCCAAAGAAGGGGGGTTTCACCGCCTGCCAATTTGTGAGCTCCGTACCTATCGGGATAGTTTATACGATTATACAATTGGGGATGTGCATTGTTTGGATATAGATAATGACGAACAAAAAGAACTGGTATTTGCCATTACAGGTGGGTATTCAATAGTACCAAGGCAGATTTTCAAGGTGGATATTGTTAATCGAAAAGTTTACCAATCAGAAAATACAGGGTGCGCAAATACGATTTTAAAATTTGCTGACCTAAATGGTGACGGCAAGCTTGAAATTATTGGGGAGGGTGAGGTTCCTCCGATACGCGAAGAAATGAATTTGCCATTTAATAAACCTGCCCCTTATTTAAAGGTGCTGGATGCTGACCTAAACTATTTTTTCCCCCCAATAAAGTTTTATTCGGGCATACAGGGCATGACAAGGACTTTCATTGTACAGAATAACCAGGGAAAAGAATTACTGTGTGCATTTCTTTCTTCAAGTTCAGAATGCCCCCCTCTGGTCGTTTACCGCATAAACCCGGAAGGTGAAATTAAAGATTCGCTGTTGCTGTCGGTTAACGAAAAATCCCGGTATAAATCAGTATTTCAAAATGAAAAAGGAAACTACCTGAGCCCGGTTGGCAGGGGGATTTTAGTTGAATTTGCAAGTGACCTGAAAGTTGTCGGTGAGCATGACCTTGGGTTGGGTAGCAGGGCATCTTTTTGTGGTCAGTATGATTTAAACAAAGATGGGCTTGATGAGATGTTTTTCAGGGATTATTCCGGTAAAACTTTTTACGTGTTTAGTGATCATTTTAGATGGCGCAAACAAATTAATTTTCAGGAAGTACATTATAGTCCAACAAGAATGAATTTAGGAGAGAATAAATTCTATCTTGCAAATAAAACCGGTTATAAAATATATTCGTTTACAAAAAATCCTTTATACCTTCTTCGTTTCCCGGTTTATTTAGGAATTTATCTGCTGAGTGTACTTTTGGTTTATTCATTTCAGAAAATTATTGAAACCCGCTTAAAAGAACGTTACGAATTAAATAGCAGGCTAAATGAACTTCAAATGCGCACATTTCGCAACCAGCTTGATCCCCATTTTATTTTCAATACATTTAATACAATTGCTTCCGTTGTAAAACAAGGACGTAACGAGGAAGCATATGGAATATTTATGAAGTTCTCAAAGTTATTCCGGTTAAATCTTGAAAACACCGAAGATATTTTAATAAGTCTCCGGGATGAGATCGATGTAGTAAAAAACTATTTGGATATTCAACGATTTCGCTTTGGTGATCTGTTTAATTATGAGGTAAATATTGCAAATGAATTTGATTGCCAGATCAGGATTCCAAGGATGTTAATACAGGTTCATGTTGAGAATGCAATTTACCATGGTTTAAAACCTAAAAAAGAAAAAGGAAAACTTTCGGTGAATGTTTCGGGGGATAGTAAAAAGATTGAAATTGAAATAACAGACAATGGAATTGGACGAAAAAAAGCAAAAGAATTAAAAACGGGTAACACAGGCTTAGGTATTAAAACTATTTCAAAATATATTGAAGTATATAATCAACAATTCAATAAGAAGCTTAAACAAGAAATTATCGACCTGGAAAAGAATGGAAAAGCAGTAGGAACAAAAGTGAAACTTTGCATTGTTTTATGATTTATAATCGTTTTCAATTCTAAGAAAGATAGACTATCTTTAATTATAAACTACTCTTCAAATGGACAGGCAAATAAATGTAATACTTGTTGATGATGAGCCGGAAGCCATTAATTATTTAAACATTTTAATTGATGAGAATTTTCCGAATGTTAAAGTACTGGCCTGTGCCTCCACTGTCAATGAAGCCATTCGAAAAACCTATCAAAAACATCCTGATTTGATATTATTAGATATAGTACTGGATGATGGTGATGGTTTTGATCTAGTAAAAGAACTGGAAGAAGAAGGACATTTACCATATATCGTTTTTGTAACAGCTTACGATAAATACGCTATTGATGCATTTAAAGCTAACGCACTTGATTACCTGCTAAAACCTGTCGGGGCTGATGACCTGAAAAGATCCCTGGATAAATTTTACAAGCTGCACGAAAGGGAAAACCAAAGCAAACAAATTCATAAGCTCCTGCAAACTTACTTTCCTAAACTTCGCTTCAACACCCGTAATGGGTACATCATGATAGCCCCTGATGAACTAATCTATTGCGAGTCCGATGGAAACTATTCTACTTTATTTCTGAAAGACAATAAACAAAAAGTGGTAACCATAAACCTGAATAGGCTAAACGGTAAGTTAAACAAGCTTGGATTTAAACGCATAAGCAGGTATAATATTATCAATGAAAAATACCTTAGCGAGGTAAACCGGGGCAGGCAGGAGTGCATTCTTTCCTGTAACAACCAAATGATTAAATTAAAATACTCACCCAAATTCATGAATGGCATGTCATAGAGTGTGGCGTTTTTAACCGCCTGTAAACTAAGCTCCCAGGGCGCGGCTTCAAACTTCAGGGTTCATTTTCCGCTTGGGTGCAGAAGTTTATAACTTTCAATCAAACCTTTCAGGTTTTCGAAACCTGGAAGGTTTGTTCTGCTACGTATATCCCCCAAAACCCAGATCCCGGATTCTCCCCTTCTCATCTTCTTCTCCCAGCTTCTTATACAGTCAGGCAACATCTTCATACAGTCAGATAGTGCATTTATACATTAAACCATCAATTTGTTGATTGTACATCGTTTGGGGATTATTTTTAAGCAAATCCCCAAAGTATCTTATGAACAAAACTTTTAGTGCTGTAATTGTAGAGAAAGAAGATAAAGACTCTAAGCATCTTATAAAACTTATTTCGGAAGAATTATCCGGGATAAAAGTTTTATCAGCACTAAAAGATTCCTGTGCTGCTATCCGAAAAATTCATCAAAAACATCCGGATATTCTTTTTTTGGATGTTGAACTTGATAAACGTAATGCTTTTGATATTATCAATGAATTAAAAAGAGATAATCATTTACCATCAGTAGTCCTTGTTACAAAAAATAGAAAATACGCTGTAGAAGCATTTAAAGCAGGGGTAATCGATTATTTAATAAAACCGATACAGAAAGAAGACTTAGAAAGAGTTTACAGCAAACTAATTTTTTATCATAAAAAAGATATTTATAAAGAATATCACTTCCCGAAGGTTACTGCAGAATATTATCAAAAGCTTCGTTTTAATACCCGCTCGGGTTATATCCTGGTAGCACCTGATGAATTGATCTATTGCGAATCAGATGGCAATTATTCCGTATTACACTTAAAAAAGGAAATACGAAAAGTAATTTGTATGAACCTGAACAAGCTGACAGAAAAACTAAGCATGTACAGATTTAAACGGATTAGCCGTTATCACATCATTAACGAAATTTTTTTAAATGAAGTAGACCGCAGCAAACAGGAGTGCACTCTTTCCTGCAATAACCAAACAATCAAATTAAAATACTCCCCTAAGTATATGAATGGAACATCCTGGGGTGTGGGTTCCTGACGTTTCCGGGCAACTTCGAAAACTACTCTTACCAGTCAACCGTATGTGTAAATACGATCTCATGCTTATCAAAACGTAATTTGTAAGCTTGTTTTATGTGTGGGCAGATACAATAATTTTTTCCTTCAGGATAATATTCCCTGAATTGGAGCAAGGCTTTTACTGAAAAATTGTCGGGCTTAATTTTACATTCAAAAGCATATACCTGATTTGATTTGCCTTTAACTATAAAATCAATCTCATTTTTGTTTTTATCCTGCCAGTAAAATACCTCATTAAATTTAACTTTTAACATGTCAAGAACCAAGTGTTCCCATAATAACCCACGATCTGATTCCCTAATAGTATCCCAACCTTTTACATGCGTAACAAATCCAGTGTCAAAAGCATATATTTTCGGACGTTTGACAATCTCTTTCTTTCCACCACCAAAATAGGGAGATATCTGGTTAATTGCATGGGCAACGCTAAGTGCTTCAATATGGGACATAACAGTTGGACGGCTTAATCCACTTTCTTTGGCAAGTGAACTAATTTCAAACGTTCCTCCGCTTTGTAAAAAAAGAAGATGAAGGAGTTTCATAAAGCCTGTCCTGTTGCGAATATCGAACAATTCCTGTATATCCCGCGCATAGTAACTGTCTATCCATTCTGAGTAGAGGGAAGGATCCTTTTCTTCTGCCAGCAAAAATTCAGGCAACCCTCCATGGAGCAGTCGTTTGTCCAGGTCATTTATATTGAAATTTTCAATAGATTCGTTCCATAAAACAGGCGGAAGGAATAGCTGGTTTTTTCTTCCTGTAAGCGAGTCCCTGAATTTTTTTGTAGCTGAAAGAGTAGACGATCCGGTGGCTAGTATTTTTAATTGAGGAAATTCATCTGCTCCAATTTTTAAAACAGTACTGGGATCAATGAGCCGATGGATTTCGTCAAAGATAATGGTTGCGTTCTTAGCTTGTGACCGAAAGAAAAACTCAGGATCTTCAAGTTGACGCTTTACGGATGGCAGGTCACAGTTTAAATAAACAGAACCAGGCAGCATTTTGGAAAGGGTGGTTTTTCCACTTCTTCTCACTCCGGAAAGCCAGGTCACAGGTCTTGTTTCCCATGAACTATTAAATTTATTTATCCAAAAAGGACGTTGTATCATCGATTCCGTATTTTACAATTAGATAGTCCAAATGTAAAGTATATGTTGCAAATAGCCAATATTATTCCAGGTAAATCCCAAATCCTAATAAACCCGGTGGATTCCGTTTAATGAACCGGGCTTTGTCCCATCCCGTTAGCTGACGGGTGAATAGTAACTGAAAGTTCCCGGTTGCGGTCCTGAACTTCGGAGTCTGACTACGGTTTAAACCTTTCAGGTTTTCAAAACCTGAAAGGTTTGTAACCCCCGTTAGTTCCCGGGTCTTTAATATTCTTATATCCGGTAATCTTATAACCCGAACATCCAGGTTTCAAATTCTCCATTTCACCCATTTTTCTACCCTCGATATTTTTAATCGCAGTAACATTTTCGCTAATACATTAGTGATTATAAGAAAAAATATAAATATTATATTTGTGATTTTCATGCAGATTATTACTATCCTGCTAGTAAAATAGTGTATATTTACTCCAATAATCGGAGCAAAATGGAAAGGTTAAAACAAATCTCAATCAGGCGGATACAGAATACACCTACCGCTTTTTCACGGTTTTTATTGAATGAAATTAACTGGGATGACCAGCTTATCGGAATTTCAGGAGCAAGAGGTGCCGGAAAAACGACACTAATGCTCCAATACATTAAAACCCTGCCAACTCATTTAGAAACACTTTATGCAAGTTTGGACGATATTTATTTTACCGGGAAACCATTGGTTTATTTTGCCGAAGAATTTTATAAAAAAGGGGGTGATTATCTTTTCCTTGATGAAGTGCATAAATATCCTAATTGGTCGCAGGAGTTAAAAAACATTTATGACAACACTCCCGGGCTAAAAGTTGTTTTTACCAGTTCTTCAGCACTCGAAATCCATAAAGGGTCTCACGACCTCAGCCGCAGGGCAATGCTCTATAACTTGCCGGGATTGTCCTTTCGTGAATTTATTGAATTAAAATATGGTATTGCTTTTGAAAGTTACATGCTGGAGAAAATCCTGGACGAAAAACAAACCCTTGCATCGCAGGTAACGAAGCAAATAAAGCCATTAAAATTGTTTAATGAGTACCTGCAAACCGGATATTATCCCTTTTTTATTGAAAGCGAAAAGAATTACCTGTACCGTTTGTTAAATACCATCAACCTGGTTTTGGAAAGCGACTTGCCTTCCATATTCCATATTGATTTTTATTCGGTGTTGAAAATAAAGAAGATGTTGTCCGTACTGTCACAAATTGTTCCGTACAAACCGAATATCCAAAAGCTGGCAGCGCAGTCGGGGACAAGCCGTGATTCTTTACTAAAATTCCTGTATTACCTCGAAAAAGCAGAAATTGTAAAATGGCTCACAAAAGATTCAGTTGGCATTAACTATCTAAACAAACCCGATAAGCTTTACCTGAATAACACCAATCTCATGTTTGCACTGTCCAATGAAAAACCGGATATGGGGAATATCCGGGAAACATTTTTTTTAAACCAGCTAAAAGTAAAACATAAAATTAGCTACCCGGTTTCAGGAGATTTCCTTATTGATGAAAAATACCTTTTTGAAGTTGGCGGGCAATCCAAAACGCGAAAACAAATTAGTGGAACGGAAAATGCATTTATCGCAGCTGATGGAATAGAATACCCTTCCAATAACAAAATACCACTTTGGCTTTTCGGATTCCTCTACTAAGCCCAGGTGCGGCGGTTTTAACCGCCAGTTAAACCTTTCAGGTTTTCAGAACCTGGAAGGTTTTTTTAGTTCAGATCTTTAATATTCTTATATCCGACAATCTAATAATCCAAATTCCCACCCTCTCACCTTCCCCCTTTCATACAACCCGCCCACCTCTTTATCCTTTAAAAACCCGGTTCTATACAATAAGGTCTCTCAGCTTTGGTAGCTTAGCTTGTTTGGGGGTAACTTGGCAACTATATCTGCATGAATAAACTTAAACAAATACTTAAAAGCCTATCGAACTCCAAAATCTTTAATTTGTGGATTTTAGTTTTATTAGGATCAGTTTTTCTGGTTGCAGGAATAACTAAGATTAATCATACAGGAGAATTTACAGATATTCTTTATCATCAATATAAATTAGGTTACTTTTCGCTTTTTTCTCCGGCAATTATAATTTCAGAAATTTTCATAGGACTTCAATTGATTTTGCAAGTAAGAGTTAGAATAAGCTTGTTAACTGCATTTTTATTTATAACAGTTTTTACTGGTGTATACATTTGGGGCTTATCACATGGAATTACTAACTGTTACTGCTTTCCAGATCTTAAGATTTTTGAAGCAAATTCATGGATTACTGTATTGCTTCGAAATACAATTATTGGATTCTTAATTATTTTAGCTTATCGGTTAGCAAAAAGAAGACAAGAATCTAAAATAGAGGGATATCAAAAAGCTATTATTCTGATAGTTTTGTTAGTGGGCACATTTGCAACTGGGACTACCTTTCATCTACCTGAAAATTTTACTACATCAAGAAAAGAGAACTTTGATGCAGACTTAATTAATAGTTTGAAGAAAGAATCATTTTATAAATCATGTGAAAATGGAAGAGCTTTATTGTTTTTCTTCTCATACAATTGCGTGTATTGTCTCAATTCAATTGAGAATGTAAAAAAATATATAGAAGACGATATTGTCGATAAAGTAGTTTTTGTTGTAAGGGAAGGTGATAATAATACCAAGCAAAAATTTAAGGATATATTCAATATTGAGAGTGAGATATTTGAATTGACTAAAAATGACATTTTAAGATATTCCAGAGAACTTCCAACTACCTATTATATTAGGAATGATTCAATAAAATTTTGTCATACTGGATTTGTCCCAGTACCACAATTATTAGCGAGTAAATTCCCCTTAATTATTAAATTTTAATATATAATATTATGAAAATTAGTTACTTGAAAAATTTATTCTCAATCGCCTTCGGGCTTTCGTTATGTATCTTAATTCTTTTTGTTCTGGGCTGTGAAGATGATGATGATATTACTCGATGTCCTAGCGGTAAGTATTGTGACCTAGATACTCCATATTCGAATCAGCATTCAAAATATTGCTATAAAAATTTAGATTACTGTCAACAACAGACTGGATATACCTGTATGCGGTGTACTTTGCCGTTTTGATGTGTGTTTTCCCCAGTTTTATAAGTAAATAACCAATGTAAGCGAAATGAAGAATAAAGTACTGATTGTTTTTTGTGTACTAATATTAAATGTTGCAGGTGCACAAAATAAAAAAGCAAAACAAAATATCAACGCAAACTATAAAAGAAGTTCACTGCACACTATTTTGATCGAATCAGATAATTTCCCATATAAAGATGAAGTAATAAATGCTTATTATAATTCACCCTTCCCAGATAAATACAATAACCATACTATTGGGGAAAAATCATTTGACCCTAAGGATTATGGTAAAGTTGAAAATGACACGATGGATTTTTCTACGGTTATCAGGAAATATTTGGATAAGAATAAAATTGCTCACAAAATGTTGGCCAAATGGTTCAACCGGCAACCGAATGGATCGTTTAATATGGATCTGATCGCTCAAAGGGGTGAATATGATGCAACTGAAATGGAAGCACATATCGCCAGTAATTCAGTAAGAGGGGTGGCTTCACTGGCTGATGCAGGGGAAGAATTGATAGGCAATACTTTTGTTGTGGTTTCCAGGCTGAGTTTTATCAGTAACGAACTTCCTGCAAGGTTGATAAGGGAAACCGCTGTTAAAGCGGCAAACGAAATTGAAAAACCACTGGTGAGGTTAATGGCTATCAAGGCAGCAGATATTGCCTATAACAAAGCTAAAAAAGGTTATTCAGTCTGGACAAATTCATATTTATATCAATTAGAATGGAATGATTCCATTGCTTCAATCTTTTATTCAGATTATTGGATGGCAACTGATAACTTTTCTGAGGAAAGAAAAAATAAGTTTGATCAATCAGATTTATTTAAGCTTAAGTATTTGGGGAATGAAAGATCCAGGAATCTGGTAACCTTTTCATTAAAGAAAAAGAGATCTGAAGAAGAGATTGTAAGGGTTGCCACAACCAGAAATATTGATGCTGTATATGCTAAACTCCAGAAAAAGCATGATGTATTTAAAACAAAAACCCCTTTATATTCAGGATTTCCAATTACGGCCAAGATTGGGCTCAAAGAAGGTTTGGAACCAGGTGACCGGTATGAAGTTTTAGAGAAGTTCGAAAATAAAAATGGAATTACCAAATACAGAAGAAAAGGTGTAATATCAGTACAGAGAGGTAAGATTTGGGACAATCGGTTTAATGCCGGAGATGGATTACGCAACAAAAAGAAAAACTCAAAAGGCGTTGACAGGACTTATTTTAAAGGTACAAAAAACTATCATGCGGGGATGTTAATCCGTCAAATAAAAAAATAAATACATAAAATGAAAAAATTGATTTTGTTACCCACATTAATGCTTGCACTAATCTCTGTAAGCATAGATGCAACCAGTAAAAAGAAAAAAGACAAAGTAGGTCAGGGGTGGAGATATGAAATAGAAAGTGTTGGGGTGGGCGTCCCCGGTACATATTTGCTCAAAGTATGGTCATACTCCGCTAATCCTGAAGTTGCAATTGAACATGCTAAAAAAAATGCAGTCCATGGGGTCCTTTTTAAAGGGATTTTAGGAAAACCTGGAATACCAAGTCAAAGGCCATTAATATCAAACCCTAATTTGGAAAATGAAAAAAACGACTTCTTTAAAAGCTTCTTTTCGGATAATGGGAAATACATGAAGTTTGTTACACTTTCGACAGATGGTTCTGTGGCTGCACAAGACCGGTTAAAGGTTGACAGGGAATATAAAATTGGATTGGTAGTATCGGTTAATGTCAGGGCATTAAGGAAAGACCTTGAAGCGGCAGGCGTTATTAAAAGCCTTAGTTCAGGATTTTAAATAGGTAGTTATGAATATGGAACCAATTTTCAAGTCTTGTTTTTGGGTAATGCTTTTAATGTTTGCCCTGTTTTCCTGCAAATCCCCTGGCTCATTTACTGGAAATTATAAATATGAATCAGAGTGCCTGGGTTCTGACCTTGATGGAACTCAAACATTGAGGGTTTGGGGTAGGGGCCTTACCCGGTCTGATGGTATTAATCAAGCTCAGAAGAATGGGATTAGAGATTTACTTTTTAAAGGGATCAGAAGTGGGAACCAGAATGATGATTGCAATATGAGACCAATTGTCAATGTTGTTAATGCCCGCACTAAATATCAGGATTACTTTGATAATTTCTTTGCTGATGATGGAGAATTTAGGGACTTTATCCTTTACGAAAGCAGATCAGGCAAAAGACTAAAGATCAGGCGAGAATCTAAAAACTCTGGATTTCAAAAAACCTATAACACTGTTATAAGGGTTAAAACATCAGGATTAAGAAAAAAAATGATTGAAGATGGAATCATTAAATAATGGGAACAATGAAATATTTCTTTAAAACTGCCTTAATATTTATTCTTTTAATTTCGGGTCTCACAGGTTTTTCCCAAGCTAAAAAACCAACAATAATGGTTGTTCCAAGTGATCTCTGGTGCAATAAGAATGGGTACATGCTTGAGTATGATAATTTAGGTACCCCTGTCAAAGTCCCGGACTATAAAAGGGCACTTCAAGAGAATGCCGATTTACTTTTGGCGGTAAGCAAGATAAATGAATTGATGACAGACCGTGGATTTCCTTTAAAAAACCTGGAATCGTCATTACGGATGCTTCAAAATCAATCGGCAGAAGATGCAATGTTTACCAGTAAAAGCGGGGCGCAAATCAATGAGAACCCTATTGACCTTTTGAAAAAAGTAACAAGGGCAGATATTTGGATGCAGTTGACCTGGACTGTGAACCGAAATGGGCCAAAACGATCAATTACTTATGTCTTACAAGGGTTAGATGCTTACACCAATAAACAAATTGCGGGTTCTTCAGGTACGGGGCAACCATCATTTAGTGCTGAATTGCCAGTTTTGTTGGAAGAAGCTGTTGTTGCTCACCTTGACAATTTTAATGCACAACTCCAGTCGCATTTTGATGATCTTTTTGAAAATGGGCGTGAGGTTGCACTTCGGATCAAAGTATGGGATTCATTTGATGGGGATCTTGAAAGTGAACATGATGGTATGGAACTGAGCGAGATAATTGAATATTGGGTTGATGACAATACCGTTAAAGGAAGGTTTAATTTGAGTATTGCGACAGAAAATATGATGTTCTTTGAACAGGTTAGGATCCCATTGTACAATGAAAGGGACAGGGCAATGGATGCGAGGGCCTGGGCACGGGAACTCAGGAAGATGCTTAGGTCAGAGTATCAGATAGAATCTAAGCTTATGATGCAGGGGCTTGGCCAGGCCCAATTGGTTATTGGTGAAAAATAAAAAGTTATAATTATGAATGTAAAATATGGTTTCATTATAGTAATCCTTTTTCTTGCTTTAAATCCAACCTTCGCAAAGGGGCAGGACAAACAAAATGACTTAGGGGGGATTGCACTTACTGCCTGGATACCTGGGTCTGTTGAAGGTCTGCCTTCCTATGCCAGGGTTAACCTTGAAAATAAATTAATCCAGTTTGTGCTAAAAAACGGGTTATCAAGTAGCGGTAATAATTCCCGCTTTATCATATCTGCAAATATGGTGGTACTGACCAAAAATGTCACGGCAACAGTTCCTCCAAGACATGCTTATACATTTGACCTCACGTTTTACATTGGTGATGGCTTTGAAGGGAAGTCATTTTCAAGCTATTCGACAATGGTGAAAGGTGTTGGGGAAAACACAACAAAAGCGTATATGAATGCAATACGGAATATTCAGACCACTGATCCGGGATATCAATCGTTTATTAAACGAGGACGGCAAGGGATAATCAATTATTATAATTCGAATTGTGAACGGATAATTAGAGAAGCGCAAACTTTGGCAAAAATGAACCAATATGATGAAGCAATCTGGATGCTGACATCAGTCCCTAACGAATGTAAAGCTTGCTGGAACAAAAGTTATGGTGCTATACCATCCATATATCAGCAAAAAATTAATAAGGAAGGCAGGAGAAAGTTAGCTAAAGCAACCCATGTTTGGAATGCTAACCAAAGCTGGGATGGTGCGCAAGACGCCGGTGCAATATTGGCAGAAATAAACCCCGGTGCTGACATGTTCGATCAGGTTTTTGTCTTGGCAGAACGAATATCAAAAAAAATTGCCGAAGTGGATGACCGGGAATGGGATTTCCACGTGCAAAAAAGAATAAACCTGGAAAGTGAACGAATCCAGGCTTATCGTGATGTTGGTGTTGCTTTTGGTAGCGGACAGCCCAAAAATATTACTTATAAGAGTTTGTGGTAAAGAATTTTAAAAACGGACTAAATGAGAATCTTATGAAAAAACTGGGTGGTTTGTTTATCATCGTATTCTTAGCAAGTATTGCTTTTGCACAAGACCTGAAATGGAACGAAGTAATCAATAGCGAAGAAATTTGTGATTGCAAAGAAATTATAACGGATTATTTGGCTTCGGAGTATGATGATGAAACGTATAAAAATACCGGAATCAATGTTTTTGGTGTTGGGAATAATCTGGGTGTAGTTTCAGGTTCGTTTAATCAAAAGATTGATTTAGAAAAGGTGTTCAGAGATGTTGTTGAAATCCTAAAAGACAAAAATATTGATTTCGAAAATATCCGCTATTTTATGTTTGCTAATTACAGTTCTCCTAATGCATTTGTAGGCGAGGGCGATGCAATTGTGATTTCTGGTAATGATTTTGCAGCTAACCTCCATGATTTTGATGCCTTAGAAGAAAAAACCCAAATTCAATTCAACGATTTTGATTTTGATTCTGACCCAGACATTAAGAAAATATTGAAAAGCTTTAAGTTAAAATCAGATAATATCAGGGCATATGCTGGTTTGACTATGGTGGCAGCAATGAGAAATGGTCCTAACACGACTAATTTTTGGATCGACAAGAAGAAAAAAACGTATGCAAAAAACAGCAAAGAAATTTGCCTTAAGCAAATTGAAAAAGCTAAAGCAAAGGCTTTAAAAAAACAACAGCGATTGGATAAGAAGAAACAGAAGAATAGACAAAATTAAAAATAATGGAAAAACGAAATCTACTTTTATTATTGTTCCTTGTATTTTGCTTGCACTTTACATTTGCACAAGATATTATTATCCTCAAAAATGGCGATGAGATTAAATCAAAAGTAACTGAAATCGCAAATGACTTTATAAAGTACAGAAAGTATGAAAATATTGATGGACCAACTTATAATCTTAGTACAAATGAAATATTTATGATTAAATATGAAAATGGGACAAAAGAGATGTTTAATAAGATTGTTCAAAAAGATAAGGAGAGTAGTCAATCAAATGATTTCAGTGGTTCTAAAGGGACTTTTGTTGATGAACGCGATGGTCAGATTTATAACTGGGTAAAAATTGGAGATCAAATCTGGATGGCTCAAAATTTAGCTTATGATGGAGAAGGGGGCTGTTGGGATTATCACACAATTCATGGTTATAAAGGAAATGTAAATTTTTATAAGGAATTGGGGAAACTTTATAACTGGGAAACAGCGTGCAAAGTTTGTCCGGATGGATGGCATCTTCCTTCGGAAAAAGAATGGTTTCTTTTACAAAAAGGGTGGAATAAACATGTGAGAAAGTTCAAGGCAAATTATGGGTGGATTTTTAATAAAACTGGAACTAATGAATTTGGCTTTTCAGCCCTTCCAAATGGTTATCGCCACAATAAGAAAAAGTACCATCTATATTACGATGTTGGTCATGATGCATATTGGTGGACTTCAGATAGAAGAGGAAAATCTTTTGCAAGCTATTATAAACTAAGCTGGAACAGTTCAAGTTTTCGCAGTTATTCTCATTACAAATCTTATGGACTTGGTGTTCGATGCGTGAAAGATTAACCTGTAGAAAAACAACCTGAATAACTACATTGCCCGGTAAAGGGATAAGATCCCAGTTCACCGGCCTGACAATGTTTTCAAAACCTGTCAGGTCTACAAACTAACAGGTTTAACCCCATTAACCACCTCCCATAAATAAAAAAACCCAAAAACCATTTTGTAAATTAATCAGAATGTTGTAAATTGGTCAATATTAACAAATAAAAGCAATGTAGTACGCATTGCCGCCCCATAAGCATGAGAAATACAATACAGAAAATACACCCCTGGCCGATAGAATTAACAAATAGATGCCCCAACAAGCTTGCTACAAGCGTAGGAACATTTAAATTCCTTGTAGGAACAGTCAACCTTTATGTAGGAGCGTATGCCGCGCTTGTAGGAATACACCACCCACGGGTAGGAACGTATGACCCACCTGTAGGGATACACCACCCACGTGTAGGAACGCATGACCTGCCTGTAGGGATGCATCACCCACGTGTAGGAACACATGACCAGCCCGTAGGAACACTTGCCGGATACGTAGGGGAGCTTGCCTTGCAGGTAGAAAAGTATAACATCTTCGCGATAAAGCTCATTGTAAAGACGCGATTTATCGCGTCTCATATACCAGACAATAAAATACCCTTAATTACAAACTTTTAAACAAAAATTATGAGTTCAAATCCGAAAAAAACAGAATCCGATTTACTCGAACAGTACCGGGTAGCTCTTGAAAATGTTAAAAAACAGCCCCAAATCGCCACTACGATGGTTGAGTATGGTTATGATGATCCAACTCTTGCAGTAGGGAAAAACTTATGGGAATATGCCCAAACTACTTATGAAAACAATAAGCTTGAAGACGATGAAACCTCAGAAGCAAAACAAGAGTTGGATAGATTAAAAGCAGAACTTTCTGAGATGTACTGGTTGCACCGTAAAAAAGCAAGGGTAGTTTTTCGCGATGATATGGTCACACTATCTAAACTTGAACTACACCGTAGTTTGCCGGATGCTTATGCAGCATGGCTCGAAGCAATCCGTAAATTCTATACTGTTGCTCAATCCAGCGATGAAATCAAGCAAAAAATGTTGCGGCTAAAAGTTACGGATGAAGAACTAAGCTCAGGTTCAGAAAAAGTAACAGCTGTAGAAGGAGCCCGTGCAGACTATCTGCGTGAAGTCGGGGAATCGCAGGACGCAACAAAAGTAAAAGACAAAGCAATTACAGAAATAGCAGTCTGGATGCGTGAGTTCTACGATGTAGCCCGCATTGCACTTGAGGATAATCCCCAGCTTTTAGAAACTTTAGGGTTAAAAGTTCGCTCATAATAATGGGGTGGAAGTTTTTAACTTCCAATTGATGGGTGGAACTAAACCGCTTAGCCAATTTTAATGGCTAAGCGGTTATACTTTACTCTCCTGTTCTCTTTTTCTCCCATTCTCAAATTCTCTCCTTCTTTTTCACTATAACAGTTATACTTAAATCCACTTTTCTACGTTTTTCGATAACGGACAAATTTGGTTACTTTTATTGCCTTAATAAGCATTATTCATGAGACAGTCTTTTTTAGCCCTAATTGGCTTATCTTTTATTCTACTTTTAGCTGGGTGTTCTGCTCAGAAAAATTATCGGATGGGAAGTAATTCCTATGAAATCGGGGAATATTACCGTGCAACTGAAAAATTTAGAAAAGCCTATCGGAAGGATAAAGATTTAAAGCGAAAGATGGAGATGGCTTACCAATTGGCTGATGCTTACTTTAAAATTGGCGAATATGCCAAAGCTGCGATCTGGTATAAGAATGCAATTCGAAGGGGGCACCCGGATTTTGATGCTCATTTGTATTATGCTGATTGTTTAAGAGCTACCAAGAAGTTTGAAGATGCAATTGAATATTACCAAATTTATCTTGATTCTGTTCCGGAAGATATTCGGGCAATTAACGGGATGGATGCTTGTCGGTATGTGGAAGACTGGGAAGAAAACCCAACCCGCTATGTTGTAAATGCAGTGCGCGAACTGAACTCAAAATACAGTGATTATGCTCCTGTTTTTGTAGGGAATAAAGACAATGAGGTTCTGTTTACATCAAACAGGGAAGACGTGACAGGTAAGCGTGAAAGTTCAATTACAGGGGAATACAATGCTGATATTTTCAGGGCTGAGTTTCAGGTTCAACGACAAAAATGGGGAGAACCACAGCTAATCGAAGAATCCGGAATAATTAATACTACCGATGAAGATGGAGCAACTGCTTTGTCGCAGAATGGGGATTTGATGATTTTTACCCGTGCACGTTTTGACAAAATGAACCATCTTGGAACGGAACTTTATTCAGCTAAATTATCCAGGGGGGATTGGTCAGAACCGGTTAAAATAGAAATACTTGGCGATAGTTTAATTGCTGCACACCCTGCTTTATCACCAGATGGAAATACTTTGTATTTTGTATCTGACCGGCCCGGAGGCTTTGGAGGGAAAGATATTTGGATGGCAAAAAAAGATGGAGGCTCTTATAGCAATCCGGTCAATATGGGCGAGAAAATTAATACTCCCGGCAACGAAGTTTTTCCTACAGTTCGCCAAAATGGGGAGTTTTACTTTTCATCAGACCACCATATGGGTATGGGGGGATTGGATATTTTCAAAGCTGTAAAAGATGAAAATGATGAATGGCAAATTCAAAACATGAAAGCTCCTGTTAACTCTTCGGGTGACGATTTTGCAATGTCCTTTATTCCGGGGGAAGAAGAGCGTGGTATGTTTTCATCTAACCGAAAAGGTTCCCGGAGTGACGATATTTTCTCATTCTACTTACCGCCAAAAGTATTTAGGGTATCTGGAGAAATATACGATAAAGAAACAAATCAACGCCTTGATGGTGCCCGTGTTCGCATTATTGGAACAGATGGAACCAACCTAAAGTTAAGGGCTGAAGACGGTAAATTTCAGCTGAAACTGAACCCGGAGACCGACTATATTTTTGCTGGATTTAAAGATGGTTTCCTGAATGATAAAAGACGTGAAACCACAATTGATTTGGAAGACAGTAAAGACTTTAGGGTCGATCTTTATCTGACACCAACTGATGCACCAATTAGGGTGGACAATATTAATTATGAGTTCGGAAGTTGGGAATTGCTCCGTGAATCTGTCAATGCACTTGACAGTTTAGTTGCGATTCTTGAATTAAATCCGACCATTACCATTGAATTAATGTCGCATACTGACCATGTTGGTTCCGATCAGTTTAATTTCGACTTATCACAAAAAAGAGCGCAAGCTGTCGTCGACTATTTAATAGGGAAAGGAATTAACCCAGACCGTTTGGTAGCCAAAGGGTATGGTGAAACATGGCCTAAAAAGATTACCCGTTCAATGGCTAAGAATTACGATTTCCTGAAGCGTAACGATGAACTAACGGAAGAATTCATTCTTCAACTTGAACCTGAACAACAGGAGATTGCAACTGCTATTAATCGTCGGACTGAATTCAGGGTGTTGTCAACCGATTTCCACGAAACTTTTGCCCCCGAGACAGAATAATGTAAACGAATAGAGATAAAAAAGAGGCTGTCCCAAAAGAATAAAATTCAAACCGCGAAGAACGCGAAGATTACGCAAAGAACATTAAGCTTCTGATATAGAAAAGCTTAATTCTTTGTATCTTTGCGGTTCCTTAAAATACTTAGCGGTTAAGTTAACTTTTTGGATAGCCTCTTTTCCCTTTTGGTAATAACTACAATTACCGGGTATTAGTCAAAGCTTATTTCTTCTTTTTCTTTGCAAAGAAATAAACACCAGCAGCAACTACTACAACACCTGCAACAATCAAAATCGTAGTCAAATTGCTTTCTTCAGATTTTTCCTCTTCGTAAAATACCGGGTCCATATCATCAATTGACAATGTATCTTCAATTGCCAAAAGATCTTCATCTTCCTGCGCTGCAACCGGGCTAATGCTACCAGCTGCAGATAGTCCTAAGACTGCTAATAACAACAATAACTTTTTCATTTTTTGTAAACCTTTAATTAATATTTCGTTGAATTTAAATGTTCTCTGTATCTATCAACAATACCCGGATGTGTTTCCTGGTAGGTGTCTGCTAATGCTTCTACGGCTGGCCTGTACCTTGGGTTAAGTTTCAGTGCTTCTTTTAAAAGCTCCCTTGCCCTATTGGGGTTCTCAGGAAAATAAATTTCAGCAAGTTCTACATATGCACTAACGTATTTTCTATTAACTTCAATCAAGTTATAAAAATAGTCCTTGGCTTTTCGAGTGTTCCTGTTTTCTTTATGAATAACTCCAGCCAGTTTTAAAGATGGTTCGTAAACCGGGTTAACTTTAAAAGACTTTTCTAAAGTTTCCAAAGCATCTTCTTTGTTCCCAAGCAAATATAAACATTTTGCTGCCCTGTAGTAAAGGTGCCCGTCTTTCTTATAACTTTTCAAAGATTCATTATAGTGTGCTAAAGCCGTTTCATAGTCCTTCTTTAAGTATGCTGCTTTCCCTTTTTTCCCTTCTTTCGATTTCCTTTTTACAACTGCACAAACCGGAACCCCATCAACTTCAACCGTGTGAATTGTCCCTTCCGGCGGGAAACTTCCATTTTTCAGTAATTCAGGGTGAATGTAACTGTTTGCAAAAATTGCATAGTCCCAGTTTTCATCTTGACTTTTGATATAGGACAGGTACTTAAATTTTACATTTTTGTTTTCAGAAAAATAAGGCGAGATCTGGAAATTGCCGGCAACTACTGTTTTCTTGTTGATTTTGTTTTCTTTTAAATATGTTTTTAACCATTCGGCACCACTTCGCATAGTGTGGTAATAGTAGTCAGTCTCGTATTTTGTATAAGCACCTTTTAAACCGCCTGTAACCTGGTTGTAATACAAATAGTAATAAGGATGGGACTTTGCCATAAAACGAACCGGGTGGATAAGCAATAACACAAGTACAACAGTAAAAAAGATTTTAACAGGTCGAATATTTATTTGCTTATAAAACTCATTTATACCTAAGGCAGACATGATGATAAGGCCTGGAAAAATGAATAAAAAATGTCTCCATCCACCATATAAGTTTGCTTCAACCAGAATTACAAATAGGGGGGGGAATACTACTGAAAAAACAAGAAGAGCACAAGTTACCCTGTGCTTTTGAGTTGAAATCTTTTTGAAATAGAAGACAAAGAGGGCCAGGCCCACAAAAACAATGATGGGGATAGTGATCAGCAGGTACTTCGGAAGGTAATACCAGGGGCGGAAATCCGACCAGATAAATTCACCATCGAAAATCTGACGGAGGGTCGTTGGAAAATCCGTCATTACTTTATATGATTCCCAGGGGTGGACAATTGGATTTTGTAAAGCGTAAGGCCATAAAATGAGTCCGATCAGGTACCCAATAAATGAGATGACCAAAAGCCGAACAAATAGTTTTTGCGCAAACCTCCAATCCAGGTTTTTTTTCTCAATGAAATCATAAAATAAATAAAGAAACCCTGCAAAAAGGAGATAAAACACCAATAAGATTCCCCCTGCCCTGATACTGACGGAAAAAGCAATACTAGCGATCAAGAAAAAAAGTAAACCTGAAGATTGCGGTTTAAACTTGGCATAGGTTAATTTCAGTGTATAATAAACACCGGCAATATAAGCCAGGGCAAAAGGAATATCTTTCATATTATTTTGCAAATGACCAAGAAAGCGGGGTGATACAGCAAACAGTAGCAATACGATAATGCCTGCACGATAGCCTTTCATCCAAACAGCAAAGCGAGCTGAAACGAAAATAGCAAGCCAGCCTATAAAGCTGCTGAATAAATGCCTAAACCCATAAACATCACTAATCCCAAGCCAATGGATTAAAATGGTTGCAATATTATCCGGGGATTGCCCGTAATACTGTAAATGAGTTTTGGGTGTGTGCAATGCATCACGGTCTTTCCCAAGTGTTGCAAAATAATCGTATACTTTTTCAGAATGAACATGATGAACTTCTTCATCACCTGAAATACCTGCATCCCTGCTAATTAACAGCAGAGCTCCCAGCATCAAAAATGCAAGGATATAGAAGGTTATTTTCAGGATATCACGTTTCATTCTGATTATTCTTTTTCGTAAATCTTTTTTATAAAGTAAAGTGGTCTCTTTTGAGACTCCTTATAAATTCGGTAAACATATTCACCTACCACTCCCAGGAAAATCAATTGGATTGACCCCAGGAAGTAGATGCTTAATACTGTTGAGGGCCAGCCAAGGACTGCAAATCCAACTATTTTTGCGACCAGCACATAAATACCTGCAAGCATAAAAACAAAAGTGCCAATAAGTCCGAGAGCCAAACAAATTTTTATCGGAAGCTTTGAGAATGAGAAAATAGCATCGCTGGCTAACAGGGCTAGTTTGTTAAGGGACATTTTGGGTTCTCCCTGAAAGCGGTCTTCCCGGACGTACTCTACATAACCATGTTTAAAGCCAATAAAGCTACGAAGTCCCGGAAGGTACCTTACCCTTTCTTTAAGGGAAATTAGTGCGTTGACTGCATTGCGGTTCATCATTGAGAAGTTACCCGCATTTTCAAGATCATCAACATTTGCAACCCTTTTAAAAATTGAATGGAAAATGTTCGTGAAAATATTTTTTGTGACTTTCCCTTTTCTGGCAGTTCGTTTACCACTTACAATATCGAAATCTTCAGTAATTAACTTTTTGTGCATTTCTGCCAACAATTCAGGTGGGTCCTGAAGGTCTCCGTCCATCATTGCAACAAACTCACCTTTGGCATATTCCAGGCCGGCAGTGAATGCTGCCTGATGTCCGAAATTTTTAGAAAATGAAATGATTTTTAAACGCTTGTCTTTTTCCTGGTAGCCAATTAGTTTTTCAAGACTGGAATCAAAACTACCATCATCCACAAAAATGACTTCAAAATCTTTTGTAAAGCTTTCAAGTGCTTTCGTGGTCCTGGGAACTAATTCGTCGATTAGCTCTGCTTCGTTAAATATGGGTACTACCAGTGAAACCATCTTCCAAAGTTTAAAGCATTAATAACCTTTTTTTGCTGAAAGCATCCGGGAGAGAAATTACTTTCAACTCCCGGAGCATTCACTACTACTAATTAAAAGGTTTAGTTGGTTTAGGTTATGCTTTATGCGCTGTTCCCGGTACAGGAACTGGAAATTCCATATCTACTGGCCCAAATTTTATTTCCTTGGGCCCAAGATCCATATCTGATTTAAAAATTTCTTCCCAGGTAATTTTTTTACCTGTATATGCAGCTGTTCTTCCCATAATTGCTGTTAGGGTAGAAGTTGCTGTTTGTTCTGCCTCATTAACGTATTTTCCCGTTCTAATTGCATGAACCAGGTGCATGTGTTCCTGTACGTATGGGGGAATTTTAATTTTATTCATCGGCTGGCCGTTCTCATCTTTTGGATATTCAAATTTCCATTTAACACTACCATCATGATTCCAGATCGTGTTTTGGCAGTTTGTATATCCTTCTGTACCTACGACTAATTCCCCTGTACCATTCGCACAATTGTCAATCTGGCGGCACATGCTGTGTGAACTTAATCCGTTACCATAGTCAAAATCAACACTAAAGAAGTCGTATTGATCACCTGTTAATCTTCTGGCACGTCCACCATATCCAATTGCGCTTTCGGGATGTTTGCCAACAAACCAGTTTACAACATCAATATTGTGAACGTGGGTATCTAAAATATGATCTCCACATAGCCAGCTAAAGTTGTTCCAGTTTCTGATCATGTATGTCATATCATCCCAACCTTCTTCGCGTGTGCGGAACCAAACGTGGTTTTGGTTCCAGAATGCTTTTGCCGAAACAATTTTACCAATAGCTCCGTTGGCTACTTGCTTGTATGTTTCAATATAGTCTTCCTGATGACGGCGCTGAGTTCCTGTCACTACGTTTAATCCTATTGCTTTCGCCTTTTTGGCTGTAGCAATAATAGAGCGAATCCCTACCGGATCAACTGCCATTGGTTTTTCAAGGAAAACATGTTTTTTCTGTAGTACAGCCTCTTTAAAATGTTCGGGCCGAAATTGCGGAGGCGTTGCTAAAAGAACAACATCTACTTCTTCAAGGGCCATCAACTTTTTATAAGCATCAAAACCCACGAAACATTTATCATCAGCAATAGGTCTTTTATATTTTGCAAAACGTTTTCTGCATGCATCAACTTTATCCTGAAAAACATCAGCCAAAGCAACAATTTCCAAATCTGGCCCGGCACTAATGAAGTTAATAGCTGCTCCGGTACCTCTGTTGCCAGTTCCAACGAGACCTGCACGCAATTTTTTCCCTTTCGGGGCAGCTTTTAAAATAGGGGGTAAGCCTAATGCTGCGTTATCTGCTTTCTTTTTGCAGGAAGAAAGAACTGCCCCTGCTCCAAGAATACCTACACTTGCAAGTGCTGTAGATTCCAGAAATCGTCTTCGGTTAATATTTTTTGCTTTATCAGTCATGACACTATTTTGTTTTATTTTTCAATTGTATTATCCACTTCACAAACAACTCTAAATCCGATTCCAATAATATCAGAGTACCACCAGATTGATTTAGGCATTTGTGGGTCAGTTGTTAACCATGCTTTCGTTTTTGTGTAATCCCGGGCCGCACTTCTTATATCTTTCGCATCGCTCTTGAATGAACCTCCCCGAACAACGCGTTCCCTGCCTTTTTTTGGCCCTTTTGGGTTTACTGATATTTTTTCTTTAGCATTTTCCTCATAAGCTCCTGGAGAATAAAAATCGAGGCAAAATTCAGCAACATTTCCATGCATATTTTTAAGACCGAATGGATTCGCTTTAACATCTGATGGGCCTTTTGTTTTGCCATCGCTATTTAGTTCATAATTTGCGTAAGTATTAATAATAGTTGTATCAGCTCCAAATATCTTTTTGAAGAAACCTTGAGAGGTATAATCCCTGGCACTCCCTTCAAAAGGATATGGAGTTTGTGTTCCGGCTCGTGCTGCGTATTCCCATTCAGCCTCAGTTGGCAAACGGTACTTCTTGCCTGTAATTTGAGTTAACCATCTGCAGTAAGTGTTCGCAGCATGCCAGCTCATTGTAATTGCAGGACGATCTCCTTTACCCCAACCTTGGTCCGGCGCACCCCACGGAGGAGTTGGTCCGGTGATACCATCAACTTCATCTTCTTCAACTGCTTCTTTTCTACCTTGCGATGAAGTTGCTTTGAAGAATGCTAAATAAGCTTCCCAGCTCACTTCGATCTCAGCCATCCAGAAATCATCAACCTTTACTTTATGGACAGGTCCTTCGTCTTTATCCCTTAAAGGTTCTTTTTCCGGGCTACCCATTAAAAACTCACCACCTTTAATTGCAACCATATTAAATGAGACACTTGTTCCGGGAATTTTCTCTTCAAAGTTGGAGAAGCGGGTTACTTTGGTTGCTTCAGTATATATATCTTTATTTTCTGTTACCTGAATGCCAAAATTCATATTTTGCGCATGCTTTGCATTCGGATTATAATGTCCAACATGTAAATGACAGTTAATACACCTTAGTTCTTCTTCGTTGGTTAAGTATGCTAAATGTGCATTTTCCCCTTCCGTAGAAAGTGTAACAGGAAAAAGATTCTCATGGCATTTCAGGCATGATTCTTTGTATACAAAATTTTTGGCAAACTCAAGCTGTCTTTTCTCTTCCCAGTTAAGGTCGGCACTGTCTTTAAAAAGCATTCCGTAAACATCCTTGAATCCATGCTTTGCTTTTGCGTATAAGTGACCGTGCCCTTTAGGTGGTAAATGACATTCAATACAATGAACAATTACCCCGGCGCTATTATTATAATGGGTGGAAAGTCTCCAGCTTTGTTCAGCATGCGGGTGGATATGGCATGACATGCAATACTCATCGGTAGAGGTGTACTCCATTGCCTTATTTCCTAACCTAAGAACCAAAATACAGCCAGCTGCTCCAAGAGCAATAAACCATAAGTAAGCCCTTTTTCCTTTAAATGGATTTTTAAGTTTAAATTTCATCTTCGTCATTAATAGTTTTTGGCAATTAAGCTGAGCCAAATTTATATGAAGACACTTATTTAGGATTTAATCGGCGCTTAGGTGTCGATTATTAGTGGGTTAATAAATGGGTTAATTTTTCGAGAATATAAAAAATGACAAAAAAATAGTTCTCTGGTTAATAATGGATTAAGTGGGTTAAAAAGAAAATTAACCTATAAGAAAATATTTTTTAAGATCTTACTAAATCATCAAAGGTTAAAGCAAGTTTTTCATTATACATTTGCTCATATAATGTGGCAAATTTTTCATAAGTAAATTTAGCAGTGTTCAAATTATCCTGGAAAATCAGGATTTTAAGCTTGAAGGAGATTGCCTGGTCATTTACCGGGTCTGTTACTAAAATACGATCAGTCAATTTCAAAATTAATTCACTGTCTTTTTCAATGTCAAGCTTATTAATAAACTTGATTAAGATATCTACAATATTATTTCCAATGTAACCTTTATAGTCATCAAGCCAGATGTGGGATTCTCCTTTAAAAACTTCACCTGCTCTTATTATTTTGTAAAAATCAAGATAAAAACCAGGAAGAGAATCTTTATATTCATTGAGTAAGTTTAAACACTCTACATAGTCGCAATAGACTGACTTTGAAAATTTAATAGTCCAGCAATCAACATTGAAAATAATCTCAATATCTTCAAAAGATTGTAATATTATTCGAAGTTTACGAATAGTTACCCCCCGGCTGTTCTTAGCATTTTGATACGACATTCCAGACCACAGGATTTCGGATAGCTCACGGGTTGTAATACCTTTTTTATTTCGCTGGGAATGAACAAGAATTAGTACGAAAAGTTGCTTGAGTTTTGGAGTAAACTGGTTGGTAATATCTTCTCCGTTTTTGTCAACGGCTTTGAAATCACCAAACAACTGAATGTAATTATTCTCCGGATAGTCTGAATCTGTTTGCTCAAGCTCCTTCAGTTTTTCATTTGATATAAAACGCTTTTTATATGATTTTAAAGGAAGCTTCCAGTATATATAAAACAGTACCGCAAGTGATACTATAATAACACCCATTCTGGATAACAGCGGAAAACGAATAAAAATATTCCTGTTAGGAACCAGCTCTACAACGTCGCGGCTTAAACTCCAGACTTCTTCTTCACTTAAAGTTCTTGACCAAATTGTAAGATTGTCAATATATCCAATCATTGCTGTACTTGGAGAATAAGCCAATCCGATGAAAATATTTTCGCGCCCTTTATATGTTGGATGTCCAAGGGATTTACTATCTAATTTCCCATCAATAAATATGGCTTGTTCTCCGGTTAGTTTATTGTAGCGCCATACAATATGGTGCCATTTTTTAGACTGGATTCTCGTTTTCCCTTGAAGATCGTTGGCGAAAAAACCGAAATAAGGCTTTTTTTCCCTAATGTTTAAATGGATACCCTGCTGGTAAGTGTTACTCGAAGTTCCGAGAATACAATAATCACTTTTATCATTTAAATAGTTGTCAATTTTCACCCATGCTGAAACTGTAAAATCATGATCCCGAATTTTAAGTTGTTCAGCCTTAGGCAGAACAATATGTCCCTTCCCATCGAATTTTGCTACCAAACCTCTTTCGGGGTCAGTAATGTATTGCATACCAATTTCTCTAGCGCTGTAATTATTAATACTAAAGTCTTTGGCACCGTTTTCAAAGTTGCAGTAAACTTCAAGGTTTTCAGTTATTTCAAAAGGAGTTGCAATGAAGTGTTGGGTTTGGCTCGATTCCGGTTCATCAAAAGTTACCGATTCCGGTTTAAAACGATAGCCAGGGCTTTGAGGGGTTAAAGTCATGCTTTCACCTGGTCCGACAGGGAAACTGAATTTTCCACTTGTCAAACTATTTGTTCCTTCCCAACTTACATAATTCAATATCTGGGAATTGAATGAAACAGTTCCTTTTATCGTTTTAAAACTTCGTAATGTGTAAACAACATTCAGTACCCAACTTTGATAATAATCAAGCATGATGAAATTCGGGGTTTTCCCGGTATTCATCCAAATTTTTTTTACATGCTCAATCAAATAGGGATTTTGGGAGGTATTGAAAAAAGATTCATCAATTCGGTTTTGTTTACGGGGAAAATTGAAATCGTTATATATCAGCAAGCTGTTTTTAGGGTCTCCTTTAAGGAATTCACTAATAAAATCGCTTGTTTCAAGAATCGAAAAATAAGGCTCAACAGCGTGATTCCAGATATAATGTATCCAATTCGGGCTGTTGCGGTGCTCCTGCATTCCAAACACAACAAGACGCTTACCGGTTTCTACCATTTCGGCTAAAGTAGGCCAGCCTAAGTCTTCTTCATATTCATATAGAAACTTACTTAATCCAGACTCATCAAATAAATCGATTATTTCATTCACATTTACATTAAAATCCAGGAAAAGGGTTAGTATTTTATCGGGCTTGTTCTCAAGGTGTTCGCGAATGGTATTAAGCTCATCTATTAGTTGGGTAGAGTAACCTCTTGCATGTGTTAACATCAGCTGATCGTGCTGTCTTTCCCAACGAATATAAAAACGGAACCCACCAATGTTTTGGTCAAGAAGTTGTTTTACAGATCTTCTTTCTTTTGTTGAAGCGTCTATTCCTGAGTAGTTTGAAACTACGAAAATGCTTTCATCATAATGCCTGAAAACTACATCTTGCGCAAGAGCGGATGAACTTAGCAGCAAAATGAAAATAGTCAGAAAAGAGATATAAGTTGAAAGAAAGCTCTGCCTCATTAAAAATAGTTATAATCGATCTTTCACAAAGATATAAAAAGCAGGGAATCAAATAGACTGGAGTATTAAAATAAGAATGTAAATTAGGGGGATATTAAAAATTATAAAGACTCTCTTATTACGTAAGTAACTGTTAGGAATTCATCCTTTCATTTTTCAAAAACCAGTATTATAATAAAAATCCCATGCAGGTTTTCCTTATAAACAATTATTTGTGTGCCAAAATAGTGATTATATTAATATTTTGGCACACAAATGAGAATTTTATTAAGGTATTATCGTGCCAAATTGATTAGTTTTATATATTTTTGGCACAGTAATAAAAGAAATAAAATCCATGGCTTATGCCTAAAAACATTGCAGGAAGAAAGCATGAGATGCAAGTTTTATCTGATGCTTTAAATAGTCACCGATCGGAGTTAATCGCGGTTTACGGGAGAAGAAGGATTGGCAAAACGTATTTAATAAGAGAGTACTTTAATAAAAAAATTGTATTTAGTTTTACCGGATTGAGCACAGGCAAAAGACCGGAGCAAATTAAAAACTTCATTCTCAAATTAAATGAGGTAACAAATAAATTTACAGGACAAAAGCAACCTGCCGACTGGCTGGAAGCATTTAGTTTATTAAAAGCTTTTCTTAAAGACATAAAAGAAACCAAGAAAAAAAAAGTGATTTTTATCGATGAGTTTCCCTGGGTAGATTCTCATAAATCAGGATTTTTGGCTGCTTTTGAAAATTTTTGGAACGACTACTGTACAACCAGAAGAGATTTAGTTGTTGTCGTTTGCGGTTCTGCGGCTTCGTATATGATTAAAAGGATAATCAATAATTCCAAAGGGTTAAGTAAAAGGATCACGCAAACAATAAAACTTAAGCCTTTTAACTTAAAGGAAACGAAAGCTTTCTTTAAATACAAAGGGATCTTAATGGAAGAATATGAGATATTAAAAATATATATGGCATTGGGTGGTGTTGCCGAATATTTAGAACATGTAAAAGCCGGGGATTCTGCTGTTACAAGCATAGAACGTTTGTGCTTTAAACCATCAGCATATTTAGAGAACGAATATAATGAAGTTTTTAGGTCATTATTTAACGAAGGCTCATATCATCAAAAAATAATGAATACATTGGCCGGTAACAGAAAAAAAGGCATCAGCAGGGATGAAATTTTGGCTAAACTCAATATTTCTTCAGGCGGTAGGTTTTCTGATTCGCTGGAAGAATTAATACAATCGGGTTTTGTGTTAAAATATGATGCCTATAAAAATAACAGTAAATCAACATTATATCGTGTTTTCGATGAGTTCTGTTTATTTTACCTTCAGTTTATGCTACCAAACAAAGGGGCAAAATGGGACCAGATTTTTCAAAAACAAGAATACAAGACATGGTGTGGGTATGCATACGAAACAATATGTTTAAAACATTCCGAAGAAATTAAGCAAGCTTTAAGGTGCGACCAGATTGAATCTAAAAATTACTCCTGGCATAATTCAGATGCGCAGGTAGATTTGGTAATTGACAGGGCTGATGATATTGTAAACTTATGTGAAATAAAGTTTTATAGTGATGAATTTTCAATTGATGCCGGTTATTTACAAAAGCTAAGAAAAAAAGAGTCTCAGTTTCGATTAACTACCGGTACAAAAAAAAGTATTTATACCATAATAATATCTACATGGGGATTAAACCCAAATCAATATAGCCAGGCAATAGTAACAAAAAGTTTAACGATGAAGTGTTTGTTTGAATAAATGGCAGGGGATCGAAATTCAGGACATAGCAAAGGGGCTGATTAGAAGCAGGTAAAGATTAGACGTAATTTCCGGGTTTTAGGCTGTCCGTTTTTTTTATTCAAAAAAACAGGGATAGACAAATTTTGGATCACAGCAATATTCGGGTGGGTAACTTTGTTGAATTTATGATCCTGGATACGGGGAACTTGATTCTTGATCCTTGATCCTTGATCCTGGATGCTCATTACTGGATACTAATTGGTCATTAGCAATTGTGTCTTCAATGGTTGGATTTTGGGATTTGATTATTGGATATTGGTTATTTGTTTAAAAAACGTTTTCCATGCGGCGAATGAAATGTTCAATACTTCGGACACCCCATTGAATTCACCTGGTTTCTTGTCACATATCCCGTTGCTACAACTAGTTAACCCCTAGGGGATATGGTTTCAGGTTCTTGATGCTGGATACCCGTTACCGGATAATTGGTCATTGGCAATTGTGTCCCGATGGTTGGGTCCTTGATTTTGG
>JANQII010000055.1 GCA_028282195.1 Prolixibacteraceae bacterium
TATCAGCTTTTTCAATTCCTTTCAAGCAATCTATCCGGTCTTTGCAAATGGTTTCTGTTAAATCAAGCAGTTTTTTGACTTCTTTGCTCCAGTAACCCAACTGTGTTTTGGTTACCGGGAATTCTTCTTTGCTGCGGTAGCGCCCGCCTATGTATGCAAAATTCAGATAGTCGAACAGTTCCTGTTCTTCTTTTGTATTGTAAGGTAAAACCTCTTTTATCCGGCTGTCAAATTGCAAAATGCCTTCCCTCAATATCTCCAGGTTATGTTCGTGGGGATTGTAATGGGTAAATACCATCTCAATAGCGGTGTAGCACATTTCTACTACTTGTTGAAGCATGAAAGAGGCTCGTTGATGATAATTCTTTTTTATTGCTGTTTCAAAGAATTCATAAAACTCTGTTGCACTTCCATACCATTCTTTAAAATCCTCTTCAGCAATTTCCCTTCTTCGGGTTGGTGTTAATTCTATGGATTCGGACAACTCAACATTCCCGGAATTATAAAGGATTTTTCCTTCACGTTTGATGTCGGTAAAAAAGAATTGTTTTTCTTCCAAATTACTGTTTACAAAGTCAATGGTTTCCACAATTAGTTGAACAGCTACCGGGATATCTTTAAATGCACCGTTAAGCTTTAGACTCAATTCCTTTTTTGTTTTATATTCCAAAACCACAACCAAAATGTCATAATCACTTTTTTTGCCCTGGGTTTTGCCCCTTTTTTCTTTGTAGTTGCCACGTGCGTACGAACCAAATAGCACAACGATTTCAGTTTTGCCACTATCAACAATCCGTTGCGTTATGGTTTCCAGTTCCTTGATTTTATTCGTAGGAAGATGGGATAGTATATTGGTCAAATCTGTCACGCTATTTTTATTTTTCTCAAACTTAACTGTTTTTTTTATTTTATTTAAGTTTCCCATGTCTTTAATCAGCTTCCATAAGCTGCGATTCTATTAGCCTGAAGATTTTATTATCTTCAGGTTTGTTTTTCATTATTCTAATAATCAGGTCATTAAAATTACTATCGATAAAATCTGAGATTACTTGTAACAATTCCAATATAAAGCCCCATATCCTTAATGCTATGGTCATTTCCGTTGCCTGTCCGGTTGCATGGACAAACAAGCCGCCAATGGTTTCGTAGGCATCATACCTTTTGGCAAGGCTGAACACATTGTACCCAATCATGGCTATCGAGATATCGGCAATTTGAGCATCAAAATCCTGTGATTGTGATTTACCAAGGTTAAAATGGTTTTTTGCCTCTTTAAAGAAAACCTCGATACTCCAACGGATACTGTAAATCTCATAAGCTTTAAGTATACCAAGCTTTGTATTTGATGATACCAATAGGTGCCATTTACCCCGTTTACTTGTTTTGCAAAAGAACAGTTTAAGTGGCTTGGACTTATATTCCACAACTACTTCTGCACAATACAGGTTCAGGGCTTTTACCCATTTTACTTTTTTTCGTTGTTTCATCAGTTGTGCCAACTCTTTTGCAGTATGGGCCTTCCCTTGAAAATGGTATTTTGCCTTTGCCATTTTTGCCATGCTAACAATACTTACCTTCAACGATAATGCCAACGTTAAGATTACTTCACAGAAAAACCAACTATCCATAAGCAGGTAATCAACTTTTACGCCTTTCCTTATGGCTTGTTTTATCATGGAAATTGCCATGCTGATTTTGTCGTTTTCAAGTTCCTGGCCCCGCTTAAAACCATTACTGCCTTTTTCCCGTTGCTTGCTGAACTGTTTTTTGCGTTGTTTGACTGTCAGCCCAAAAGGTTTTTTCTTGTCCTTGCCTTTCTCTTTATGCAGGCTAAAATCCAAAGAAAAGAAACTTTTACTGTCCCAATATCCAAGAAACAAACCCTTAAAACCAAAGAAACGTGTATGTTTAACATGCGACCATATTTTACTTACATGTTCCGTCCTATAGGTCGGTTTCTCAAAGTCAGTATCATCTATTATTAAGCATTTGGGAGATGGGGAAGCAGGCAGTTCTTTGAAAAGGGCACGGTTGCACCTTGATACGATAGAACGCCAGTTTATATTGGTATCATTTTTAAACCGGTAAAATGTATTCTTTTTCGCCTCAAGGGTACTACTTAATGGATGTTTACAATAGGAATAAACATTTGCTAATGAGTGTAAAGGAAAGAGTAGCAAACCCAATAACAAGTCCCCTTTCCTGAAAGTTGACTGCGGTTTTTCTTTTGCCCCGATTTGCAGCTTGTTTAGTTTTAATGCCTTGTAAAGTTCCATTATCTTAAAAATGCCTTTTTCTGTTGAGGTAAAAAAGCTGTTTGTCTCTGAAAAAACTTTTGTACTTTTATTCTGGAGCATGTTTCTGTTTTTTTAATGTCGCACCATTAATTTACTGAAAATTAATGGATTAACAAAATGAAACATGTTTCTTTTTAATTGATTATCAATATTCTAATATAACATGGGAAATGTCAGTTATTTTATTAAATTTACTACTGATTCGGCTATTATTTTTATAGATTAGGCATTCGTACTTTATTTTTCAATTTGTTCCAATACTTTTTCCAATTTATGTTTTATCAAAGGAATAATGGAGTTTGCCAAGTTGTAAACATTCGAACTTCCAATATCTGGTTTCCCATTTTGCAGGTTATAGTTACTTTCTGCATTTCGGCTAGCTTGCTCGATATAAATAGGTTGTCTTTTAGAATCAAAACCACCTTTTATTGAGTTATTTACCAACTGCTTCCATTCCCTACATTTTTCGGAATCGTTAAATTTTGGTTTTTCAGAATTTGTATGATAATAAAGCCATACCTCAAAACATGGATTACTTTCAACCATATTCCAGTCTTTTCGCTCGGCACACTTTTCAATAACTTGCTCAATTTGAGGTTCACGAGAATTATGTTTGTCCTTATCTGTATCTAATACAATCCAAACCTGATCACCATCAATGAAATCATATTTAGGATTTTTATTTCCCTCAGACTTGATGGCACATTTTTCAGCAATATTTAACAAACCTAAAGGGGAGTTATTCTCATCTGGATGTAGCCTATATATTTCAATATTTATTCTTGAATCCATTTCTTGGAAATATTCGAAATACTGAAATTCTCTTTTTGCACCCTCACAAAAAATGTATATACTTTTAGCATCCCTGCTAGGTGGTTCTCTGTCAAAAAGCCTATTCGTCAGTATCATAGTCGTGCCAGTTTAAGTCTTGAAGATTACCAAGGAAAGGAATTGAACCATATCTACCATTTAAATATCCCTTCTGTATATCTATTGTTTTGTGTTCTTTAAAATCGTTAAGCGAATATAAGTCAGTAGAACCGTCCTTGTCTTTTTCAGCAAACCAGATTTCATCTTGGCGAAAGATTTTTTGGTCTAATAAATTAGATTCATGTGTTGAGAAGATAAGTTGTCCCATAGTATTTGTGTCGAGTGAAAACTTTTGAACTAGTTCTTTAATTAGTAATGGATGAATACTTCTTTCAATTTCATCAATGACAAATACTTTTTTATTAGATATTACACTTCTGAATGCAGGTACAAAATCAAGTAGTCTAACCGTACCGTCAGATTCTTCGTCAAGGTCAAATAAAACGGCTTTATTTTGTTTGCCAATATGTCCTACTTTTAAAGTTTTTACCCAAATTTCACCATCCTCCTGTACAATAATAAGCTCATCTCCATTATTACCTTTAAGTCCAATCATTTTTTTGGGAGAAGCTTCTAAATCTTGAATTAAATCATCAAATTCCTTTTCATCTTCACCAAAAAAATCGTTAAATTTTTTCTTCTCCGTCATTAACTCAGATATACCAATATTGAAAGAGCACATTAAATCTTTTGCATATTGTTTAAATTCACTATCTAAGTCTATTTTATGTGCTAATGCAATTGGTCTAGAGTAAGGTGTAATTATTTGAAGAGTATCTTGAAACCATTTATAAGCTTTTTTTATTGGAACTAAAAATTGATTGTCTCGGTTAGACAGAAGCTTTAGGATAGGTTCATTGGGTTTTACAAAATCTTCTAAAAGAACAGTTTTCAAAACTTTACTCTTTTCATCTTGTTCAAATTCTTCCAAGAAGACCATATTAGAAATACCTTCGTTATTTGTTTTTCTTTCAAACAAAAGTTTATCCTTATTTTTTCCTAATCCAGATATATATAACTCCTCTGTTGTGATTTTATCATTCGTTAGAACGAGTCCATAATAAAAAGGTAAATTGTCTTGGATAAACTCAATGGCAAATATTTGACTCTGGTCTTCATCAGAGCTTCTAAATTTGAACTTAGAATCTCTTAATCTGGAGGGAATTTTTTCTTTGATTATGAGTTTTTGAAATAGCTCCAAGGATTTTATCAAATTCGATTTTCCAGCACCGTTTGCACCATAAATAGAGCAAGTTTTCAGAACATCAAATTCACAAATATTGTATTTGTGATGTTCAAGTGTTTTTAGTCGACTATTTGGGATTGCGTTAAACTCCTTTCTTTCCCCAAAGGAGAATAAATTCTCAATAACAAATCTTATAAGCATAGTTTGTTGTATTTTGCGTGAATATTTCACGCAAAATACAACAAACCTATTTAATTATCCAAATAAACAATGTTAATTTTTTAACTTTGCGTGAAATATTCACGATTATTTTTTGATGCTTCGACTTTTAGTATTCGGCACCTTCAAGTTCCTTGCGGAACAACTTACCCAGATGGAAAACAACTTTAAGCCCTTCAATCAGACTGGCATTAAATTTACATTTTATTGCCAGCAGTATTTATTAATGGATGAATATTTACTGATTAAAATATATCAAAGAATGTTATTCAAATCTTGCATCCCAACAATTGCCATAATTTCAACTATATGATCATTTATTCTGTAGTAAATACTATCTGATCCACATACACATCTTCTATATCCCTCTCTAATATAGTCTACTGATTCAAATGCAAATGGTCTTTGAGCTATAATATTTAAATACTCAAAAAAAGTTTTAAAGTATTTATCAGCTTGAGCAATCCCAAACTTATGTACTTCAAAATGATGGATGCGGATCAAGTCCTCTTTGGCTGCATTACTTAGTCTATACCCCGTCATTAAGTAAAGACTTTGATTGTTTTAAAATCTCGTCTTTAGACTCACTTGTGAATCCACTTTTTTCGGATTTTTCCAGCTTTGCCCTAATCCAATCAATTTGAACTTGTTGTTTTCGAGCCTGCCTTATCAAGTCGTTTACAAGTTCACTTTTACTGGAATACTCCTTATTATCCACTTGAGCTTTTAACCACTCATCATTTGGTTTCGAAAATGATATATTTTGTCCAGGCATAATCTTTAGTGTTTTGATGTAAATTTACACCAAAATTGAATCATTTACAGCTTTCGCTGTATTGTTGGTAACAAATGTATTCTTAATTCAACCTATTTTTCGCTTTTGGGGTATTTGTTCATTTAGTTGTTTGTGTTACTAAATTAAGCTTTTTACTTGTTAAATAAAATAGGGTGTTTAATAAAGGTCTTGAGGAAAAAGAAAAAAGTCAGGACTTTTTAAAATATTGTGCTGACCTTTTTTGTTGCAGCTGAACTAAACAGGATAAAAGAATTTCTTTAACTCACCCCTCAATTGAGTCCAACATTGTTTGACCCAATTTTCCCCTCTCTATTGATAGAGAGGGGTCAGGGGAGAGTACAGAGAGCGTTTGTAAATAAAGTATAATTCTGTAAATTGTACCTAAACTTTTGTTATGAGTGACAACACCCCAATCAGCAGGGCAAGACAGTTAAGAAGAAATATGACACCTGAAGAAAAATTACTATGGAAAAATCTTCGGGCAAGACGGCTTAATGGAGCTAAGTTTCTTCGCCAGCATCCTATTATTTATCAATTGCACAATAACAGGCCTTATTACTTTATCGCAGATTTTTATTGTGCCCAAAAAAAGTTGGTTGTAGAGTTAGATGGTAAGATCCATGATTTTCAGAAAGAATACGACCAGCACCGGGATGAGATATTAAAAAGCCTTGGATTGAATGTGCTTAGGATTAAAAATGCTGAACTTAGGGATGTTGAAGCTGTACTAAAGAGGATAAAAGACTTTCTTTAACTCACCCCTCAATTGAGTCCAACATTGTTTGACCCAATTTTCCCCTCTCTATTGATAGAGAGGGGTCAGGGGAGAGTAATGAGACTGTTCCTAAATGCTAAATGAATAGTCGGTTTTAAAAACAAAATAGCACCTTCTTCTTACCGCGAATGGATTGATAGGTAGTTTATAATTGATTGATTTTTCTTGTTATTCTTCACATATCTTGATTCGGTTGATAGGCTGATTGTGTAAGATGTTGCCGATCAACTCACCCCAATTGAGCCAAACAATGTTTGACCCAATTTTCTCCTCTCTATCAATAGAGAGGGCTTAGGGGAGAGTCAATGATAATAAAGCTTTCCCATTGTGGCGAATGCAAAGCTTGACACCTTTTAGTAGCCTATTGATTTCAATGAAACTCAGGTTTCAAGTGCGAAGCACCTTGAAATCTGTAAATTGAATTGATCCCGAAACGACGGAGGAGTATTCGGGAGCTCATGGTTTAATACCCCGACCCTTGGGGGTGGAAACTAATATCGTTTGCAAAGCAAACTCCATTTGATACCCCGTTAGTTTGCTGCGGGCTTGTTCATTTTCGATACAGAAGACAGCTTTTTTATGCTTGCTTTTTTCTTCCTTATTCCAGATATTTATAGAACATGGAAAAATTACTATTCGACATTGTTTGTCAGGATTATCTGGAAAAGTTCAACAGAGCCCTTATTATTGAAAGTAGCCGTTCGGTTGGCGGTGGTTGTATAAGTCATACGCAACGAATCACTACAAACGAAGGCGATTTTTTCCTGAAATGGAACCAACATGTTGCACCTGACCTTTTTGCGAAAGAAGCGGAAGGATTGAATGAAATGGCTTCAGTTTCAAACGGGTTTTTAAGAGTTCCCAGGGCTATTCTTTATAAAGAGGTAAATCAAACTCCCGGATATATTTTAATGGAATATTTGCCATCGGGAAATTCAGCAAATCAGGAAGTAAATCTTGGGAAAGGTTTGGCTGTACTTCATAACAAAACAGCAAATCAGTTTGGATTTTATCATGACAATTATTGTGGCTCAACCAGGCAGCCTAATAACTGGACTTCAGACTGGATTGAGTTTTTTGGCGAAAATAGAATACTTTATTTGGTTGATGAGATTAGGGAAACAAGATTTCTTTCTGCAAACGAAATTGATGCGTACAATAAGCTCGTAGAGCGGTTGCCTGAGTTGATTGGTACCGACCACAAGCCAGCATTAATTCATGGAGATTTATGGTCTGGTAATTATATGTACACCAATGAAGGGCCTGCAATTATAGACCCTGCAACCTATTATGCAACACGGGAGATGGAACTTTCTATAATGACTATGTTTGGTGGTTTTTCAAATCGAACCTGGGAGGCTTACCTTGAAGCAAGTAAGTTAGGACCTGGTTGGCAGGAAAGGGTAAAAATCTACCAGATATATCATATCTTAAACCATTTCTATCTTTTGGGAGGAGGATATGGGAGTCAGGCATTTTCTGTTGTAAAAAAGTTCCTTTAGATAACATTTGTTCCAATGAATTATCGTATTATTGGATATTAAACTGTATTGGTTTTGCTTACTGAAATATTTGAAATACCGCATTTGGCACGTATGTGTTTTGAGAGGAATAAAGGTTTAATTCTTCCGGAAAAAGTTCCATATATAGGAATGGGCTCTTCTTATTATGCTGCTATTTCATTGCGTTATCAAGGCATAAAGATTTATCCTGAATTAGCTTCGGAGTATTATAACTATTTAGAAAATACAAAGCAGTTTGAACGGGCAGTTCTGATTTCCCAGTCGGGTTTGAGTTCAGAAACACTTTGGTGTGCCGACCGTTTTGAGGGTATTGTGCCTATTGTTAACGATGAGAATTCAGCTTTGGCGAAACACACTAATGTTGATTTTGCTGTAAATATTCACGCAGGCGTTGAAAATTATTCTCCCACAAAAACTTACATTAATACCTTAGTTGTTCTTTTTGCAGGTCATGGAATTAACCCACAGCCAGCTTTTAAAAGTTTAAATGATCGTTTTCCTGTAATTATACAGGAAGGTGAGGAGTTAGGTCAAAAACTTTACAGACTAACGCGAAGGAGACGATATAAAGGCTTTTATGTGTTGGGAAGCGGACCTAATGTTGGTACAGCAATGCAAGCCGCTTTAATACTTACTGAAAGTACCCGGATTCCATTTATTGGAATGTCGGTTTCACAATATGATCACGGAATTAAAGAGGCTGCTAAAGGCTCTGTCGTTGTGCTTATTAATCCTGAAGGAAAACAAATGGACAGGAACAAAAAAGTAAAACAACGAATTGAACAGGCTGGAGCAATTTGTCTTGAGTTGAATGAAAATGAATTGCCCGAAAGCCTTAGTCCGTTTACACTATCGGTAAAACTTTTTGCTACTACCTGCTGGATGTCTAAGAAGTTGAAAATTGATCATCCGTTTATTGTAGGTGATAAAGTTACCAGGGTTACTTCTTAGTAGTGGGTTTTTTAATTAACTTATCACTCATGGGATGACTAAAATGCTTGATGTCAACAGAGTCATCCGATGAGTTTTTCAACGAAACTTTATGAACGCACTATTAGTTTCAAAAAAGCAAAATCCCATTTCTGTAACTAGCTTAGTTTTTCTACTTTTATAGTCTAATGGTATGTCAAAATTACAACTCTATAAAGCATCAGCAGGATCAGGAAAAACGTTTCGATTAGCAATTGAATATCTGAAGATTGCATTGTCAAACGAATACAATTACAAGCACATTCTGGCAGTTACCTTTACCAACAAAGCAACTACCGAAATGAAACACCGTGTAGTTGAGGAGTTGTATAATTTATCATTAGGAAAAAAAACTGCATATCTTGATGTCTTGAAGGAAGAGCTCGGGCTTTCTGGTTTAGAAATACAAGTTCGGGCAAAAAAGAGCTTAAAGAATATATTGCATGATTATTCAAGGTTTTCCGTAAGTACCATCGATAGTTTTTTTCAACGTGTTATTAAGGCTTTTAATCGTGAGCTGGGCATTAATACCGCTTACCAGGTTGATTTGGAAGAAAACCTGATTCTGGAAGAAGCAGTTGATCAGTTGTTGCTTTCAGTGGATGAAGATGCGGACTTGTTGGAATGGCTTAAGCAATTTGCTAAAGTTAAAATATTAGAAGGGGAGGGCTGGAACCTAAAAAGGGATATTCTTTCACTGGGAAACCAGATTTATAACGAGACATTTAAAGAACAGAACGAGCAACTTTATATAAAGCTTAATGATAAAACGTTCATTCGATCTTACCGGAAAAAACTGCAGCAAATTATCGTTCTGTTTGAGAAGAAATTGATCCAGCTTGGTAAGCAAGGATTAAATGTAATGGAAATGGCTGGCTTGGTAGTTGATGACTTTAAATACGGAAAGTCTGGTCCGGCTAATGCCTTTAATTTGCTGTTAAATGCTGAACTGAAAATAGGGAAACGTATTGAACAGGCTTTGGAAGATGCTTCTTTCTTTTATAAAAAAACAGATAGCGAAGAGGTTAAAACCACTGCCAGTAAACTTCAGCAATTGTTATTTGAAGCGGTCGATTTTTTTACTTCGAAACAAGCTGGGTACAACACTGCAAAGCTAATTAGTAAGCAGCTTTATACCTTGGCTATTTTGGTCGATTTGCAATCGGTTATGAGAAAGTTGGTTCGGGAAAAAGGGGTAGTTTTAATCTCTGAATCCGGCAATTTGCTGAAAGAAATAATCTCAGATGCTGATGCCCCTTTTGTATATGAGAAAACCGGGACTTTCTATCAGCATTTTATGATTGATGAGTTTCAGGACACATCAGGCTTGCAATGGGAAAACTTCAGGCCACTGATCAATAATTCTTTATCCGAAGATAATCTGGGATTGATTGTAGGGGATATTAAGCAGGCTATCTACCGTTGGAGAAGTGGTGATTGGAGGTTGTTGGATGGAAGAATTGCGGACGACTTTCCGTTTGATGGCGTTAACGAAAATTTGCTGGATAATAACTGGCGTAGCTGTGGAAATGTAATCCGTTTTAATAATTCGGTGTTTACACAGGCGTCCATACAAATGGATAATCATTTCATTGAAGAAACAAAAAAATACTTTACTGCAGATATTGAATTTCCTTCCATTGAGCGAATCTATCAGGATAGTATTCAACAAATAGGGAACTCAAAAATTGAAGATTCAGGATACATTAAAATAAAGTTTCTCAAAAAAGAGAAAAATGCTGAAACCAATCCTAAGCAATCGGTTTTGGATGAATTGATTGATGAAATGAAAAAGCTTCAGGATTTAGGGGCTAAAGCTGCAGATATAGCTATTCTTGTTCGGAAAAAGGATGAAGCAAAATTAATTGCAGACCGTTTGTTGTTGGAAAAAGAGAATGCTGATAACGTTTATAATTTTAATGTACTTTCCAGCGAATCACTTTATGTAAAGAGCTCATCCTTAGTTACATTTTTACTTGGAATCCTTGAATTGATAAATACGCCGGATGATGAGCTGACTTTGGCTTTACTCAATCACATTTACTACGATAGCCTGCTTCCTCGATTGACGGAGTTAAATGTTGAACCCAATTTGAATGCCACAAACCAATCCGGGCAGTTCTTAATGGATTTCAAAGAAAAATATACGCCTGACAAAAGTGAGCAATTTGAAGGTTCCCAGGATAAAGACAATGATTTTTCAGCTTTTATCCAAAGCGAATCATTCAAGCAGCTTATTTCTACCAAAAACTTGCAGGAAGTGTTTTTTGAAGTTTGTAATCAGTTCAATTTGTTTGAGCTAAAAGAGGAGCAGGCATACCTACAGGCTTTTATAGATTTGTTAGGCACTTTTATGAAATCCAGAACTGCTGAGGTTTCGGCATTTCTTGACTGGTGGGAAGAACAGGGGCATAAAAAAACAATTGCTGTTTCTGAAGATGTTGATGCAATTCGTATTCAGACTGTTCATAAAGCGAAAGGTTTGGAGTACAATTATGTCTTCATTCCTTTCTGTGACTGGCCAATAGGAATTAAATCAGTACAGCATGCCCCAATTCTTTGGTGCAAGCCTGAAGTTGAACCATTTAGCGAGTTAGAGCTTGTTCCGGTAAAATATGAAAGCTCAATGGCTGATTCATTCTTCAAAAAAGAATATTTTGAAGAAAAGATTAGCAGTTATATAGACAATTTCAACCTCTTATATGTAGCCTTTACCCGGGCCAGAAATGCACTTTTTACCTGGTCGGTATATGATGAAAGAAAACTTTCAACAGTTGGTGATTTACTATACAACAGCATGAATGTCCCTGGTAATTCTTCAGTATTAGATTCTGATTTAGTTCTAAAACTGGATGATTTTTTTGATTCAGAAAATGAAATGTTTGAGTATGGTACTTTGAGTGTAGAGTTAGATGCTGAAAAAGAGAAAAATAAATCGATTTTATTACAGGAGTTTAAGTTTAGCGATTTTAAAAATAGCCTCAAACTAAGAAAGCGTTCCGAGGATTTTTTTGCAGATGATAATTTCAGGGATAAGATTAATCAGGGAAAAGTTGTTCATGAGGTTCTTGCTGCAATCAAAACGAGTGCTGAAGTTGATTATGCTGTGGATCAACTGGTCTTTCAGGGTGTAATTAATCCGACATTGACCGATGTAATTAGAGTTCAGATTAAGCAAATGGTAAGCGATGCTGAAGTAATTTCGTGGTTTGATGGGAGCTATCGGGTGCTTAATGAGCGAAGTATTCTCACTGGCGCTAAAGGGATAAAACGTCCAGACCGGATAATGATTGGCGAGAATGAATTGATAGTGGTTGATTATAAGTCTGGAGAAGTTGAACTGGATAAATACCAGTATCAGGTGAAATCTTATATGCGGGAACTAATAAACTGTGGGTACAAAAATGTTTCAGGATATATTTGGTATACAAAAACCAATAAGCGCGTGAAGGTAGAAACCTGATTTGTTAATCAATACTTGTTTTCGCTTGTATCTTTTATTCAAAACTGTAATTTTGCCTCAAAATTTTATTACTATGATTCAACGTATTCAAACCCTTTATATTTTCATATCTGCAGTTTTAATCGGTTTATTATTTTCTCTGCCATTTGCAGAAATCGCACACAACAACCAGCTTTTTCTTTTTGATGTAAGAGGAATTGTAAGAAACGACAACATTGAGCAAAGCGGTTTGCCTATCGCAATATTTATAGGCATAATTTTGCTGATTCACATTGTAGCAATATTTCTGTATAAAAAACGCATTCGACAAATTAGGTTACTTGTTTTTGCAATCTTGTTGATGTTGGGTCTTTTCGGGATGTTCTACTTCTTTACTTACTACAGCTTTAGTGCAGCTGAAATCAATTTCAAAGTTTCGGTTGTTTTCCCGTTAGTAGCAATTATTTTAGATTATCTGGCTATTCGTAGTATCGGCAAAGACGAAGCTTTGGTACGTTCAATTGATCGTATTCGTTAATTTTTATATTCAGTCAAAACATTTTTGGCACTTTTGTTGTCAATTAATAATAAGTGACAGTATATCAGTATTTTTATATGCTGGCGTGCATTTGAGATTTAAATTTAGGTTTTTAAATCATTATTATTATTTTTGGGACTATTCGTCAAAAAATGGTAAAAATTTAACTTTATTAATATTAAAACTGAAAAAACTTGGAAGTTATGAAGCGTATTTTATTGGTAATAGCATTTTGTTTTGGAATGGTTGCTGTATTTGCACAAGATGCTGCTGAAAAAATTAATCAGGCAAACGAGGCAATGAAAGCTAAAGATTATGCGAAAGCTTTTGCTTTATATGATGATGCTATGGCTAACTTAGGAGATGTACAGGTGCCCGATGCAATAAATTATAATATTGGTTTAGCTGCTTACAATAGCAAAAAATACGATAAAGCAGTTGCTTATTTTGATAAAGCAATCAGCGCTGATGTAAACAAATCAAAATCGTTCGATTACAAAGCACGTTCGTTTAGTAGAATGAAAAAGTATGCTGAAGCAGTTGCCAGCTATAAAAAAGCAATTGAAGCTACTGATGGTGATACTAAAGCATTGGTTTACAATTCAGGGATAGCTGCTTATCAGGGGGGATTGAATGAAAAAGCAATTGAGGCATTTTCAAAGTCAGTTGAAGCTGGTTACAAAGGCGCAAATGCCCAGTTCTATAAAGCTGCTGTTTATAAAAAAATGAATGATACAGATGCTTATAAAGCAGCCCTTGAAGAAGGGGCAACTAAATTTGCAGGTGACAAAAAAATCTCTAAAGCATTGTCTAAAGTTTATTTTACTGAAGGTTATGACCTTTACAAAAAAGGTGCTGCTGTAATTAAAAGTGCAAACGAAAAAGTTAGTGCCGGAAGTATGACCACTGCAGATGATGCTTACAAAGCTGAAGTAGAAAAAGGAAAAGAATCTTTTGCTGCAGCAGTTACAGTTCTTGAGAAAGCTAAAGCATTAGATGCATCGAATGCCAATATTGGTAACGTATTAAAAGCTTGTAAAGAAAGCTTATAGAAAGGAAACAAAATTTCTGTCAAATAGAAAAAAAGCGGCCCATGATGAGTCGCTTTTTTTATGATTTCTATTGTACCCCTTTTACTTTGGTTTCTATTTTATAAATTGATTTGCGGGCAGTAATAAAAAGAATGTTTCTTTCCTTACCACCAAAGCATATGTTTGCAGGTCTTTCAGGTATTTCAATTTCCCCCAGCTTTTTCCCTTTTTTGTTGAAGATTGAAACAGCATCGTTGGTCAGGTAAACATTCCCTTTATTGTCAATAGTCATTCCATCCGATCCCTCAGGGGCAAAAAAGGTTTTATTGGTAAGTTTTCCATTGGGTTGGATATCATAGCGCCAGATTTTTTTATCCCTTATTTCAGCTACATAAAGGTGTTTCCCGTCGGGGGTCCCAATAATTCCATTGGGCATGTTATACCCATCTGCTACCCTGAAAAAGTCTCCGGTTGGCGTAACACAGTAAACAGCACGTTCATCCTGTTCCTGTTTATGTCCTTCTGGCCACCATGGGCGTTGATAATAACTGTCGGTAAAGAAAATATTGCCATTTGGTGACTGCCATACATCGTTTGGACCGTTTAGGTGCTTGCCATCATAACCTTCTGCAAGGATCGTTTTATTTCCTTCCATATCAATCTTCAGAAGCTTGTTCCGGTAATCGGCACAGGCAATAAGTTGACCGTCGATTGCAAAATAGAGGCCATTTGAACGCTCTCCATCTACTTCAAATTCTGTTATTTCATCTTTTTCATTCCAGATGTAAATTTTGTTGTTTGGCTGATCGGTAAAAAAGATTCGTCCATCTGAGGCTACTGCCGGGCCTTCTGTAAATGAAAAGCCTGTTTGAACCCTGATGAGTTCTGCATTTTCAGCAATGATTTTCTTTTCGACTTTTGATTGTGAAAATGCAGTAAAACTTGTTAGAATTAAGCATAAAACAATAAGGGGATTGGTTGTGTTTTTCATGATCAATTAGGTTTTGAATTTCTACGTACTAAATTATTAATTTTTATTTTTGTTTGCGTTAACGGAATATTACGTCGGATGAAAGTTTCTTTTTTATTCACCATTTTAGTCATTTTAAATACTCATGTAGCTTTTACACAGGATGATAATTCATTTTATTTGTGGAATACGACTTCGTTAAATATAGAGTTGAATGATAAAAATATCCTGAAACTTTCAACCAAATCTCATTTCCAAACAGATGCAGGAGTTCGTGATATGACCTTTGTGGATTTGAGCTTGTCGAGGGAGATTAATCATTGGTTAAGACTTGGATTGGCTTTTCGGGGAGTTCAGTATAATACCCCTGGTAATGATACAGAAGAATATCGCCCCCAACTTTTTTCTAGTGTCAAGTCAAGTATGAGATGTCGGTTAAGTCGAAGATATTTTTGTTTCCGGCAATGCATAAAAATCCGCGCATAGTCCGGCAGCTGCCGGATAA
>JANQII010000071.1 GCA_028282195.1 Prolixibacteraceae bacterium
AACTGTGACTGCGACTAAAGCAGGTGGGCATAAAGATCATAATAAAACAGGACTACCGGATTGCCGGATAATTAGATGTTGAGAATGAACAATCATCAAGCAGGAACCAAGTCTTTCTTAAACCTGTAACCCGAAACCCGAAACACATAATCCACAACTTTTTTAATTGATCCATTAAAAATCCCGAATATCGTAACCAGTTACATATTTAATTTGTATATTTGCGTAACCGGTTACGTATAGTGGCTATGAAAGAAGACTTCTTAAAAGATCTGGAATACCTGGGCTTTACTGCCAGGATAAAACGAATTAGCGATAAGTTGATCTATAGTGCCATTGACCATTACAAACGAATTGATATTGGCATAGAGCCCAATTGGCATATCATTTTTCTTATTCTGAAGAAAAAGGAAAAACTTACCATCACTGAGATATCAAATCAGCTGCAGTTGTCGCATCCGGCAGTAGTGAAGATTGTCAAGAAAATGAAAGAAAGAGCTTATCTGGAAAGCGTTGCTGATTCCAGTGATACCAGAAAGCAATTTATCAGCATGACAAAGAAGGCGAAAAAGGAATTACCAAAGTTTGAAAAGGAGTGGGATAACATTCAGCAAATAATTCAGGAACTGGTCGACCATAATTTTTTGGAAGGCTTGAGTCGTTTTGAAGAAAGCTTAAATGAAAGAAGCTTTTCAGAAAGGTATAAGCAAAAATTTGGAGGGAATAAGCAATGACCAGGGATAAAATTGTGATAAGAAATGCAAAACCAGATGAGTTTCAGGAACTGGGAAAACTTATGGTTAAAGTTTATTCCCAATTGAATGGTTTTCCAAAAGAAATTGAGCAGCCGCGGTATTACCAGATGCTGGCAAATATTGGGGAGCTTACTAAGAAACCATGCACTGAACTAATAGTAGCCTTAACTCCGGGAGGGCAGCTAACCGGTGGTGTAGTCTATTTTAGCGATATGAAATACTATGGTTCGGGTGGAACCGCAACTCAGGAAAAGAACGCATCAGGTTTTAGGCTTTTAGCGGTTGATCCTTTATACAGGGGGATGGGTATAGGTCGTCAGCTAAGCGAAGAATGTATAAGAAGAGCAAAAGCTATTGACCAACCCCAGGTAATCATTCATACTACTAAGGCTATGCGAACTGCCTGGAACATGTACGAAAAAATTGGCTTTGTTCGTTCAGTTGATCTTGACTTTATGCAGGAAGAGTTACCCGTTTTTGGATTTCGGCTGAGTTTAAAGTAACCGATGCATCATTAGTGGGTATTTCCTCTTGTCCCTCCCCTTCGGGGAGGTTAGGAGGGGCTTTTACATTGAATTAGTTTTAAAATAAATATTATTGTATTTTCAAATGGTAGGGTAGATTGGCAGTTATTCGGTTTAATCAAAAACAAAATCGTTTATGTTGACAAAGCTGTTAAAATTGAAAATGTCCTTGGTGCAGGTATTTTTAATCTTATCCAGTATTCTTTCTGCACAAAATGAACATCCCAATATATTGCTGATTATTGCAGATGATTTGGGAGTTGATGCACTTAACGGGTATGATGTTGGCACCGATTTACCGATTACTCCAACACTTGATAGTTTACGCCAAAGTGGGCTTACATTTATGAACGTGTGGTCATCGCCGGTTTGTACACCAACCAGAGTGGGGATGTTAACGGGGAAATACGGTATTAAAACCGGTATAACTACAGCGCCGGGAAACTTAAGCACAGAGCATACCTCCATTTTTAAACAACTTGATTCTTATACAGATAATGCATATGCCAATTGCGTTGTTGGGAAGTGGCACGTTTCCCAGACCGGGGATCATGACCATCCGATGCAACATGGTGCTGATACTTATATGGGGGTATTGGGAGCAGGTGTTGACGATTATTACAATTGGACCCGTAGTGAAAATGGAACAGGATCTAATTCAACAGAATATGTTACCAGTCATTTTACAGATTATGCTATTAACTGGATTGACCAGCAAACAAAACCCTGGTTTTTGTGGATGTCACACGTAGCTCCTCATACCCCGTTTCATACACCGCCCGAAGATTTATATTCCCGCCATTCAGTAGCCAGCAATAAAGATAGGTTTCTGGCCATGATCGAATCTTTGGATACAGAAACCAAAAGGCTGCTTAACGCTCTTTCAGAAGAAGAAAAAGAAAATACGGTTATAATTTTTGTTGGTGATAATGGAACCCCTAACCCAATGCTTCAGGGGTATCCGAATGGGCACGGAAAACAATCCCTTTACCAGGGAGGTATTCATGTGCCAATGATTGTTTCAGGGAAAGGCGTAAGTAGAAAAGCTGAAGTTGAGGACGCGTTAATTAATACCATTGATTTATATGCTACCATACTGGATATTGCTGCACCAAATAATGAAATGCAGGGTGGAATTTATAACAGCCTTAGTTTTGAACACATGTTGACTGGAGCTAATGCACCTGAGCGTAATTACAATTACGCAGAAATTAGCAGCAACTCCAAAGATATTTCATTGAATGGGTATACCATTCGGAATGACAGGTATAAGTACATCAACTATTATAATGAGCAGACAAGTGAATTTTTTGATTTGCAGGAAGATCCTTTTGAGACCAACAACCTGCTTTCAGGTACATTAAATGAAGATCAGCAGCAGGTTCTTTCAGAAATGGAAGAAGAGCTGGACAATATCAGGAATGGGTGGTCATGTTCAGATAATATTAAAAACGGCAATGAGACGGGAGTTGATTGTGGAGGGGATTGTGCTGACTGCCAGGATGCAGAAGTATCCTATCCGATTGTTGATACAGGAGTAAGTGATTTTTATAGTGATGAAGCTATAATAGCGGAGCCACAAGCTGGCGAAGCTTTTTATGGGCAAGATGCCACCTATAATGGAAACCAACCATCATATACCGATAATGAGGACGGTACAGTTAGTGATCATGTGACCGGCTTAATGTGGCAGCAAAATATGGACAGCAAAAAGACATTTGCCGAAGCTGCTTCAAAAGCCGACTCCATGGTTCTTGGCGGTTATGATGACTGGCGAATACCAGGCATAAAAGAGCTATACTCGCTTATTCAGTTTACCGGGCAGGCAAAAGGCGAAACAGCAGTTAACATGTTTATCGATATCAATTATTTTGACCAGCCTTTGGGTGATACCTCTGTTGGTGAACGTGAAATTGATGCACAGACCTGGTCAGCTACACACTATGTAGCAACAACAATGAATGCTGACACAACAGTATTTGGGGTTAATTTTGTTGATGGCCGTATCAAAGGGTATCCAAAGTATTTTCCCAGGGATAATAATCCAAACAGTATGTACCTGCGTGCTGTAAGGGGAAATCCGGAATATGGTAAAAACCTTTTTGTTGATAATGAAGACCAAACGATTTCAGATAAAGCTACCGGTTTAATGTGGCAGCAGTCTGATGATGGAGTGCCCCGTAATTGGGAAGATGCACTTGGCTATTGCGAAAATCTTAATCTTGCTGAATACGAAGACTGGCGCCTTCCTAACGCCAAAGAATTGCAAAGTTTGGTCGATTATACCCGTGCACCTGATATAACGAACTCAGCTGCCATAAGCCCGTTATTTAATACTACTGAAATTTACGACCCCGATGGAAACGCAGGACAATATCCTTATTTCTGGACAGGGACTACTCACCTTGATGGGGCAAATCCATACGATGGTGCTGTGTACATTGCTTTTGGTGAAGCCCAGGGAGAAATGAACGGTGAATTAATGGATGTACACGGAGCTGGAGCACAACGCAGTGATCCAAAAGATGGGCAAGCTTCTGACTACCCCGAGTTCTTCGGGCCACAGGGTGATGTTCGATATGTATTTAATTATTGCAGGTGTGTGAGAAATGATGAACCTAATGATCAAAGAACAAGTGCCTCTTTTATTGAAACTGAAAAGAATAACTTGCTTGTTTATCCAAATCCGGTCAAAAATGAATTGAATATTTCTATGAACACCGGTAAGCTTTTGGCTTCGAGCGTAAAAATATACAGTACAGTTGGGCAGTGTTTGTTTGAAAAGGAAACTTCTAACACAGGCAAAATTACATTGAATTTAGCAGGATTAAGCAAAGGTGTTTATATTTTGCAGTTTCAGGATGAAAGTGGATATTCATATTCCCGAAAGATTATTAAGCAGTAGATTTGGAGTGTTGCGATATTATCGCTGATAATATCCCCTCCGGTATGAGTCGCATCATCCTGTCCGGCAACTGCCGGATCAGGATCTCTTTTCAATTTCTCCTTTCCATAATAGAAGCAGATTCCGAAACAAGTTCGGAATGACTGATCTTTTAAATAGTAAGGGGGTAAATAATCCACTCAGCTATCAATCAAAACCAACAAACCAATTAAAACATCAAACATTCATTCGCCGTAATAGCAGGCGTTAATTTGTGATAATAAACAAAGCATGGGGCTGTGCAAAACAGCAGGGAACTTTCAAAGCTTTGAAAAACCGTGCTGCGAAACTGCAGAAAGCAAAGACTCATAAGAAAAATCGTGCCGCAAAATTGCAGGGGGCAATAAACTTCTTTAGAAAACACCATGCAAAATTGCGTGGAGGTTTTTATTCCCGGTGAAACCTTCCTGTAAATTGCAGCAAGATATTTCTATCGGTTGAAAGTTTGCCGCAAAAATGCATAGCCAAATTTAACCTCTCTGAACGTCTGCCCACGCTTTTGCATACAATTAAAAAGCTTAATTTAATCCAAATCACTCAATGAACACTATTACCCCTCGTTCGGAAACAAGGGGTAATAGTGTTTTGTCCGTTCAACTGATCTCGACTTTATGCAGGAAAAATTGCCTGTTTTTGGTTTTCGGTTGAAACTATTGAAGGACAGTTTATAGTTCTGGAGATTAAATTTTTGCGAAATAAAAATTTGTAAACATTCCGCTTGTTAATACTAATTATATATTTCCTATTTTTATAATAAAATCCAGAACAACTAAACCAATGTCTAAAATAATTACTTCAATCTTTTCGCTTCTTTTTTTCGTCTTGTGTTTTTATTGCGGGAATGCCCGGGATCAGGATTCCGACATGGATCCTTCAGCAACAACTGATAGTGGAAAATGGAGGTTTTCTTTAAATGGAGGGGCAGGATATAGGACGGCAAAAGTTAAAGATTCAAAGCAAAACCTGATAGACCAAGGATTTGAAAGTGCTGATGTTGATGATTATTTTAATCAGATCAGGCTTGGTTACAAAGCTTCAGGACAAGTTCATTATATGTTTTGGAAGGAACATGGCTTGGGTATCGATTATCAGTATCATGTTTCGTCAGGCTCAATCTCAGGTTATGTTGATCCTGGGGATATGGTAACGATGGTCTTTGCGAAATTAGATGATCAGGTCTATACCAATTATATTGGACTGTCATTATTCTCTCAAAGTTGGATTAAACCAGAAAAGTTTAAACTATACAGCCAGGTTTCTTTTGGATTAACATGGTATAGGGAAGAAACAATTTTTGCATATACCCCAATTCTGATTACTGGCAATGCTTTCGGAGGCAATGGGGAACTGGGCCTGGAATACTTTATAAATGATTTTTTGGCTTTAGGGTTTGGTTTCAATTATTTTCAATCCACTTTATCAAAGGTTGAGACAGACAATGGGAATACTTCCCAGGAGGTTGAATTAAGTGATGAGCAAAAGGAAGGATTGCAGCGCATTGATATGAATCTTGGGCTAAGGCTTTATTTCTAAATTTCTAAAAAAATGAACAATGTTTTTTTATCCAAAATCATATAGGCAATTAAATCCAATCAGGCTGATAATCCTGTTGTTTCTATCATCCTGGCTTTATTCATGCAGTGATAGTTTCCTGGAAAAAGACCATTTGCCTGATTTGCACCCAACTGCTGATACCCTTTTTATTACCAATGAGACAGGGCCTTTCACGGTAGATATTGATATGCAGTTTGGGAACAGGACCTGGCGTTTATATCAGTTCCCCCAATGGCTTCGGATAAACCCAAAGGAAGGACATCTGAATGATGGAACAGTTGTGAGTTTTAACTGTAGTTTAGATCATGAAAAACTGGATTATTCCTATGGGCTGTATTATCTCCCGCTAAATATTGAGATCGAAGGTATTGGTATTGTGGAGCGGACAATAGCGTATTTCGATTTTGGGGATCCAAAAATAAATTTATACCCTGAATTTCTTAAACTCGAAAGTGAATTAAACGGAGAGATAAGCATATCGAATAAAGGTGAAGGCTTACTAATGTGGGAAATAGTAGAAAAACCAGACTGGATAAGTTTTGATACAACTTCAGGAATGTACCTGCCCAACAGTATTTATCAAATTAAATACACGGTTGATGTTTCCGGCCTGGAACCCGGGGACTACCAGGGAGAGCTTGTTATTGAAAACAATGATAATGCTGAATTAAGGTATCAGGTAAATTTAACTGTAAGCCCGTTTACAGGTAATGGGGTTTATCAGGATGGGGAATTGGTTGATACAAAGTTTTTGCCCGGTCTGAACAAAGTAGTTGCACTTACCAAAAACCCAAACCGTTTAATGTATTTCTCAGTTGATGGATCTGAGCCATTTAATATTGAACTTGATCGTCTTCCCAGGTGTATGTCTTTATCGGAAAATAAGGCTACATTGGCTATTGGTTTTTCAAATGCTGAGATTTCAACCTATTCAGCTAATAATGGTAATCTGATTAATACTTATTCGTTAGGTGCAGTACCGATTAGCCTTGAATTTGGCTCTGAAGACTATCTTTATTTCCTTTCTTCAGGAAACTATTCAGCCAATATTTTAAACAGCCTTAATTTGATTGACAAGAATATTATTTCTTCTGAATCAGAAATTAGCGGCATTCAAACGATTAAAAAAGTTCCGAACAAAAATATTTTAGTTACTACAAAACCTGGTTGGAGCCCGGATTATTTGATTTTTAGTTTTTATACTAATTTAGGAGTTACTGATTCTATAAACGAATACCCAATGTCTGCAAATGGATTTTGGCTTTCGGATGACGGAGAGAAGATTTTTACCGGCTCTGAAGTTGTCTATGGGGTTCCGGAGTATACTCCAAATAAATCGTGGTCTTATAATGAACGTCCTCCGGTTTTGGGCGAATTTGAGATTTCAGACAATCATGTAATAAATTGTATAGCCCATCAGGGGTCTAAACAACTATTTTTCGTCGCTACTCAAAAAGGATATTATGACCCGGAAACTGTTATTACGCAGTATCATCACTCAACCTTTGTTAAAAAAGAAGAATATGAATTTACTTCAATCAGGCCATATGACTATCCTCCCGGAAACACCTGGTGGGCAAAAACAATTAATATGTATCCTGCTGCTGATGAAGCAGGATTGTGGTTGGTACAGAAATACCCGGCATCAGACTATAATAATCCTGATATGTGGGGAGTACGTTTGCTACAACTTGATTAAACAAAACGGTATAGTTGCTGGGCTTACTTTAAGCAAGAATTAGTTATATAGTAGGTTAACTTACTAATTCATTGTCCGGCTGGCTAAAGTTGAGAGCTGCAATTTTATCGTAAACATTATCTGAGTTCTCAAACTTCAGTTCCATTTCTAAAAAATAAAATCAAAACAGTTTTTAAAGAGTCAATTGAAGGATTTGGGGTAATAACTCCGGGATACCCTATCGGCTTGCCTGTTTTTAGCAAGGGTCAAACCTACTATTTAACAAAAATCCATCACGCACCCTTTTATTCCATAAAGGGACTCCCAGCGCACGGGATTGCCCCTTTAAGGGATAGGGGTGCGGAGGGATTAAGGATGCATAACTAACATTTTATGTTATTCTTTTTGATGTTGAATTTTCAAATTCTGGGGGACTTAGTAGCCCGGTGCGAAGATAAATGGAACACTGGGTTGGAATGTGTGTTGGCTATCAGGCGAAATCAATAGGTTAATTTAAAACACCAGGCCATTCATTCGCCGCAATGAAAAGGTTTTTTTGTTTGTAAAACAACTTCATTAAAAACTTTCCAAACCCCATTGCCAAAAACCAGTATAATATTTATTTTTGCAGCTTATGACAAAACAAGTTGTACATACTTCTATCCGTCTTTCGGAGTCGGTATAACGGCAGGTAGCTGAATTCCCTGATAAGAGGGGAGGGCTGTATCTGTCAAAATTTTTCTCTAAAGTATTATGGAGCAATAACTGTTTCATTAATGGTGCTTAATTAATCACGTATATTTAAAAATCACATGTACCTTGCTGATTACGCATGTAGGGTACCCATAACATTTGCAACAATGACATTAACAAATATTCAAATTAAAGAAACAAACGATAACGACTTTAAAGACATTATGGAGGTAGAAACGAAAGCTTTTGGTGGCCCTGATGAGGCAAAGCTAACAGCTGACTTGTTAAGTGATCCCAGTGCTGAACCTGTCCTTTCCTTACTGGCATTTCATGAGGGTGAGGCCATCGGGCACATCTTATTTACCAGAGCTTATATTGATGAGATGGAGAACCAACCAATGATTCATATTCTTGCTCCATTAGCCGTAAAACCCAACTATCAAAAACAGGGAGTTGGTGGAAAATTAATTGAAGCCGGTCTTGAAATTTTGAAGGAAAGAGGTACGGAACTTGTTTTTGTTCTAGGTCATATTGATTATTATCCAAGGTATGGCTTTATTAATGATGCAAAAAACTTAGGATTCCCTGCTCCATATTCAATTCCTGAAGAGGTTAAAGATGCCTGGATGATTCAGTCTTTAGTATCAGATGGATTGAAAAAATACCGTGGAGAAATTCGTTGTGCTGATGCAATGAATAAAGAAGAATATTGGCGGGAATAGTTTTATTATAATCTATAAAACCACCTTCTTTGATGGTGGTCATGTTTAAAGGGCTGTGCCTTTATTTTCAACCCATGAAATGTAAACTATCGAATAAGCCTGCCTGTCGGCAGACAGGGAATATCCAATCAGAAAGTTCCTTCCCCGTTTTTATCCATTTTTTGTTCCTTATTTCTTATTTTGACTTT
>JANQII010000073.1 GCA_028282195.1 Prolixibacteraceae bacterium
ATGTCGGTTAAGTCGAAGATATTTTTGTTTCCGGCAATGCATAAAAATCCGCGCATAGTCCGGCAGCTGCCGGATAAAGGATTTTTTAAAGCAGCCGGGAGCAAAAAGAATCCCGGGTACCCGGGAGGGTGATAGGGCATGCTTGACTTGACACTAGTATCACTTTACTTAATTCTGAATTTGAAATTCTATCCACGAATCGGTATGAATATCGATTTTTTGATCAGCTGGATGAACATTCAAGATATGCGCACAACATCTTCTTTCATTTCCCTCCGATACTTGGAGGCTTCCCCAACTTATATGTAGGAGAAGAGTTATTTGTTAAATTAAATAGCGAAGGTTTACATATTGGCAGATTATATGGAGGATTAAATGTTTGGGAGAGTGATTGGTTTGAAATGGATTTGTTTTATGTCTGGCAGCAAATGAAATATGACGAAGCCTGGTCTCGCTCTGATGTTATTGGACTCAATTTAATTTTTTCAATTTAAATAGAATAATTAATTCGTAACCTGAGGTTGTAGTTTCTGGGCAATCCCGGGTAATAATATCTTGGAGCCTTTCCCCCAAAACTATTTGCATTTATAAGGACCATGGAAGCATATCTTTCATCAAATAGATTATAAAGACCTGCAATAAGTTCCAGTTTTATTTTTCCCAGGTTCTTTTTGTAAGATGAATGGATATTAAACAAAGAATAATCTTCTGAATAAATTGAGTTATCATCCCTGAGCGGCATTTTACCGGTGTATTCGTGCTGAAGAGTAAAATGAAATTTATCTCTGAAAGAGTAACCCAATGAGCTATTATTTGAGAACCGGGGAGTGCCGGTTAATTCATTATCCGTGTAGTTATTCCCATTATCAATAAAATCTGCAAAATAAGCCGGGGAATAAGTTCCACTGTTTGAAAATTTAAGAAAAGAATTCGTGTTCTTCCAAACATCTATCCGAAGTAAATATTCAATTCCCGGATGAACGGATTTACCAGCATTAATTCCCATATATTCATCTTCACTTACTCTTCTTGAAACCAGGAGATTTTTAATGCTCATATAGTAAGCAGAGATATCGTAATAAAAACCACTAAAAGGAGTTCCCCTGCTCCCCAATTCAAAGTTCCAACCGGTTTCGGGTTTAATGTCAGGATTACGACGGCCTCCGGGTAACAAAGTTTCTTCAAGGGTAGGGGGTGAAAAACCATGGCTAACATTAGCATATACACGTTGATTTTTAGCCAGCGAATAACTTAATGCCAGGCGTGGGGAAAAAATGGTTTCGAATTTGTGCTTTCCGTTTGTGTCATTATCGTCATTTAAAAGATCAGTGTATTTGTATTGTGTTGAGTTTAGGTTTGCCCCAAAGGATAGGAGAAGTTTTTCATTAAAATCAATATTGCTGGATGCAAAGAAGTTAATGTAGTTTCGGTTTTCTTTATTTTCTGATAAAAACTCACCTTGTAATTGGCCTACATTCTCAAAAGTTGCCCATTTATAATTCTCAAAAAAACTCTCGTTGCCCAAATTCCAGGACCAGGTACTGTTTTCTTTTTTGACTTTCTTTTCAAAAATAATCCTGTTCCCGTAATAATAGCTTTCTTCATGTAAAATATTGAAAGGCCGTAACTCGTAATTTTTGTATTGGTTGCCAAAAATACTGATGTTACTTTGCCGGTTTTTTCTCCAACTTGATTTTACAGAAAAGCCTGCCAGTATTTTTTCATAATCTTCAAAACCTTCCGTTTCTGCCCAATTGCCCGCTGCTTTCGATGGAGTATTTTTGAAAGTTTCCAGATCAATGGAGCTGGGGATAAAAGCTTTTAACCCAGTATGGTTTATGATTAGATTGAACTCATGATTATCAGTTGGAAGCTTACCAATGTAGGTGATATTGGTACGGTTGGTTTTATTGTTTTCCCGGTATCCTTCTGATGAAAGTTTGTTAACATGCAGGCTATGATGATATTGTTTGTTGTTTAGGGATACTGACGCTGCCTGAGTGTAAGTTTCGAAAGAAGAAATTCCTGCAGATACTTTAATGGTTTCATTTGTTAATTCTTCCGCTTCAAATAATAAAGTTCCTCCGAGCCCGCTACCGTAATAACCCGATGAAGGTCCTTTAATAATCTCAATTTTAGAGACCATAGAAAGATTCAGGTCTTCAATACTGGTTTCACCCACACCGTTTGTGAGAGGGATGCCCTCAAAATAAGCTCTTATTTTATTGGTCGAGTAGGGTGTTCTGCTTCCAATTCCACGGATTGTTAAGCGGTTTGTGTTTAAAGTACCGCTTTGCATATAAATTCCAGCTTGCTGATTTATCAGAAGGTTTATGGGTTTGTTCGATGCCTGTGATATTTTATCTGCTGGTATAATTGAAATTGCACCGGGAGTTTCCAATAAGCGTTTTTGATACTGAAAGGCATTGACAGTAATCTCTTCAATCGCGATGCTATCTGCAACTGTGTTATTATCATTTTCTGCATGCAGGTGAATAACGGCAAGTGAAAAGAAAAACAGAAAAAAAATGCGTTTACCCATAATCAAAAAAATAGAATTATTTAATCTTCTTGGGTTTACAGACCTTATCTTCCTTTTTAGCTAATACACCACACTTTTTACAATAGTATTTAGGGCTTTCCGGTGTTCTGTATTCTTTTTTCTTACAGGCTGATTTTCCCATCTTAGTTGAAATCTTGTTCTCTGTGCAGAAGAACAACATCAACGGGGTAATTGTTTTTTAAAAAATCGGCAACTTTCTCAGCAGAATAAACAGATCGGTGTTGCCCGCCTGTACATCCGAGGTTTACACTTAAATGTGAAAATCCTCTCGAAAGATAACGTTCAACAGACTGGCAAACCAGTTTAATGACCGGATCTAAAAAAGATTGAATGTCCGATTTATTTTCAAGAAAATCAATAACTGCCTGATCACGTCCGGTAAGATGCTTGTACTCTTCGTACCTCCCGGGGTTATGAATTGCACGGCAATCGAATACATAGCCACCACCATTTCCCGATGTATCTTCAGGTATCCCTTTTTTATAAGAAAAGCTGGTAATGCTTACTGTTAATGAACCTTTTTTAGCTCCGATTGATTTAAGGAATTTGGACTGGCTAACTTTCTCGAGTACGCTGAAGAGTTCAGGAAGCTGAATTGGGATATTGTTGTTTTTCAATAGCCACGTCAGATTTTGCAGTGCAAACGGAATACTTTTCAAAAAATGTTCTTTTTTCTCGTAAAAGCCCCGGAAACCATATGCTCCCATCGCTTGCATGATACGGATTAAAACATATCCGGTAAAGTATGCTTTAAATTCTTCCCTGTTTGTTGGAAGGTAATTTTCAAGTTCATTCAGATAGAATTCCAACAGCTCATTTCTGATTGCCTGCGGAATATCCGCTTTAGCATCATAAAGCAATGAGGCTAAATCGTATTGCAAAGCTCCCTTTCGTCCACCTTGATAATCGATAAAAAATACGCCTTTATCTTTTAGCATAATGTTTCTCGACTGAAAATCACGGAACATGAAAAAGTCATTTTCTGCATCAAGCAAAAAATCACTGAATTTTTGAAAATCATCTTCCAGCGCTTGTTCATCAAAAGGAACTTTAGCCAACTTTAAAAAGTAGTATTTGAAGTAATTTAAATCCCACATCATCGATTGCTTATCAAAAGCAACACGAGGGTAGCAATATTTGTATTCAATATTTTTACTGGCAAGAATCTGAATACGGGGGAGCTGCTGAAGTACTTTTTTATACTCATCAACAATATTGTGTGAAAATTCTTCTAATTGTCTTGTTTTACTTAGATAATCGAAAAGGGTAGTGTTGCCAAGATCTTCCTGCAGATAACAGGTTTTAGCTTTATTTACAGTGTATATTTCCGGTACAGGAATTTCGCTTCTTTTAAAAGACCCTGAGAATTCAAGAAAGGCTTTATTTTCTTTTATGTCCTGATTGAATGCACCAATAGCCTGATGATTTTTGCTTTTTATCCGGCAATACTCTCTGTACGATCCGGAAGCAGGGAGTAGCTCAAAACCGGTCATTTCTTCATTAAAACAGGACTCGAATAGTTGAATAAGTTCTTCTCTTATATTTAATTCCAAAACTTTTTTGTTTTAATTATCGTTACACAAAGATAAAAGAAATATGAAGGTTGGTTTCAGAAAAGTTTAACGCTTGTTTGTTTCAGTTTTATATTGATTGTTTAATTTTCAGAAAAAAATAAAATGCAGCGATTCGTTAAAAAATTACTAGAGTTCTTGCGGACTTTTGTATTTACTTTAGGGCTACTTTTTGGTTTATTGCTTCTTTTTGGTTTCACACACCTCCCTTTTAATGTTTATCATTGGCTGGGGACGAGTTTGTCGAAGATTGATACAGCACCCAGGTATATCGTTTTACTGGGTGGGGGAGGAATGCCCAGTGAGTCATCGCTAATGCGGATATATTTTGCTGAGATGGCAGCCGCAAAATTCCCAAAAGCCAAAATTGTGGTAAGCATTCCAGGTGATTTGGATGATGAAAACAGCACACCAGTTCTGGTTCGTGAAGAGTTGGTAAAGGGAGGTGTTTCAAAAGATCGTATCCTTTTTGAGAATGAAGGTACAAATACAAGATCGCAAGCTTTAAACCTTCGGTTCTTTCAACAGGAAAGTTTTTCTGATACCCCGGTACTGCTGGTAACATCTCCCGAACATATGCGGCGATCGGTGTTAACATTTAAAAAGGCTGGTTTTTTAAGTATTAGTGCCTTGCCCGCTTTTGAAGATGCTTTAGAAGCCGATTTGCTTTTTAAAGACGATGAACTGGGGGGGAATCGCTTACTGGCACCTGATGTTGGGGGTAGTATTGTAATTCGTTATCAATTTTGGAATCACTTAAAATACGAAGTTTTGATTGCCCGCGAGATGGTTGCTATGGGTTATTATAAACTTCGTGGGTGGATATAGATTACAGAAGAACTGTACGATGGCCTCCTGTTTTTTTGCTTATTTTTCAATTTGAAATTTTAGCTTCAAATTATCAGTGCAGACTGTCCGGAACATCATCTATCTCTTCTGAAACCTTAACAAAGACGGGGATGTTAACCTGCATCCATTCATATAAAGGAAAAACTTCTTCGTATGTTTGTGGAGTTAATACTTCTTTTAAGATTTCTATCCAGCTATTTAATTGAGCTGCCCAGTAATTACTTGTAAAACCATGGCTCAGATAAGTGTTAAATACCCACAAAACGGTATTGGTCATTACTTCAGCATTATATTTTTTTAAAACAGAACCGATAAACCGCACATGGTTTGCATGATTATCTTTCATCATATCCAGATTATCTTTGCCCACCAGTTTTTTTATATCCGGCCTGTTGAGCATGACCTCATTAATTTTATGTGTCAATTCATCTTTTTTATTGAGGTATTCATCAGCAGCCTGAATACTTGCACTTTTTAGTTCTTTTGCAGTTCTTAAAAGATAGTTTTTATTCATAGCTAACATTTATTTTTGGTAAACTGAAATAGAATTCTGAACCCATGCCTTTTTGACTTTTAACATGAATTTTTCCCTGGTGTGCTTCAATAATTCTTTTGCAAATAAATAGTCCCAGGCCAGTGCTCCGTTCACCGGAAGTAGCCTGATTGCTGGTTCTTTGAAATGGTTTAAAAAGTACCGAAACCTCGTCTTCATCAATTCCAAGTCCCTGATCCGTTACATGAATAGTAACAACCTCATCAGAATCTTTAATTTGTATTTTTATTTGTGTATCAGGATGTGAATATTTAATGGCATTGGTCAGTAAATTATTTATAACCTGCTCAATTTTATCGGTATCGATCGTTAGTTCAATGGGAATTGTACTGGGTGAAAAGTCAATCTGAATATTTTTTTTACCGGCAAGACTATTACTAAGTTCCAGCGTTTTGTTGATCAAATCATTCAGGTTAGCAGGTTGCAGGTTCAGGTAGATTTTACCTGTTTCAATTGCTGAAAAATCCAGGAGGTCGTTAACCAAATTTGCCATATACAAGCTTTGGGCTTTAATATGCTGGATAAATCGAAGCTGCTTTTCGGTAAAATTTTCTGATTTACTTTCAAGTAGGTCTGCAAAATTGTAAATATTTCCCAGTGGGTTTCTGAGATCATGGGCTGCCATTCCCAAAAAATGGTTTTTTATTTCATTAAGCCGGGTCAGTTCTGCATTCTTTTTTGCGAGTTCCCGCTGTAAGTTCGCTAATTCATTGTTTAATCTGCTCAAATCTTCGTAAGTGCTCTTATCTTCTTTTGGTGCCTTGGCTTTTAGAAAACGTTCTTTTAGTATTTTTCGGATATAGTTAGCCTGTTCGTTGTTTATACGCATTAATTCTTCATACAGAATAGGGACGTCTTCAGCAGTCTCTAAAGCAAATATGAAGTAATTTTTATTGAACCTGCTTCCCGAAAACTTCAATAATTTCAAACTGTTGTTGAATGCTACGTTGATCTCCCAGCTAAAAGTAGCACCTTCTGTTTTTAGCTCTTTGATAAATTCATTTACCTTGTCGGTTTCTTCGGAGTTGCAAAGGTCTCTAATATGTAAGTTTTTTTCATGCCACGATGTATTTCTGAAACTGTTATAAACAATGTCACCAACTTCAAAATCTTTGTTACACACCAGTACAATTCCGTTGACCATTTTTTTATAGTTTAATTTATTAATCGATAAGCTTCATTAACAGCACCTTCAGCATCAGAGGCATAACCATCGGCATTAACTTGTTTCCAAAGTTCATGGTACGAGTTGAAAGCTTTACCTCCAACAAGTATTTTTAATTTTTCAGGATCAGTTTCAGATTTGATGTAATTGATCAATTCTGTGACTTGTGGAATGTTAAAGTAAATGGTTGCCGAAATTGCCAATACATCCGCATTAACATCCTTAATCATGTCAACTATACTTTTATTTGGGGTATTTGCTCCCAGGTAAAAAGTATTCCAGCCCTCCATCTCAAAAAAGTCAGAAACCATGCGTATCCCCAGCTCATGAAGTTCTCCTGAAATGCTGGTTGCAACTAAACTTTTTCCGTTTTTTTCAGTTGCAAAAATGTAATTGTAAAGTCTGGACATGATAAACTGAGTGGCAGCAGTGCAATAATGCTCCATGGCTACCGTAATTTTATTGGTTTGCCACAACCTCCCAATTTCCCATTGTACAGGTTGGAATATTTTTAAATAAACATCTTTGATAGGTACACCATCCTCAATGGCTTTAGTGATTATTTCTTCAGCGCGTTGACGATCTTTGTTAAGTAGCGAAGTTAAATAATTATTTGCAGTTAAATTTAAAGGTGAGCCGTTCGTCAAGGTTTTTAAAGATGTCATTTTGGTAAAAACTTTTCTTTGTAATATAGTAAAATAATCGAAATTGATTAAAGTAAATTTGTCAGTTATCAGTTGCCGGTTCACGGTTATAGTCAGTGATTTATAATGATAGGGAACCATAGGTCAGTTCTTTAAATTATACTGGATTCATATAAAGCATGTTTTATATATGTTAATAATATTATCAGTACAATTTAGATATAGCTAATGTTCATATAATGAGTTCTTTTTTTGCAGCAATTAAGAACCAATCTCAATTAGATTGACTTAAAAATTAAATTTATATAGCCCCTTACTTATAACTCAAAGAAGGGACAGTATAAAGTGAGAAGAATTATAATCGTTTTAATTGTTGAGGAATCAGATACATATGAAAGTAAGTTGGTAGAAGAAAAGAGATAATTTTATTATAATCTAAAAACCCCCCTGTTTCGATGGTGGTCATGTTTAAATGGCTGTGCTTTGATCTTCAACAAGAAAATGTAAAATATTGAATAAGCCTGCCTGTCGGATTTCCTCCCGTAGGGATGGCAGACAGGAAATATCGAATCAGAAAGTTCCTGGCTACTTA
>JANQII010000119.1 GCA_028282195.1 Prolixibacteraceae bacterium
ATTGATCAGGCTGAATGAACCTAAAAGCAAAATATATCTTGTTTGTTGTGCTAACCGTGTTGATATTTGCTACACTCACCGGTATATTATATCAGTATAACAAGTATTTATTTATTGTCGGGGAGAGTATCATCGTGGCAACAATTGTATTGTCATTTATCTTTTATAAGTCAATATTACGACCGTATAAGATTCTGGATTCAGGGATTGAATCTATTGCAGACAAAGATTTTAGTATAAAGTTCCTGCCTGTTGGACAGCCTGAACCAGACCGTTTGATTGAGGTATACAATAAAATGATTGATCAACTTCGTCTTGAAAGAACGAGTGCTACTGAAACCCATTTTTTTCTTGAAAAATTGATTGAAGCTTCTCCTACCGGGATTGTGATCCTGGATAAACAAAACAACATAGAAAAAGCAAATCCGGTAGCCCGGGGAATATTAAACTTAGCCTCAGATAATGATAAAATTACATTAGCTGAGCTTAATGTGCCGTGGAGTACTGAGCTTGCAAATTTAAATGAAAACGATACAAATGTTGTCCAGGTAGATGGATTGAACCAATATAAGTGCTACAAATCTGTTTTTCTTGACCGTGGCATAAAACGTACTTTTTTTATTATCGAGGAACTAACAAAAGATTTGCTTCGGGCAGAAAAGAAAGCTTATGAGAAAGTAATCAGAATGATTTCCCATGAAATAAATAACAGCATGGGAGCAGTTAACTCTATTATCTGTTCAACTACAGCGTATTTAGAAAACACGAAAGAGAATAAGGCCAACGATTTTATCAATGCGTTGGAGGTCGCTAAGCAAAGAATAAACAATCTCAATTATTTTACACAACGGTTTGCAGAAGTGGTTCGTATTCCACAACCTGAACTTAATAACTGTAATTTAGTTGATGTAGTCAATCAACAATTAGTCTGTTTTTATGCTGAACTCGAAAGCAAAAAGATTTCAGTAAAAACACATTTTGAGAAAGACCGTAAAGTATGGATTCAATTTGATATACAGCAGCTGGAACTTGTTTTGGTGAATATCATTAAAAATGCTATTCAGGCAATAGGTTCTGAAGGTAGTATTGATATTTATATAAAAGAATCGCCATTGGAATTGAGCATTCAAAATAATGGTATTCCTATAGCAGAAGAAGAACATGAGAAATTATTTACCCCATTTTTTACGACCAAAAAAGAAGGACAGGGTATTGGCCTTACTTTGATCAGGGAAATTCTGCTAAATCATAATTGCAGGTTCTCCCTGAAAACCCGTGATGATAGCAAAACCGAATTTCGAATTGCTTTTACCCCTTTATAATCTGCAAATTAATGCTAAAAAGCAGGAAGAATTGCACTTTTTGACTAAAATTTAAATTAGCATTGTTTTTGCAACTAAATGCAGTTACTTTTATGCATGTCAGGAAACGAAAAATTGATAGCCCGTTTTTTGTCCATGCCGTCTGATTTCCATTATAATGAAATGGTGAAACTGGTTGGTTACTTCGGATTCAAAGAAGTAAAAAAGGGAAAAACATCAGGCTCAAGGGGCAAGTTCATGAACGAAGGCGGGATTCTGTTGATGATGCATAAACCGCACCCGACTGGGATAATGAAACGCTATCAACTAAAACAGGTAAAGGAGGTATTGGAATTATGAAACATTTAAATTACAAAGCTTACACAGGAAGCATAGAGTACAGTAAAGAAGATGATTTGTTGTTCGGGAAAGTTTTAGGCATAAAAGGCTTGATATCTTATGAAGGAAAGACTGGTAAGGATCTTGAACTTGATTTTGTAGAAGCAATAGATGAATACCTGGAGCTGTGTAAAGAAAGCGGCACTGCCCCGGAAAAGCCTTTCAAAGGCAGTTTCAATGTGCGGATTCCGACAAAACTACACCAAAAAGCGGCATTACTGGCAATGGAGGAAAAAATGTCATTGAACAATTTTGTTGCGGAATCAATTCGGGAAAAAGTATCCAGGGAATCCGGGGCAGGTTAAATTGAAAACCTTCTGAAACAGGCACACTTTACGGAATCTATTCTAAATACTTCATAACCGTTTCCTATACTCCCTCGGCGACATATTCATCACTTTTTTAAATTGTCGTGAAAAATAGAATTGGTCTTCAAACCCCATTTCTGTAGCAACTTGGGCAATGCTCAAATTCGTATTGTCTAGCATTCGGCAAGCCTGTTGTATTTTAAGCTGAATAAAATAATCGATTGGTGAATGGCCTGTTTTGTTGGTGAATACCCTTGAGAAGTGAGAAGCTGATAAACCAACTGCCTTTGCAATGTCATTTAGCTTTAACTTTCGGTTTAGGTTTTCCAGCATGTAATTAATACTTAATTCCACCGGGTCTTTTTCCAGCGTTTCTTTAATCAACCTGAATTGTCCAAGATGGGAAAACGAAGCCAGTAAGTGATGTAGGCAAAGGTTTGCGTACTCCAGGTTTTCAATACTAAACCCACGTTCCAAATTTCTGAAAATCTCATTAAATAACTCCAGCCTTTCATTGATTCTTGATGTTATTCCTTTTTCAATATGAAAAGGTAAATGAGTAGATCGTGCAAAAAGATTTGCTTTAACACCCGCAAAATGAATCCAGTATATCGACCATGGATCTTGTTCTTCGGCGGAATATGAATGAGGGAGACTTTTGGGAATAATAATAAAATGGTTTGAGGGAAGCGTAAGTGTTTCGTCACTTAAGGTGACTAGTCCATTTCCTGAAATATTATATATTAGAATCATTTGATTAACTCCCTCCGGTCTACTTCTGAAATGATGCTTTGCTTCAGGGTAGTATCCAATATCTGTTATATATAGGTCTGAGATAAGTGGATTTTTCTTTACTAATTTCAATATCCTATCAGGAATTACATAGCTGAACTGCCCGGGAAATCCTTCTTGTTTTTTCATGTTTTAGATAAAATAGCGAATAACAGTTAAATCTTTCAGAATGATAAGATAGTATATATTTTAATATTATTATTCATTTTAAAGAAATTCGTTTCATTTTAGTTTTGTTGTAACTAAAACTTAACGAATGGATCAAATCAAATTGAACAAACTGTTTATACTCCGCATAACGCTTGTGTCTGCTATGGGAGGTTTGCTTTTCGGTTATGACTGGGTTGTAATTGGAGGGGCTAAACCTTTTTATGAACGCTTTTTTGAAATTACAACATCCCCTCATCAACAAGGGTTTGCCATGAGCAGTGCATTGATTGGTTGCTTGTTTGGAGCTTTGATCTCAGGGTTTTTGACTGATCGCTATGGACGTAAATATCCATTGATTGGTGCTGCTGCCTTATTTACAATTTCGGCAATTGGGACAGGAATAGTTGATGCATATTCTCCTTTTATTTTCTACCGCTTGCTTGGAGGTCTTGGGATAGGTCTGGCATCTGCAATATCGCCTATGTATATCGCAGAAATTGCCCCTGCAAATATGCGGGGACGCTTGGTTGCAATTAATCAACTAACCATTGTAATTGGTATTCTGGCAGCTCAGGTTATAAACTTTTTAATTGCCGAAGAAGTTCCGGAAAACGCTTCGGATAACTTTATTCTGAATTCCTGGAACGGTCAAATAGGCTGGCGATGGATGTTTTGGGCAGAAACTGTTCCGGCATTTTCCTTTTTCCTTTTGGCTTTTTTTATTCCTGAAAGCCCACGATATTTAGTCAAGTCGGGTAACCCATCAAAAGCTTTTCAAATTCTAGAAAAAATTGGAGGTAATGCATATGCTTCTTCCGAAGAAAAAAGTATAACAGGTACTTTAAAAGAAGCTAAAGCCAAGGTAAACTGGGGAGAATTGTTTTCAAAGAAAGTACGTCCAATTATGATAATTGGTATTGTGCTGGCCGTTTTTCAACAGTGGTGTGGAATAAATATCATCTTCAATTATGCTGAGGAAATTTTTACGGCAGCTGGTTATTCAATAACTGATATGCTATTCAATATTGTAATTACAGGTGTAGTTAATTTGGCTTTCACTTTGGTTGCAATGCAAACTGTTGATCGTTTGGGGCGTCGTAAGTTAATGCTGTTTGGGTCGCTTGGTTTAGCCATTATTTATGTATTGCTTGGCTCTTCCTATTTCTTTGGGCTGAAGGGGTTTGTTGTATTGTCGATGGTTGTGGTGGCGATTGCAGTTTATGCTATGTCACTCGCTCCAATTACCTGGGTGGTTTTATCCGAGATTTTCCCAAATAAAGTTCGGGGTGCAGCTATGGCAGTGGCGACAACTTCGCTGTGGATCGCCTGTTTTGCATTAACCTATACTTTTCCAATTCTGAATAAATTATTGAACGCTAGCGGAACTTTCTGGCTTTATGCTTTTATCTGTTTGTCAGGCTTTTTATTTATACTGAAAAAGTTGCCTGAAACTAAGGGAAAAAGTCTTGAACAGATTGAAAAAGAGATCACAAAATAGACTTCAATAAAAATTAATAAAATAAGATAGATATGAAAGTTAAAGCCTGGTATGAAGAAGTTACGATTCCAACTTATGGAATTGGTAAGCCGGAAAAAAACCCGATGTTTTTGGAAAAGCGGGTTTATCAGGGGAGTAGTGGTGTCGTATACCCACATCCTGTAATTGAGAAGATTTTAGATGAAAAAGAAGATAAGGTTTGGAATGCGATATTCCTGGAAAATCAGTATTTGAAAATTATGATTTTGCCAGAATTGGGCGGTCGTGTTCAAATGGCCTATGATAAAACCAAACAAAGGCACTTTGTGTATTATAATCAGGTGATTAAGCCTGCATTGGTTGGTTTAACCGGACCCTGGATTTCCGGAGGAATCGAGTTTAACTGGCCACAGCATCACCGTCCTTCAACTTACGAGCCGGTTGATCATCAGATTGAAGAAAATGCAGATGGAAGTGTAACGGTGTGGTGCAGTGAATTGGAGCGTATGTTCCGTACGCGCGGAATGGTCGGATTTACCTTGCATCCTGACAAGGCATATCTGGAAATCAAAGTGAAGTTGTACAACCGTACCAATCATCCGCAAACATTCCTGTGGTGGGCAAATCCGGCAGTAAAAGTGAACGGTCACTATCAATCTGTTTTCCCACCAGATGTGCATGCTGTGTTTGATCACGGAAAGCGTGATGTATCATCTTTCCCAATCGCAAAAGGGACTTATTACAAGGTGGATTATTCACCGGGAACTGATATTTCGCGATACAAAAATATTCCTGTGCCAACTTCTTACATGGCCATAGCGTCAGATTATGATTTTGTCGGCGGCTATGAGAATGACAGTAAAGGAGGTTTGTTGCATGTCGCGAATCATCATGTATCTCCGGGTAAGAAGCAGTGGACCTGGGGGAATAGCGACTTTGGCCAGGCTTGGGACAGAAACCTGACTGATGAAGATGGACCATACATTGAGTTGATGTGCGGGGTGTATACCGATAATCAGCCTGACTTTTCATGGTTGATGCCAGGGGAGGAGAAAACATTCAGCCAGTATTTTATGCCATATCGTGATTTAGGTGTGGTGAAAAATGCAAATAAAGATGCGATGATCAATCTTGAGATTGAAGAAGGAAAAGCTGTCGTAAAGGCTTACACAACTGCCAAATACCCTGCTGGTAAAATATTGCTTTTTTATAAAGATCAGGCCTTGTTGGAAGAAACTTTTGATTTCAGCCCGGAAACATCTTTTGAGAAAATGGTTGATCTGCCTGCTAAACTTGATGAATCTCTTTTTAAAATTGAATTAAGAGCTGCGGATGGGACTTTGTTGATTGACTGGAAGCCTGAAACGAAAACAGAAAAAGAAATTCCGGATGCAGCAAAAACCGTAAATAAACCTGAGGATATTGAAAGTAATGAGCTTTTATATTTGGCAGGTGTACACCTGGAGCAATATCGCCATGCAACTTATGATCCACGCCCGTATTATGAAGAAGCATTAAGAAGAGATGCAGGGGATAGTCGTTGTAATAATGCACTTGGTTCTTGGTACCTGGGCCGGGGACAGTTTGTAAAAGCTGAAAACTATCTTCGTACAGCTGTAAAAAGAATTACCAATCATAACCCGAATCCCAATAATGGTGAGCCATATTATAATCTTGGCTTGGCTTTGATGTATCAGGGTAAAAAAGATGAAGCTTATGATGCATTTTATAAAGCTGTGTGGAATGCTGAATGGATGGAAAATGGCTATTTTCAACTGGCTAGGCTGGAAGCTTCAAAAGGAAAATGGGAAGAAGCACTTGAGCATATTGACCGTTCATTGATTAAAAACTGGCATAACCATAAAGCTCGTCAGTTAAAGGTAAGTATCTTACGTAATTTGGGTAGAAAAGAAGAAGCTGTTTGCCTTTGCGATGAATCTTTGAAACTAGATGGATTTAATTTCAACCTTTATTTTGAAAAATATAAGTTGAATGGAGATACTGATTCTCTTGCAAAGATGAGTGAACTTATCCGTGGGAACATTCACAACTATATAGAGATTGCCTTGGATTACGGTTATGCCGGCTTGTATGAAGAAGCAATTGAGTTGTTGGATAAGGGTGTAGAAGTTCAAAATGGGAAAGACATTTATCCGTTGGCGTTTTATTATAAAGCCTGGTTTGAGCATAAAAAAGGAGACGATGCATCGGAGACTTTGATCGAAGCAACAGCCGTTTGCCCGGATTATTGTTTTCCAAATCAACCTGAGGCAGTTGTGGCCCTTGAATGGGCAGCAGAGGAAAATATGACTGACTATAAAGCATGGTATTACCTGGGGAATTTCTGGTATGCTTATAAAAACTACGATGAAGCAATATGTTGTTGGGAAAAATCAATTGAAATAGATAGCACTTTTCCAACCACCCACCGAAACCTGGCATTGGCTTATTTTAACAAACAAAATGATGCAGAAAAAGCATTGGCAATCCTTGAAAAAGCTTTTGAGTTAGATCAAACTGACGCCAGGGTACTGATGGAGCTTGATCAGCTCTGCAAGCGACTTAAGCATGAGCCTCAAAAACGTCTGGATTTCCTTGTGAAATATTCCGATTTAATTGAAGATCGTGATGATCTTTACCTTGAACAAGCAACACTGTTCAATGACCTGGGCAATTATGAAAAAGCTTACGAATTAATTATGTCCAGAAAGTTTCATCCATGGGAAGGTGGTGAAGGGAAAGTAACCGGGCAGTATGTTTTCAGTTTGATTTCAATGGCAAAAGCTGAAATCAAAAAAGCTGAATTTGAAAAAGCCATTGAGTTGCTGGTTAAGGCACAAAGCTATCCTGAAAATCTGGGTGAAGGGAAGTTGTATGGAGCACAGGAAAATGAATTGCTTTACTGGCTGGGGGCTGCTTATGAAGGTGGCGGGTATTCCGATAAAGCGAAAGCTTGTTTTGAAACGGCTTCAACAGGATTGGATGAGGTTTCGGCAGCTATGTTTTACAATGATCAGCAACCTGATACAATTTTCTTCCAGGGACTTGCCTTGCGAAAATTAGGCATGGAGGAAGAGGCGCTTAAGCGTTTTAATTTACTTCTTGATTTCGGGAAGGAACATATGGATGATGTAGTTGAAATTGACTTCTTTGCTGTATCATTACCTGATTTGCTAATTTGGGAAGATGACCTGAATGAGCGAAATAAAAAACTATGCAAGTACCTGATCCGGTTGGGAGAAACAGGTTTGAGTAATAATGAAGAGCTATAAGTTGTTCATTCACATTGTTTAGAATGATCCTAATTTGAGTGATTGTTCAAAAAAGTCTTTTTTCTGGTTAAGGATTAATGAAGCAATAAACTATCTTCAAGCCCTTAACCAGAAATTAACAATAACGATCAAACAAAATGAGTGGATTTTTCGGCAAAATTTCAAAAACGGATTGTGTTCCTGAAGTTTTTTATGGAACCGATTATCATTCTCACTTAGGTACCAAACGGGCCGGAATGGCTTTCTGGAATGAAGAAAAAGGATTTCAGCGGGCTATTCATAGCCTGGAGGATGGTTACTTCAGAAATAAATTTGAAAATGACCTCCCAAAATTCAGTGGGAATAGTGGGATTGGAGTAATTAGCGATACGGAAGCACAACCAATTGTGGTTAGTTCCCATTTGGGTAAATTTGCAATTGTAACAGTCAGCAAAATTGTAAATGCTGATGAGCTTGAGGTAGAATTCCTGAAGAAGCACAAGCATTTTTCAGAAACAAGCCAGGGCAGCGTTAACCCAACCGAACTTGTTGCTACTTTGATTACCGAGGGCAAAGATTTTGTTTCAGGAATAGAGAACGTTTATGAATCAATAAAAGGTTCTTGCTCCATCTTAATTCTTACTGGTAAAGAAATTATTGCTGCACGCGATAAACTGGGGCGCACTCCTGTTATCATTGGGAAAAATGAAAACGGGTATGCTTTAACTTCTGAAACTTGTGCATTTGCCAATTTTGATATTTCTGATGAAGTTTATATTGGACCGGGTGAAGTTGTTCGTGTTACAGCTGATGGTATTGAGCAGCTACGGAAACCCAATGAAAAGATGCAGGTTTGCTCATTTTTGTGGGTATATTATGGTTATCCGCCTTCATTTTATGAAGATATAAATGTGGATGTGTGTCGTTATAAATGTGGTGCAGCACTTGCCAAAAATGATGATGTTGAGGCAGATTTTGTAGCAGGCATTCCTGATTCAGGTGTTGGTCATGCAATGGGATACAGCAACGAACGCAAAATTCCGTTGATGCGTCCTTATGCGAAATACACACCTACATGGCCAAGAAGTTTTATGCCTCAAAATCAGGAGATGCGCGACCTGGTTGCCAAAATGAAACTGATCCCTAACAAGGCTTTAATAAAAGGGAAACGGGGTGTGTTTTTGGATGATTCGATTGTTCGCGGAACCCAGTTAAAAGATAATACCAAAGATCTTCATGATGAAGGAATTGAAGAAGTGCACATGCGGATTGCTTGTCCACCACTAACTTATCCTTGTGAGTTTCTGAATTTCTCCAGGTCAAGATCAACCGCTGAATTAGCAACAAGAAAAGCGATCATTAAACTGGAGGGCACTGAGGACGTTGATTTAAGCAAATATTCTGATGCAACATCTGAAGAATATAAAAACATGGTTGAAGAAATCAGGAAAGAACTTGGTTTGACTTCACTGAAATTCCAAAAACTTGATGATTTGGTTGAAGCAATTGGTTTGCCCAGGGAAAAACTTTGTACTCACTGCTGGGATGGTTCAAGCTACTTCTAGAAATATTACTGGCGGTTTCAACCCAGAAGAGGCTGTCCCCAAAGTTAACTTAACCGCTAAGTATTTTAAGGAACCGCAAAAGACACAAAGAGACAAGCCTTTCTATATCAGAATCTTAGTATTCTTTGCGTAATCTTATGCGCTCTTAGCGGTTTGAATTTTATTCTTTTGGGACAGCCACTTTTGGCATTATGTCCATTCCCATGAAGATCGAGGTGTTGTTGTCTCTCTGTTCTTTTGATATCTTGTTTCTCCATATTTTAATAAAAAAAATGAACTTGTTTAAAGTTAGAAACTGAAAGTGGCTGTAATCGTATGAAGTAGTGCTATTTGCTAATGTCTTGAATTGTGACACTTTTTTTCAACTAACTCACCCTGATCCCGAGTACCCGGGATCGTCCCTGCCTGCTGCAGCAGGCCTCTCTTCTCAAAGCTACCCTTTATACACATCTTTTATTTGGTAATAACAATCCATTTTATCAACGTTTAAATGTAAAATATTCAATTTTGAATACCCAATATTCCAAATTAACTCCGAATTGATGTGTTTTTCATAGTTCTACATTGGTTATTGAGTGTTGTA
>JANQII010000026.1 GCA_028282195.1 Prolixibacteraceae bacterium
TCCAACATTGTTGGACTCAATTGGGGTGGGTTAATTGATAACACCTTGCACAATCAGCCTATCAACCGAATCGGAAGAGGTCAAATCAAGGATTTCCCTGAATATTAAGCTTCAACCCTTGATTCACATGAATTATTTAAATTGAAAAGTTTCTCCGTTTTACTGGTCTAAACCTGCCTAAATGATATAGTATCAAATCATGATTGTAATCGCAAAAAAAACGTTATATTTGCGATTAATTTCAAGATTAGTGTAATGATAACAAGAATTCTAGAGCAGGAAATTGAAAAAAAGCTACATAAAGGTAAAGCTATAATCTTACTTGGGGCGAGACAAACAGGGAAAACAACCCTTTTAAAAAAAATGACTAATAAAAAAGATAGTGTTGTTTGGCTGAATGCAGATGAAACTGATACAATTGCACTATTCGAAAATACTTCGTCTACAAGACTAAAGGCAATTTTTGCAGGGAAGCAGATAGTTGTTATTGATGAAGCACAGCGGATTGCTGATGTAGGTGTGAGATTAAAATTGATAACAGATCAAATTTCAAATATTCAATTAATTGCAACCGGCTCATCAGCTTTTGAACTTGCCAACCATGTTAACGAACCATTGACTGGAAGAAAGTGGGAATATAAACTATTCCCTTTGTCATTTTCAGAAATGGTTGAACATCATGGTTTCCTGGAAGAAAACAGGATGTTACCGCATCGTTTAATATATGGTTACTATCCTGAGGTTGTAAATAATCCCGGAAATGAGAAAACAATATTGAAACAATTGTCGGATAGTTATCTATACAAGGATATTTTAATGTGGGAACGAATCAAAAAACCCGGGAAACTAATAAAATTATTACAGGCATTGGCATTTCAGGTTGGTTCTGAGGTTTCATATAACAATCTTGCAACTATTCTGGAAATGGATAATCAGACGGTTGAAAAATATATTCAGCTTTTAGAACAAACATTTATTATTTTCAGGCTTCCCGCATTTAGTCGTAATCATAGAAAAGAATTGAAAAGAGGTCGGAAAATATATTTCTATGATAACGGTATTCGGAATGCCCTTTTGGCTAATTTCAATATTCCGGAATTGAGAACTGATATTGACGCATTATGGGAAAATTTCCTGATAAGTGAGAGGATTAAATACTTACATTATACGCAAACCTGGGCAAATTCATTTTTCTGGAGAACACAAGACCAGCAGGAAATTGATTATATAGAAGAAAAGGATGGTAAGCTTTATACTTATGAATTAAAATGGAGCACTAAAAAGAAACCGAAGTTATCCAAAAGCTTCTCGAATACTTACCCAAATCATGAATATACGATAATCAATCCTGATAATTATGAACAATTTCTTACTTAACCTGAATTCGATTAAAAATATTCAGCTCAGAAATACAGAAATGTGCAAGATTTGGATTAAAAATTTCGAAAGAATAGCGGGCTATTTTAAGGAATTTTTGGTGCAAAGATTGTGCATTTCTGTATTTTCCTTTGGATTTCACTCTTTTTTGTATAAAT
>JANQII010000253.1 GCA_028282195.1 Prolixibacteraceae bacterium
CATAGCACCGCTATGGTGAGGCTTTGAAAGTGAACGTAGTGCCTTGTTTTGAAGCAGTTTTAGATCGTAATACTTGCCTGCTGCAAGCAGGGATTTTCTGGTGCATATTCCGGATTAAAACTATTTTTAATTTTCTTTTGTTTAAACTACTTTTAATGGTGTAAAGATTCAGAACATAGTAAAAAAAGCATATGATTGGATTGGTAGATTACCACATGCACAGCCTGCTTTCAGATGGAAAAAATACGTATGAAGAAATGATCAGGCAGGCTATCTCTCTTGGACTTGAAGAAATTGGGTTTAGTGATCATGTTTGCATAAGGCCCGTTGATTGGGCCATTTCAATGATTGACCTCCCCGTAATGACCATGCAGATCATGGAACTAAAGGATCGTTTTGCTGATCAGATTACCATTCGGTATGGTATTGAGATGGATTATTTCCCGGGTAAAGAAGATGAAATTAAAGATGTAATAAACAGCTTACCCCTTGACTATGTCATTGGTTCGGTTCATTTTATTGATGACTGGAACTTTGATACCGACAAATCACTCTACGGCAAATGGCCAAATGATGAAGTTTACAAAATGTATTTTGAGATTGTACAGCAAATGGCCAAGTCTGGACTTTTTGACACTGTTGGACATCTGGATATCATTAAAAAGTTCCGCATCTATCCTGAAACAGATCAAACCCAGCTTATTGAAGATACACTTAAAGTGATTAAAGAAAACAATCTGGTTGTAGAGCTAAATACAGGAGGTATGGACAGGCCCTGCGCTGATTTTACCCCAAGTCCCAAAATAATCGAAAGCTGTTACCATCATCATATTCCTTTAACAATTTCATCCGATGCCCATAAAGTTGGTCAAATTGCACGTCATTATGCATCTGCTATTGAACTTTTGAAACGGATCGGTGTAGAAGAAATAGTCAAATACGAAAAAAGAAATCGAACGATGCTTCGGATATAAAACAAATTAAATTTTATTCCGTTTGAAGCATCAAAATCACCTCCAATAAACGGTGATATTTTTCTGATTTTCGGTAAAACAGAAATCGTATCTTTGACAATTAATTTTTCAGTTGATGAGCGACTCAAAAGAAAGTTTACTTAATACGATAAATGATCCGTCTGATTTAAGACGTTTAAATATAGAAGAACTCCCTTATGTTTGCGATGAGCTTCGCGATTTCATAATTGAACAGGTTGCCAATAACCCGGGACACTTAGGTGCCAGCCTTGGTGTGGTAGAACTGACCGTAGCCTTGCATTTTTCCTACAATACACCTAATGATTTATTGATTTGGGATGTTGGGCACCAGGCCTACGGGCATAAAATATTAACCGGTAGAAAAGATCAATTCCATACGAATCGCAAGTACAATGGTATTAGCGGTTTCCCTAAACCTTCCGAAAGTGAATATGACTCATTTGGAGTAGGACATTCGAGCACCTCAATCTCTGCTGCTCTGGGTATGGCTGTTGCGGCTAAGCAAAAAAAAGAAAATCGTAAAATTGTAGCCGTAATTGGGGACGGAGCCATGACAGGCGGGATGGCATTTGAAGGACTGAACAATGCGGCTGTAAATAATTCAGACGTACTGATTGTATTGAACGACAACAATATGGCAATTGACCCGATTGTGGGTGGAGTTAGCAACTATTTATTGAATATATCAAAGTCTAAATCATACAATCGACTGAAAAAAGATGTTTGGAATGCTTTGGGAAGAATTTATAAAGTAGGCCGTAAAACACGAAGGTTGGTTCAAAAAACTGAAGGAGCTATAAAAGCTGCCATTTTAAAAGAGTCTAACCTGTTTGAAAGTTTAGGCATCCGTTACTTTGGCCCGGTTGATGGGCACGATGTTGTCTATCTGTCCAAGGTTCTAAATGATCTTAAAGATATCCCCGGCCCTAAACTGCTTCATATCATTACCAAAAAAGGAAAAGGATTTAAGCAGGCAGAGATAAACCAAACTGCTTTTCATGCACCTGGCAAATTCGATAAAAACACGGGTGAAATTCTTGATTGTGAATGTGCATTAAACAAACCACCAAAATTTCAGGATGTATTTGGGAATACCATTGTTGAGTTAGCAGGGAAAAATGAGAAAATTGTAGGTGTTACACCGGCAATGCCCACGGGAAGCTCATTGAATATTATGATGGAGAAAATGCCAGATCGGGCTTTCGATGTTGGTATTGCCGAGCAACATGCAGTTACTTTTTCGGCAGGAATGGCCAAACAAGGATTGGTTCCTTTCTGCAATATTTACTCAACATTCATGCAGCGATCGTACGACCAGGTAATTCATGATGTTGCCATTCAAAACCTGAATGTAGTTTTCTGCCTGGACCGTGGAGGACTGGTTGGAGCTGATGGAGCTACCCACCATGGTGTATTCGATATTGCATACATGAGAAACATCCCGAACATGACAGTTGCGGCTCCAATGGACGAAATTGAGCTACGCAATTTAATGTACACAGCTCAGCAAAAAAATATGGGGCCATTCTCCATCAGGTATCCTCGTGGTTGTGGATGCAAAGTAGACTGGAGAAAAGATTTTGAACCAACTGAAGTTGGAACCGGCAGGACTTTAACTGAAGGAAATGACTTAGCTTTTCTTACAATTGGCACAACCGGAATTAATGCATCTCGCGCTGTAAAATCACTTCAAAAAGAAGGATATAACATTGCTCATTACGATATGCGTTTTGTAAAACCATTTGATGAAAAGTTACTGCATGAGGTTTTCAAAAAAATCAAAAAAATTATTACTGTTGAAGATGGTGTGATTCAAGGCGGTTTTGGTTCTGCCGTTTTAGAATTTATGTCAGAGAATAAATATGAAGCTGAAATAGTTCGCCTTGGCGTTCCGGATCGCTTCATTGAACATGGCACAACTGATGAGCTTCAACGCGAATGCGGATTTGATCAAAAAGGAATTTATAAAGCTGCTATTGATTTACTTAGCTCTTAATTGTAATTTGGCAATACTTTTTTTGAAAAAAGTACGTTTTCAAGCAAAACCAAACTATTAGCCATTGGAAGTCTACTTTAAAAAACGACGCTGGAAAATTTTATTATTGCTATCTGCCATCCTGATTGGTTCGGTTAGTTTCTTTTACACAAACTGGCTGGTAAAAAAGATGTCTGAAGAAGAACGAAAAAGTGTTGCTCTTTGGGCCGAAGCTACCAAGCAACTTGTACATTCAGATAAAGATTTATCATTCCCACTTTTTGTTACTCAAAACAACACAACCATCCCCATCATTGTAACTGACAGCTTAAATTATATTCATTTTGAAAAAAATATCAATTACACTGAAAATAATAAAAAACAGGTTTTGGAACGGGAACTGGAAAGGATGAAAGATTACGCCCCTCCTATTAAAATGGTTATTTCTGAAACAGAAACGCAATACCTTTATTACAGGGAATCAATTCTTCTTCAAAATCTAAAATATTTCCCCCTGGTGCAGTTTTCAGTAATAATGCTTTTTATTATTGTTGCCTATTTTGCCTTTAGCTCATCGCGTAAAGCAGAGCAAAATCAGGTTTGGGTTGGAATGTCAAAGGAAACAGCCCATCAGCTGGGAACACCCATTTCATCGCTCCTTGCATGGATTGAGTTATTGAAAATGCAGGATGTGAAAGAAGAAATAATTACTGAATTCGAAAAAGATATTAATCGACTGGAAAGAATCACTGAACGCTTTTCAAAAATTGGTTCTGCCCCTGAATTGATTACCGATGATTTGAGAGATGTTGTTTTATCTACTGTAAAATATTTGGAAAGCCGTTCTTCCAAAAAAGTTCAGTTTATCCTGGACTTTGGAAAGGACCACCACTACTTTGTGCCACACAATGCCGCTTTATTTAGTTGGGTCATCGAAAATTTATGTAAAAATGCGATAGATGCCCTTGATAATAAAGGAACAATTGGACTTCACCTTTTTGAGAAAAACGATCAAATTATTCTTGATGTGAGTGACAGTGGCAAAGGTATTCCGAAAAGTCAGTTTAAAACAATCTTTGAACCAGGTTTCACAACGAAGAAAAGAGGCTGGGGGCTTGGGCTGTCACTTGTTAAACGAATAATTGAGAACTATCACAAAGGAAGAATATTCATCAAACAATCTGAACCTGGAAGAGGAACAACCTTCAGAATTATCCTTCCCAAGGCCTGATTTTATCAACACGGCTTGAATTATTTAAATAATTGAGGAAAAGAATATTGAGTGCTTCTATGGCAAACCAAATAATCGTTGTTAAAAAATTCATTTAATTTTCTGTGTTTGTTTATTTTTTATACTTTTGCAACACTTTTTTGAGGAGCAATGGCACAACTGGCAAAATACAACATTGCATTTAAAGGACTTGCAGAAGGTGATCACGAGTTTGAATACCTGATTGAAAAAAAGTTCTTTGATTATTTTGCGGGTGGAATTGCTGACGATGGAAACGTCAACGTAAAAGTAGTACTCGAAAAAAAGAGTGCATTAATGGTTCTTTGGTTTCATGTAAACGGATCGGTAAAAATTCAGTGTGACCGCTGCCTTGATCTTTTTGACCAACCCATCGAAAGTGAAAACAAAATCTTTGTCAAATATGGTGAAGAAAGTTTTGACGAAGGCGATGATGTAATCTGGGTTGGGCAGGGAGATAATCATATTAACGTTGCGAAACTCATGTATGATTTTATCATTTTATCGATCCCAATCAAACATGTTCACCCGGAGAAACCTGACGGGACAACAGAATGTAATCCCGAAATGCTTGAAAAACTCAATAAAGTAGAAACATCGGACAATGAACCGAAAGGAACTGATTCGAGATGGGATGAATTGAAAAAATTATTAGATAACAAATAAAGATATTTTAAAATGGCACATCCAAAACACAAAACATCGAAATCCAGAAGGGATAAGAGAAGAACGCACTACAAGACAACGCCTGCAACTTTGGCTTCTTGTTCAAACTGTGGTGCTACTGTAAAATACCACACAGTTTGTCCCGAATGTGGATATTACAGAGGTAAACTGGCGATTGAAAAAGACGTTACTGTTTAACACTCGATAATGTGATCAGAAGGCCAAAACTTCTGATCTTTTTTTGCCTGTTTAGTTTAATTTTCGAACGTTTTAATTGATTGTTTTAAAACGACTTACGGGGGGGTTCATTTGCCCATTTTTTTCTTTGTTCTTCAATTTTTTCGTCCTATCTTTCGCCCTGTTTTTCGAAATCATTTTTTTGTTCTTATAAAAGATTCCAGTCTGCATTAAAAGCATCTGTGAATCAGATTGATAAAAGATTTTAATTATGCAAGATATACGTGCTGCAATTACAGGCATTGGAGCATTCTTACCTGAATACAGGCTTACAAATGATGAATTAAGCACCATGGTCAACACTTCCGACGAGTGGATCATGCAGCGAATTGGTATAAAAGAGCGGCGAATTATGAAAGAAAGTGGCAAAGCTACTTCTGACATGGGTGTAGAAGCCGTCAACCAACTTCTTGAAAAAACCAATACAAGCCCTGACGAAATCGAATTGGTAATTTGTGCGACCATAACGCCAGATAGACCTTTCCCCGCAACAGCTAACGTAATTAGCAGAAAAGCAAGATTGACAAATGCATGGAGCTATGACATTAGTGCCGCATGTTCCGGCTTTGTTTATGCACTTACAACCGCTGCCAACTTTATTGAATGTGGCAAATACAAAAAAATAATCGTAATTGGGGCAGATATGATGTCTGCCATTACGGATTATACAGACCGAAATACTTGCCCTCTTTTTGGGGACGGAGCCGCTGCAGTTTTGCTGGAACCAACAACAGAAAACCTGGGGATTATCGATCATATCAATCATACTGACGGAAAAGGAAGACATTATTTGCACATGAAAGCAGGAGGTTCAAAACTGCCTGCTTCTAGTGATACCGTTAAGAACCGGGAACATTTTGTACATCAGGATGGCAAAACAGTTTTTAAATATGCAGTTTCCCGAATGGCTGACGTTGCCGTGGAAATTATGAAAAAGAATGATGTAAAGCCTCAGGAACTGTCCTGGCTGGTCCCTCACCAGGCGAATATGCGAATTATTGATGCTGTTGCCCGGCGAATGGGAATTAGCCCGGAGCAGGTCATGATTAATATTGAAAAATATGGGAATACTACAGCAGCTACTATTCCTTTATGCCTTTATGATTACGAAAAACAACTGAAAAAAGGGGATAATATAATTCTTGCTGCATTTGGTGCCGGATTTACCTGGGGTTCTGTTTATTTAAAATGGGCCTATAATTCATAACTATTAGAACATCTACTATGAGCCGTCTTTTAATTACAAGTCATCAGGACTTTGAAAAACACCTCGGAGAAAAACTGGGAGTCTCCGCTTATCATACTGTAACCCAAGAACAAATTAATCAATTTGCCGAAGCTACACTTGACCACCAATGGATTCATACTGACCCTGAACGTGCAAAAAACGAAACTCCATTTGGTAAAACAATAGCTCATGGCTACCTCACACTTTCGTTGTTGCCAATGATGTGGGATCAGGTAGTCCAGGTTGAAAACTTCAAGATGCTGGTTAACTACGGTGTAGATAAATTCAAATTTGGACAACCCGTGCTTGTTGACAGCAAAGTCCGAACTCACGTTTGGCTAAAAGAGATCACGGACCTCAGAGGTATTAGCAAAGTACAGCTTAGAGTTTCAATGGAAATTGAAGGGAACAAAAAACCCGCATTCGATGGTGAAATGATTTTCCTTTACCACTTTAACAACTAAGCTGATATAAATAGCTTTTCGCAAGCTATTATCTTTTTTTAACACTTCAGAAACTAAAATAGAAAGGCTTTCGTTCCTTAAAAACAATGAAAGCTTATTATATTTGATGGTTCTGAAAAAAAAGATCATGGCAAAGACTTACACAGATGTAGATTCCCAGGCTATTAACCTGATTGGAAAAGGAACTAAAATCACTGGAGACATCGTTTCTGACGGAGATGTTCGTATTGATGGTGAATTAACAGGTAACCTGCAATGCAGTGGCCGAATGGTCATTGGCGCGTCAGGAAAAGTTAACGGGGAAGTTAGCTGCAAAAATGCGGATGTTTCCGGTTATATGAAAGGTAAATTATCAGTAGATCAACTTCTAAGTTTAAAATCATCCAGTAAAGTTTACGGTGAAGTTCAAACCGGGAAAATAAGCATTGAGCCCGGAGCACTTTTCTCCGGATCATGCCAGATGGGTGAGCAAATAAAAAATGAAGTCAAAAAAGGACCTGAAAAAGTCTAAAAAGAAATTTGACCATTTTATTCGTTATTCAAGTTTGGCTTTTGAAATGGTAGCCATCATGGCACTGGGAGTAGTTGCAGGGTACAAAATTGATGGGTGGCTCGATTTGCCTTTTCCTGTTTTTACGCTGGTGTTAATGATCCTTGCCGTAGTCGCCGCAATTTATCATGCAATTAAAAATTTTCTGTGATGAATCCTTCAATGAAACGCTTTCTGGTTCGAACTTCAATTTTATTTTTTTTCTTCCTGATTTCAGGGTATATTACTTACGATCAATTCCTTCCTCATTATTTTGAAATTAGTTTGCCAATTAGTTTACTTTTTTTCTATGCTGTAACAAACCTTGTTCATGCTTATTTGTTAAGGATTGCCGAAAAAGATATGCCAAAATTCACAGCCCGGTTTATGGGAATGAGTTTTATTAAGATGTTTGTCTATTTAATTTTTGGACTTGTATTTGCACTGATCAATCGCGAAACAGCTAAAGTTTTTCTAGTAAATTTCTTATTAATGTATATCTGTTTTTCAGTACTTGAAGTTTATGAAATAACCCAAGTGGTTAAACGAAAAAAATAAATTATATTCTTGCAAATTTTTATTAATTTGCGAGAACTTTTTTTAATAAGTTACAACAACTCTTAGAGCTAAAACCTTTATGAGACCTGAGATATCAAAAAAAATCTTTTCAATCCTGCTGATTTTTATACTGACAGGATTTTCCATTCAAATACTTTTAGCAGAAGATCATTCGCATGACGAACATGCAGAAGGCACACATGAAGCTCACAGTGAAGGATTTAATCCAGGTGAATTTGTAATTCATCACGTATCTGATGCTTTCGAATGGCATATCTTTACCTACAAAGATTTTCATGCAAGCATTCCATTACCAATTATACTTTACAGCAAAAAAAGCGGATGGCACTTTTTTATGTCCTCAAAGTTTCATCATGGGCATAGTACATACAAAAACTTTAGAATTGCGCACTATGGTGAAAATGCCGGAAAGATCGAGGAAGTTGATAGCCACGGACACCTTATTGACTTGCCGGTTGATCTTTCAATAACAAAAGCTGTTGCCGGTGCAATGTTTAGTGTTATCATTATCCTATGGATTTTCTTGAGCACAGCAAAATCCGCTAAACGTAATAAAGGTAAGGCCCCAAAAGGAATTCAGAATCTTTTTGAACCCATTATTCTTTTTATTAGAGATGAAGTAGCTAAACCAGCAATAGGAGATAAAAAATATGAAAAGTTCATGCCGTTTTTATTAACGGTGTTCTTTTTCATCCTGATTAACAACCTGATGGGACTAATCCCTATTTTCCCTTTTGGAGCAAATGTTACCGGGAATATAGCAGTTACCATGGTTTTAGCGTTGTTTACTTTTGCTATAACAACCATTAACGGCAATAAACACTACTGGAAAGAAATTTACAACCCCGGGGTACCCTGGTTGTTAAAATTTCCTATCCCGCTTATGCCCATTGTAGAACTCTCGGGCGTAATCATCAAGCCATTTGTTTTGATGGTACGTTTGTTCGCGAACATGATGGCCGGGCACATGATCGTAACGGTGTTTGTAAGTTTGATTTTCATTTTTGCAAACCTTTTTGGTGCCGGTGTAGGATTAGCTGTGAGTCCCGTTTCAATTGCATTTTCTGTGTTTATTTTATTGCTTGATGTATTGGTATCATTTATTCAGGCTTATGTTTTTACATTGTTATCAGCCTTGTATTTTGGCATGGCAACTTCAGAACATCACTAGTTTTAATATTATAAATTTAATCGTATGTTATCAGCAATCTTAACAGTGATTTTACAAGCAGCAGCCGGGGCAAGCCTTGGCAAATTAGGAGCTGCCCTTGGTGCAAGTCTTGCAGCAATTAGTGCAGGTATGGGTATCGGCAAAATTGGTGCCAGCGCAATGGAAGCTATTGCACGCCAACCAGAAGCAAGTGGCGACATTCGTTCAAGCATGATTGTTTCCGCTGCACTTATTGAAGGTATTGCATTCTTTGCTGTAATTATCTGTGCATTGGTAATTTTAGTTTAAGGAAATTTAATCATTGGCCATCCGCTCCCGGGATTGCCGGGATGCAGGGTGGTTTTATTTACCTCTCTGTTATCCATCAACTGACGGATGATATCTCTCCTAATCCCGATAGCTATCGGGACAGGGAAAAATGATAAGGAAACCTCGGGTCCAACCCGGGGAAACATTTGTTAAAAAGAAAGAAATTATGGGATTTGTTACCCCGGATTACGGAACCATTTTTTGGATGGTAATTATTTTTGGGATTGTCTTTTACATCCTGAAAAAGTTTGCCTGGAAACCAATTCTAAATGCGCTTAAAGATCGTGAACAGTCCATCGAGGAAGCACTTTCTTCGGCGGATAAAGCCCGCAAGGAAGTTGAAGGCTTAAAAGCTAATAATGAAAAAATCGTCGCTGAAGCCCGAAAAGAAAAGGACATGATTTTAAAAGATGCAAAAGAACTTAAAGACAAGATGCTTGCCGAAGCCAAAGAGCAAGCCTCAAAAGAAGGACAAAAAATTGTTGAAGCTGCCCGACAGCAAATTGAAGCCGAAAAGAAAGCTGCAATAAATGAAATGAAACTTCAGCTTACTGAACTTTCAGTATTGGTTGCCGAAAAGATTATCCAAAAAGAATTGAAAGAAAAGAATGTTCAGGAAGATATTGTGAATGACCTCCTGAAAGATTTGAAAATACAGTAATTTATGAATGAAAGTAAAATAACTGTCCGCTACGCGAAAGCATTTTTCAGCCTTGCAAAAGAAAAGCAAATGCTTGATGTTTTAAGAAAAGACATTGAGTTGATTGCCCAATTAGCTTCTGAGAGTGCTGATTTTGTGTTTTTGCTTGAAAGCCCGGTTATTAAAATTGCTCAAAAAATTAAGTTGATCCAATCCATATTTCAGGGAAAGATAGATCAGCTTAGTTTTGATTTTTTAAGCTTAATTGCCCAAAATAAGCGTGAAGTCCACATCCCTGGAATTTGTAGGAACTTTCTCAGTTTATATCGTCAGGACCAAGGTGTGAAATCTGCTGTTATTACTAGCGCAATCCCACTAAATAAAGCTATTCTCGCACAAGTAAAAACCCAGTTGGAAGCTTCTTTTAAATCAACGGTTGAGTTGGATGAAAAAGTAAAAGAAGAACTAATTGGTGGATTTGTGCTTCGGGTGGATGACCGGCAAGTAGATGCCAGCGTGGCAACACAATTGCGAGAAGTCAAAGAAAAATTATTACAAACTGAAATCAATAAGTAAAAAAGAATACAATGGTTGATATTAAACCTGCTGAAGTATCCGCGATACTGAAACAACAACTGGAAGGTTTCAAGTCGGAAGCTGAATTGGAAGAAGTTGGAACAGTGCTCCAGGTAGGCGATGGAATTGCTCGTATTTACGGCTTATCCAACGTTGAAGCAAACGAGATGATTGAGTTTGAAGATGGAACAAAAGGAATTGTACTTAACCTTGAAGAGGATAATGTGGGAGCAGTACTTCTTGGGGAATCAAAAGGTATTAAAGAAGGGGATACTGTAAAACGATTACAGCTTATTGCATCAATCGAAGTTGGCGAAGGCGTGTTGGGCAGGGTTATCAACACCATTGGTGAACCCATTGACGGGAAAGGTGCAATTCAGGGAGAAAAATTTGAAATGCCTTTCGAGCGTAAAGCCCCGGGTGTAATTTTTCGCCAGCCTGTAAACGAACCGTTACAAACCGGTTTGAAAGCTATTGATGCCATGATCCCAATTGGCCGTGGCCAGCGTGAGTTAATCATTGGCGACCGTCAGACGGGTAAAACAGCCGTTGCAATTGATACCATAATCAATCAACGCGAGAACTTTGAAAAAGGCGGCCCTGTTTATTGTATATACGTAGCCGTTGGACAAAAAGGATCAACCGTGGCAAACATAGCACATACTCTTGAACGCTACGGAGCAATGGAATATACAACTATTGTATCTGCTACCGCATCTGATCCTGCAGCACTTCAGTATTATGCTCCTTACGCTGGTGCCGCAATAGGAGAATTCTTTCGCGACACCGGGCGCCATGCTTTAATTATCTATGATGACCTCTCAAAACAAGCTGTTTCATATCGCGAGGTGTCGCTATTGCTTCGTCGTCCTCCAGGTCGTGAAGCTTATCCGGGTGATGTATTTTATCTTCACTCGCGTTTGCTTGAGCGTGCCGCAAAAGTTATTGATTCAGATGAGATTGCTGCTCAAATGAACGATCTCCCGGAATGTTTGAAAGGGAAAGTAAAAGGAGGTGGTTCGTTAACTGCGCTTCCAATTATTGAAACACAGGCAAGTGACGTTTCAGCGTATATCCCAACCAATGTAATTTCGATTACCGATGGGCAGATTTTCCTGGAGTCGAACTTATTTAACTCAGGGGTCCGCCCGGCAATTAATGTTGGTATATCTGTATCACGTGTTGGTGGTAACGCACAGGTAAAAGCAATGAAAAAGATTGCAGGTACATTGAAATTAGACCAGGCTCAGTTCCGTGAACTGGAAGCTTTCTCTAAGTTTGGTTCCGACCTTGATGCTGCTACAATGCGCGTACTTGACAAAGGGCGTAAAAACGTAGAGATTCTTAAGCAAGGTCAGTACGCACCGATGAAAGTTGAGCATCAGATTGCAATTATTTACTGTGGAACAAAAGAATTACTTAGGGAAGTACCTGTTGAAAAAGTAAAAGATTTTGAAAAAGATTTTATCGATTTGATGGAAATGCAATACAGGAATATTCTTGATGAATTAAAAGAAGGAAAACTTACCAATGAAGCTGTAAAGACACTTGAAGAAGTAGCAGCTGAAGTTTCTGAACGCTTCAAATAATTCACTCCTTCCGAAATTCAATCATTCTCTAATTAAAAGAAAATGGCCAGTCTAAAAGAAATAAGAACGAGAATTAGCTCGGTAAAAACAACCCGACAAGTTACCAGTGCTATGAAAATGGTATCAGCAGCAAAGTTGAAAAAAGCTCAGGATGCTATTTTGCAAATCAGGCCATATGCTGATAAGTTACATGAAATTTTAAGTTCGCTAAGCGCAAGTCTTGAAAACCCTGGAGATTATGTTTTCACTCAGGATAGGAGTCCGGATAAAGTTCTATTGATCCTTATAAGTTCTAACCGCGGGCTTTGTGGAGCTTTTAATTCAAGCATTGCTAAAATGGCTATGGACGTTGTTATGAATAACTATGAAAAGCAACTGAAGTTCGGAAATGTTGAGTTTCTTGTTATTGGAAAGCAGGGAGAAAAGTACCTGAAATCCAATAAGCTTACCGTTGCAGGACATGCCAATGAGCTTTTCGATAACCTTACTTTTGAAACGATAAATAACGTTGCTGAAAACGTTATGGATGATTTCGCAAATAAAAAATATGACAGGGTTGAAATAATATACAATCAATTTAAAAATGCTGCAGTTCAAATTGCTTCACATGAGCAATTTCTTCCTATTGAAATAAAAGAAGAAAAGCAGACAGGTAAAAAAAGCCTTTTGAACTACAATTTCATTTATGAACCCTCTAAAGAGTACATTGTACAAGAACTTATTCCAAGATCGTTGAAAATTCAATTTTATAAAGCATTATTGGATTCAAATGCTGCAGAACACGGTGCCAGGATGACTGCAATGCATAAAGCAACAGACAATGCAACAGAACTAATCAAAGATTTGACTTTAACTTTCAATAAAGCCAGGCAGGCTGCCATTACCAATGAAATTCTTGAGGTTACCAATGGTGCCGAAGCATTGAATGGATAACGTAACGGCTTACGAAGGAAAAAAGGAGTCAGTATAGACTCCTTCTCATTTTTGATAATTATTTGTGGTGAAGCTTTACGGTTATTCTCTTTACTTATTCTTATTCAACTGTAACTTTAACAACTTCTTTATTTTTTTCATTGGATAATTCAACAAAATAAACTCCGGGGATCTGGTTTTTAAGTTCAACTTTTGTCTCATTCTTTCCCTTAATATTTTCAGAATATACCTGTTGCCCTCCAGAGTTAGATACTCTCAAAAAAGTATAAAAACCATGTGCTAATTTTACATTAAAAAAACCTTTTGATGGGTTTGGATATATAAGAGTTTCTCCATTAATTTCATTATCCGGAGCAATTGATTCTATGCCCGTGATAGTTGCACTTTTCAGTTGGTTCACTATATATATTTTCCGTGGCATATTTACGTAGCTATTATCATTAAGATTAGCAACCACTTGTATATAGTAAGTTCCGGTACTGGTTTGATTTCCTTCATAAAAAGCCGGAATTGTGAAATCTAATGTATGAGAACCTGTTCCATTAGGAACCAATTCTTTATTGACATTATATTCATATCCTATTTCAAGTGCACCAAAAGTATCATTTGAGTTTTTTGATAGGTACAAATGTATATCTGTCACACTCCCCACTCCATCTCCAAAATTTTTAAAATTCACAGTTAAGTTTTCGTTGTCATAAATATAAAAACTTGGAACAGAAGTTAAATCTCCATATATGCTAACTCCTGTTATGTCTATATCTGGATTCCCAGGAGGAGCTTCATAAGTATAACTGTAAGTTTCAGTTAATCCAGCATAATTAACAACTAAGAAAAACGTTTTTGGTGGCACCGTTGAATAATTCGTATACGAAGTAAACCACATTGTCTTTTTAGTATAATTCGGATAATTAATGTCATAATCATCTTCCCTATTCCACTGAATTAAACCTAGTAAGTTACTTGAGCTAACTGAATTTTTGTAAACATAAAGGTTTATTTGATGCTCTCCATGAGTTGAATAAGTGTAATCACCACGGATTTCAAATTCAAAATCAAATTTAGTTCCACTTGGATAAGTTTTATTTTCATCCTCGAGCACTTTAAAATTTTTAACATCGATTACTTGAGAAAATGAAAACAGCGGCAAGAATAAAAGAATGATAAATAATTTTTTCATGACAAAATATTTTTAAGGTGTTTAATATATGACCAAACATGTAATTTAATTAAATCATAATTATTGCAAAATAATTAATTAATAGTTAAGTTTAATTAGCCAAATATTAAAGATTCGTGAGGTGTTAATTACTAACACACAATCAATGCATTAATTGAATACAAGCTCAATGACACTTTCTAAGACAACATTTATATCAATGATTCAGGAAGAATAATTATATTGTTCAAGATGGTTAAATTGATCAAAAATAAAATACCAAATAAAGCAAGACAGGCTGCCATTACCAATGAAATTCTTGAGGTTACCAATGGTGTCGAAGCATTGAATGGATAACGTAACGTTTACGAAGAAAAAAGGCCGTCTCAAAAAAATATTTTGAGACGGCCTTCCTGTTAAATCATTTTTTCCCTGTCTAAAATTTCCTCTTGCTTAATAAATTACCTTCAGCATCAAATTTTTTCCAGGTCCCAGCTTTTTTTCCATTCGTATAATTCATCTCGTAAAGTAGGTTACCATTGTCATCCCAGACTTTCCATTCACCATGTTTCAACCCATCTTTGTAGTTGGCTAAACCAACTTTAATGTTCTTTTCATTATAGGTAACCCAACTTCCGTGCATTTTATCGTTTTTATACCCCCTAATCTCGTTCAATTCACCTGTTTCAAAATACATGCGGGTTTCCCCAGTTTTAATTCCCTTAACGAAATTGACTTTCATCTTTGTGTTGCCATTATCAAAATAACTTACATACTCACCTGTGTATGGTGTTGAATCAGCGTAATATATACCGTCAATTTCATCAATATTTTGTGATATTGTATTTATTGAAAATAACAATGCTAATGCTAAAAATAAACTTAACTTTTTCATGACCCCCTCCTTTTCTAAATAGGTTAATATAGTCCTCAATGTTAAGACAAAGTTAATAATAAAAAATCTTTCTTAACAAATAATTAACGTAAAATTTTCATTTGAATTGGTGTTCTTAACATTAGTATTGACGTAAGTGTCTAATTATCAGAAATAAGAACTCAAAATGAAATATTAACTTAATATTACCTTCGAAAAAACTATGGATCAATTAATAATTCTATCTAACTAATCTAAAGTTAGATAGAATATTGAAGTGATCTAAAACTATTTAGAATATTTGGGATCAGTTCAATATTAGGGTGGATAAAGCGTAAATCTTTGCTACCCTGCCCCTTGTTTGCCGGTCTTCAGATATTCGGGGCCCCAGCTTGTTGGACTTAGCTGCAACCAGCAACCTTGCAGGTGATTTGCCCGTGGCCCTTTGTCACCTGTCATGTTGAAAACTTGTTCCTTTAAGCTCAATGTCTGGCATGTTCAGTCATCCCACTCTCATATTCTTATTTCTATTTTCCTTTCCTTATTCGAAGGTGATCCTGAACCGGCAGCTGCCGGATGACACAACACCTGAAACCCGAAACGCTCTCTCTCCCTTTCTTATGTTCCCAACCAGTTGTTTTTCCCTTTCAAACTAAGGACAGTCCTTTTGGGAATTCCAAAGACCGGGGTATTACGACAGAGATCCCGGATCTCCATTTTATTACTCCCGATAAATATCGGGACGGGATGACGAGCGTTTTGATGCGTTATCCCGAAACCCGCAACTTGTAACCCGCAACCCATATTCTCAGCTTCTCCCTTTCCCACTTTCTCACCCTCTCACTCTCTCACCAACCCGGATTATGAAGTGCTCC
>JANQII010000269.1 GCA_028282195.1 Prolixibacteraceae bacterium
TAGTTCTACATTGGTTATTGAGTGTTGTATATTCATTATTTTCTTGCTTTCCCCTAAATTCATATTTGTGTATAAAGCATAGCTTCTCGAAGAGAGGGAGGGGAGAGTCAAAAAAAACAATTGTTCCATTCAATAGCATACTATTATCGTTTAACTTTTGACAACTTTATTGAGAGCCTCACTTAGAGTGAGGCTCTCAATAAATAAACATAAACTATTCAATCTTCACCAACAAACTCCCTCCAAGGTTTTCATTACCGGTGTGTTCAATTAGTATCCATCCCGTATTTTTTAAGCGTTTGCGGAGTAAGTGGTTCATATAGCCATGTGCTACAACTAAAACCTTTCCGTTTTCACTGGCTTTTTGCACGAGAAAGCTGGCTGCCAGGTTTACCCGCCTTTGTGCCATTGCCCTGTTCTCGGAGCTTACCTTGGGTTTTGAGCCAAACATCCAAAAAACCCGGTTAAGTCCACTCCATAAAGGTTTAGGGAGGTATAAAAGAGGGATATTGACTGTTCCCGGTTTTAATTCATTTAAAAAAGGTTTTGCTTCATAAACATACTTTTCCCCTAACAGAAGGGAGGCAGTGGCTTTAGAACGGTGTAATGTGCTTGTGTATACAGTATCAATTCCATCGGAATTTAACACCGTTTTTGCTTTAACAGGAAAAATGTCTTCGGTGTCGTAGTCAGATTTGTATTGTTCTAGTTTTTTGTAGTTGTAAAAGAATTTCTTTTCAATATTTACTTTTTGATGGCGGATAAGCATGATTTGTTTAAAACCAGCCGTATTTGGGAGATTAATTAGCGAATCGTTTAAAAAATGGAGCTTAAAATGACCCTCTGTTTTTTGAGTTGTTTCATTTTTGTAAACCTGCTTTAGCAATTCTTCTGTTTTGTATTGTTGTGAAAAACAGAAAACAGGGTACAGTAATAAGATGATTAATAATTTTTTCAAAACAGGAAGTTGAAATTAATTGTGATCAAATCGTCTTCTTTGGAATGTTCATATTGCAGGTTAAGGCTGGTAAAATTAAACGGGGCAAACCAAACACCAGCCCCATATCCCTGATGCCATTTATCTGAATCCTCATCGTCCAGCCAAACTCTTCCAACATCATGAAAGCCCAGTACTCCCAGGCTACCGCTAAATATATAGGAATTCACGTTCATAAGCTTCAAACGCAAATCCGTGTTTTGATATACCATGGCATCAGCTGCAAACCGTGAGGAGCGGAAACCTCTGAGATTTGTTTTTCGTCCTAATCGGGCAGCCTCATACAATGGATAGTCACCAACGTTTTTCAAACCACCGGCGCGTAAAGCCAAAACCATTCTTGGGTCTTTCCTGAAGCTTAAATAAGTAGCTAAATGACCTTCGATTTGGGTAAAATCTTCAAAGTCATTTAAACTTTTAAATCTTGAAACTTCAGTGTTGAATTTGATCCCGCGGGATGGAAATAACTTTCTGTTCAGATTTTGATATTCGAATGATACAAAGCCCGAAATATATCGTCTTTTGTCAAAAATATCAGCGGGAACTTCAGGGGGCAGGACACTCAGGTACGTACCCAGCAGTTTATGATCTTCGCTTTCCTCCAACTCAGCAAAAACATATCTTCCACCGGTTTTTAGCACTATATTTTCATTGTGTATCCATGAAATGGCTGGAGCTATATCCATAATTTCGTAACGGATACGATAGTCCTTTTTATCTATCAGGAAGTTCTCCGTTTCATTTCCGTATCCAAAGAAATTATCCGAAGAGAAAGGCATACTTATTTCAGCATCAACAAATAGATCGAAATTGCGCCAGATTGATGTGGTAAACATTTGATATTTTACCTGAAATGCAGAAGTGAGAAATGATCTCTTGCCTGTAAGCATATGCATGGTGGAATCACGAAAATGATAGCGTCGGTTTAAGAAACCACCGCCCAGCAAAGCCCCATCATCCACATTGTACCCAAAGGCAAGTAAGGGCATGGTCGTATTGTATTTAAACTGTTTACGTTTGTATTCATAAACAGCTTTATTATTTCTTATGCGTAGGGCGGTTTCTGAACCTTTTTTGATTTTACTTTTTCCAAATCGATCATAGATCAAGGTTTTTTTTCCAGGGGCATTAACATTTGATTTATCTGTATACTTATCTTTTCCTTTTCCCCCTATCAACCGTAGTTTAATCCCATTTTCAGCTTCACCTTCAATTTCAAACTGATCTTCATCATTCAACCCATATAGCCTGATTTCCTTAGTTATATCATTGTTGAAAGTCCGACCATACAGGTGATTTTTTATACGTTCCTTTTTTTCGGAAACTGAAAAAACATCAACACGTGTTGAATCATTGTATCGGTTTATCCTGAAAAGGTCTTCATCTTCAGTACCAATAACATCCACATTCCTGCTTAAAAAACGATGATAATCCGTAGCAAAATCAAGCAGGTTTTTTCTGCGTTCTTTTAGTACACTTTTTATCCGCCCCCCGGATATTTCATTTACTTTTTCAGGTAGTGAAGAATCAACAGTCTGCTCAATCAGTTTATCGGTTAATTTTTGCTGAAGGTCTTTTGCCGTCTCCTGCCAGTCATTCAGCGTAAGCCCGTTCATAAATGTACGGTCGAAGTAACGCCCGTTGAAATTAAAACCTTCAATATTTCGTGTGTTCGGCTTGAACCCCTGAAATTTCGGTTGTACCCATTTCAGTTCGGCGATCTTAAATAAGGTACCATCAGAATTGAAAAATGCATTGTCCCGATCACGGGGAATGGGACGGAAGATTGTTTTTTTGCCTTGCTTAAAGCTTGCCCATCGCCACTGGTCATCGTGTCTGTCCCAATCGGCAATCCACATATCAAACAAGCGGTTTCGTAGAACAAACTTCTGGTCGATCACAGCATCGTCATCTTCTACAAGTGTTTCAAGTACGTCAGGTGTTGAAATAATATTTTCAGAATATCCAAAGCTTGCAACATCATCCCGGTTTTTGGCAGGTCGTTCTTCAAATAAAAAGAGTTTGTTTTTCATTTCATGGCGATAAATGCCCAATGCCGGATCGTCAGGCACAAAAACAATCCTTGGGTTCGTGTGATAGATCCCTGCTGCTGCCGCTAAATCCGGAACAACTATGGCCCCGTATGGATGCGAAGCCGAAATAGCGTCTTGAATGGCACTAACCGCAATAGTACCTCTTAGGCTTGCAGGTAATGCCCCGGCAGCATTTTTTTCGACAGAGCGCAGTACGTATTGCTTTTTATCTTTATTCTGCAACCGGTACGATTGTGTTTGTTGTCCGCCACCGCGTTTCAGTATTTTTAGTCCTCCTTTTTCTTTTTCAATATTAAATACCGGAAACTCGCTTTCGGTTGCCCAGACTTCACGGTAGTTTTCCCCCATTAATTTTCGAACAAACCTGCTTTGCTCATATTGTTTGCTTGGAATTGCCAACTTGGTACTGTCTTTCGTTTTTCTCTTTAGTTTTAGAAGGTTTAACAGTGGGTTAGTAACAAGTTTGAAATCTTTTTGCTGAATAACAGTGAGTTTATTATCCTTCAGGCTTAAATATTCAATTTTGGCTTTTTTACTATTGGTTAATTCAAATCTTGTGATTCCGTGGCTGGCTGTTTCAATCTTGTTATTTTTGTAAGGAGGGGCAATTGCACCAACAATTAGCTGTTTCCCCATTCCAAGTTCATTGAACTGAAAGTTTTTTTCGTGGCCGGAAATATAGAGCATGTTTGGCAGATATGCAGAAAGCTTTTTAATACCGTTTGCCATTTGTTTGTATTCAGGGTGGTTTAGGTCTTGTGGTGTTCCGAGCCATTTTCGGGGTGTGTAATATAAAAAGCCGGGTAGAGGTAAAAAAAAGGATCCGTCACCTGCTAAAGGGAAAAGATGTTCTTTCCACCCAAAATGACCACCATAATACCCATTGTTAACTGCAGGATGGTGCCCAAATAGAATGATACTTTTCTCCGCATATTTTTTTAGCATATCTGACAGGTAGATAAATGCAGTTTTTTGTAATTCGGAATGAGAAGCAACATCGTCAAAATCATGATCAATTCTGCTTACGTCAACATCTTGTTGCAGGAAGAATTGAGTATTTACAAAAATCAGGACCGTATTATCATCAAGTTCTTTTACAATTGGCCCGGGCTGGGCATCATCCGGAATAAAGGTTACATGCTTTTTAAATCGTTTCTTATATACTTTTTCTATTTCATTGACTACATCTTGTCCGGTTCTTTTCCCATTTTCCCATTCTTTATTTCCCGGGAGCATGTAAGTCTCAATTTTTCGTTTTTCAATAAAGTTGAGAAAAAAGTCCGGAATCTGGCTTTGGTAATCCAGCTCATCTGTTACAGGGTCATATTTTATTTTTCCTGAGTAGTTTCCAAGAAAAACCAAAGTGGCTTTTTCTTCTGTCAGTTCCTTCTGCAATTTTTCAAAATAGAGGTTTGTGTACGAAGTATTTTCAACATCCCCAATCAGGTAAAATACCTTTTTATCTTCAGCAAATAGCTGGCCCTGGAAAGTCAGGCCTAAAAAAAATACAAGTAGAAACAGCTTCATCCATCAGATATTAATAAGTTGAACGAAAATTACGCTTAGAACAAAAATGATTAAGCCAAACATAAAAATATTATAAGCAATCCGAATTCGATTGTATTTTGAAGCCAAAACAACTCCGAGACTAAACTGGTCCCTGATCATATTGTTGTAGAGGCCATCATAATCTTTCATCATTTCTTTTACTGCCCATTCGTATTCCTCGTACTTCATTCCAAAAAAATTCCCGAAGAACATAAGGTTTACTTTTTTTTGCTCAATGTCTTCTTTGGTAAAGGTTCCTGTTGATAATTTGGGACGGGTAGAAAGAATGGCAAAAATGATAGTTAAAAGTGAGGTGCTGAGTATGATCAACATTGGGATCAGCATTTCCGGGTTGCGGGCCGTTATTCGTTGTACAAAAGAAGCAAGGACCGACAGGATTATTGAGTTGACAGTAATCAGTATGTTTGCTTTGTTGTCGGCAATGGAGCTTAGGTTAATCTGGTTGCGGGCTGTCATCCGAAACATAGATTCTATTCCTCGCTCAGGGGAATTTTTTCTGGACAGCTTTTCTTCAAGTTTCCTGATTTTGTCCTGCTGTTTATTGATTAGCGTTTTGCTTTTATCCTTCTTTTTGTCAATTATTTCCTGCATAAGTATCCAGTTTTTCTTTTTACCAGGTTCAAAGTTTCTTTTTGCGTAATCAGTGTAATAATGCTGATCGCCCATAAAAGCCAGGGTCCTTTCACAAAAGAAATTCTTTTTAATAGTTACCTTGTTTACTGCAGATAACTCTTTTCGTAAATTTTCGCTTTTTTGAAAATATTCTTCATCCTTTAGATGTGACATGTCTGCATCGCAAAGTACTTCAGATAACTTGTCCTTTGGTTTTTGAGGAAAACGGGTTGCTTCAATACAGTCTTCTACTTTTTTTATCTTTCCATTTTCCCAACCTTCTTTTACGAGGAACTCACGTGCAAGTTTTTTACTGTCTTCTTCGTGGTTAAAATAGTTTTTGGAATAACCGGCATCGTGAAACCAGGCTGCTACCAGAATGATTTCTTTTTCTTCTTCAGTAAAAAATGATTCAGATAGAATTTCTTCTGCAGCTTGAACAACTTCCAGGGTATGGCTTAAATTGTGGTACTTAAAAACTTCAGGATCAATCTCATCAAGTATGCTTTCTACCTGTGCCCTGGCTTTATCAATAATAGACATGCGTTTATTTTTTAATAATGAAACTAAATTAGCAAAAACAATTCAAACATTCAGCTATGGCGACCAAACGTTGTTTTACTTAATTCAGTATATCTTACGTGTTTTTTTCACATCATTTAACAGAAAACGAATGTGAATGTTTTTATTCGAACTTTGTAAGCAAGGGGTGTCATCTTTCCAAAAGATGACACCCCTGTACAAATTATGCTCGCCTAACTGCCCTCAGGCAAGTATTTTTTGACTTATAATTTATAAAATTTACGATTGTTTTGTTCGAATTTTTGCTGCAACGTATAATCTGAAAGTAGATTGTGAGAACAATGACAAATGTCATGTTTGTTTGTATCTTGCTGGTATTCAGTGTTAAAAAAATAGTATTAATTTTACGCTATTTAAACTGAATATAAATAAGCTAAAATGCTCTATAAATGATATATACATGGAATCTGGTTATTAAAACATATTTAGTTTTGCATGATTAAAGCTTTTTTTAGGAAAGATGCAGGGAGAAATCTCACACAAGGGAATTATTAAAGAGCTTTCAGATAAAAGAATAGTAGTAGGCATTATGAACGAATCTGCATGTGCCTCTTGTCATGCCAAAAGGGTTTGTACAGTAGCAGATATGAAAGACAAAGAGATTGAAATTCATTATTTTGAGGGTGATTTCCAGCTTGGGCAGCATGTCAACATTGTTGGAAAAACATCCCAGGGTTTCAAAGCACTGCTGTACGGATACCTGCTACCTTTTATATTGCTCATGATTGTTTTAATCGCTTCGTTGACTGTTACCGGCAATGAAGGATTGAGCGGACTTCTGGCTTTGGGCATAACCATTCCTTACTACTTCATCATTTATTTATTCCGAGATAAGCTAAAGCGCAATTTTGAATTTCAAATTAAGGCTGTTTAATCATGAGTATGACCATTGTTTACACGATGATTACGTTAAGTGCTATTGGGGCTGCGGCTGCAGTTATCCTGTATTTTGTAGCTCAAAAGTTTAAAGTATATGAAGATCCACGGATCGATGAAGTAGAATCAGCACTGCCTGGTGCTAATTGTGGTGGTTGCGGGTATGCCGGTTGTCATGCTTTTGCCGAAGCATGTGTGAAAGAAAACGATCTTTCAGCTCTTTTTTGCCCTGTGGGTGGAAACGATTGCATGTCGGATGTAGCGGGCGTTTTAGGTTTGGAGGCAGTAGCGCAGGATCCTCGTGTAGCGGTTGTTCGCTGTAACGGGACTTGTGAACACCGCCCAAAAACGAATCAGTTTGATGGCGCTTCTTCTTGTGCTGTCGCATCTTCATTGTACAGTGGTGATACTGGTTGCCAGTATGGTTGCCTTAGTCATGGTGACTGTGTTGCATCGTGTGATTTTGATGCTATCCATATGAACCCGGAAACAGGCTTGCCGGAAGTGGTAGATGACAAGTGTGTAGCCTGTGGAGCTTGTGTTGAGGCTTGTCCGAAAGACTTGATTGAACTAAGAAAGAAAGCGAAGAAAGACCGTAAAATATACGTTTCGTGTAGAAATGAAGATAAAGGTGGTGTAGCGAGAAAAGCATGTTCTGTGGCTTGTATTGGATGCAGCAAATGTTTCAAAGTTTGTCCGTTTGATGCCATTACAATGAATAATAACCTGGCATTTATTGATTCGGATAAATGTAAGCTTTGCCGTAAGTGTGTGGTTGAATGTCCAACCAGCGCTATTGTTGAGTTGAATTTTCCACCAAGGAAAGTAAAAACTGATCTGCCACCAAAACCTGCGGCAAAAAAACCGGAAGCTTCTCCGGGAAAAGAAGCAAAACCAAGTGAATCTGATAATTCAGCAAATAAATAAGGAGGCCAATCGTGTTAAAAACGTTTAAACTCGGAGGGGTTCACCCGGCAGAAAATAAGTTTTCGGCTGACAAAGCAATCGAAACATTAGGATTGCCGGAGAACGTATTTATCCCCGTTGCCCAACATATTGGTGCACCAGCTCAAGCCCTGGTTAAAAAAGGCGATCAGGTAAAATCCGGACAATTAATTGCCAAATCTGGTGGTTTTGTTTCAGCAAACATTCATTCATCCGTTTCAGGGAAAGTGACCAAAGTTGATTTAGCTGCCGATAGTTCCGGCTACCCCAGGCAAGGAGTTTTTATTGCGGTTGAAGGCGATGAATGGGAAGAAGGCATTGATTTAAGTAAGGAATTGAAAGCGGACTTTGAGCCTGATAGTAAAAAGATTATTGATAAGATTAATGATGCCGGTATTGTTGGATTGGGTGGGGCGACTTTCCCAACTCATGTGAAGCTGATACCTCCCCAGGGAATGAAAGCCGAAATGCTGATTATTAATGGGGTAGAGTGTGAGCCATATCTAACATCAGACCACCGCGTTATGCTTGAAAAAGCTGATGAAACACTGGTTGGTGTTAAAATTTTGATGACTGCCCTGAAAGTTGATAAAGCTTATATCGGTATTGAAAACAATAAAAAGGATGCGATTGAGCATCTGCGTAAATTAGTAAATGGTGACTCTTCAATTGAGGTTGTGCCATTAAAAGTAAAGTATCCACAGGGAGGTGAAAAGCAGTTGATTAAAGCTGTGACCGGTCGTGAAGTGCAATCAGGGGCATTGCCTATTTCTGTTGGTGCGGTGGTTAGCAATGTGGGCACTGCATTGGCGGTTTATGAAGCAGTTCAGAAAAATAAACCGTTGGTTGAGCGGGTAGTGACCCTTACCGGAAAGTCGGTGAAAAAACCTTCAAACTTTATGGTCCGTGTAGGAACTCCAATTAACAATTTGATTGAAGCTGCAGGTGGTTTACCAGAAGATACCGGTAAAATCATCAGTGGTGGCCCGATGATGGGAAAAGCTGTTTCATCATTGGATGTTCCTGTTACTAAAGGAACTTCTGGTATATTAATTATACAGGATGAGGAAGCGAAGCGTAAAACCATGCAAAACTGTATCCGCTGTACGCGTTGTGTCTCAGTTTGCCCAATGGGATTGGAGCCTTATTTCCTGATGACAGTTTCTGATAAACAGATTTGGGACAAAGCAGAAAACCATCATATCATGGATTGTATCGAATGTGGTTCATGTAGCTATACATGTCCTGCAGATCGTCCTTTGCTGGATTATATTCGTTTAGGGAAAGGCAAAGTGGGTCAAATAATGCGTTCAAGAAAAAAGTAATATAGCCAGAAGCCGGAAGTTGGAAGCGGGAAGTTTTTAAGATTTTGACTTCCAGCTTCGATCGTCCGGCTTCCAGCCAGTATCAATGAAATTAGACGTTGAAATATAAAAAGAACTCTATATAATGAACAAACTACTAACCATATCCCCTTCGCCGCATATGCATTCAAGCGATTCGGTAAATAAAATAATGTACAGGGTGATTTTTGCCCTGGTGCCGGCTTTGGCCTGGTCGGTGTTTATGTTCGGACTTGAAGCCGTACGTGTAACATTAATTGCAGTCGCTGCCTGCGTTGCTTTTGAATACTTAATTCAGAAGTTTATAATGAAGGAAGTACCAAAAATCACAGATGGTTCTGCAGCTTTAACCGGGATTTTACTGGCGTTTAATGTTCCGGCATCGCTACCAACCTGGATGATTGTAGTTGGTGCTTTAGTTGCGGTAGGGGTTGGAAAACTTTCGTTTGGTGGTTTGGGAAACAACCCATTTAATCCTGCGTTGGTAGGGCGTGTGTTCCTGCTAATTTCATTCCCGGTTGATATGACCATCTGGCCGGCAACCCGTCATGTAGTTGATGCTACAACAACAGCAACACCTCTTGCTGTTTTAAAAGAAGGAGTGAAAAACGGAACACCAGTTGCAGATTTGATGCCTGATTTACCGGCTAACATGGATCTATTTTACGGAAACATGCCTGGTTCGCTTGGTGAAATTTCTGCTATCTTCCTGTTACTTGGTTTTGGGTATATGCTTTGGAAGAAAGTAATTACCTGGCATATCCCTGTTTTTGTATTGGGGACCATTTTCGTTTTCCAGGGTGGTTTGTGGTTAATTAATCCTGAAAAATATATTGAGCCTGTTTTCCATCTGTTAACGGGTGGTGCTATGTTGGGGGCAATTTATATGGCAACCGATATGGTAACTTCACCTATGACCCATAAAGGACAGTTTTTCTACGCTGCCGGAATCGGAGTAATCACAGTCTTAATTAGAAATTTTGGAGCCTATCCTGAGGGAATCTCTTTTGCGATATTGATTATGAATGGTTTCACCCCTCTGTTCAATGCGTATATTAAACCGAAACGATTTGGAGGGCAAAAATAATGGCACAAAAAGAATCATCATTTTTGAATATGGTAGTCACCCTCACTATTGTTGCCCTGGTAGCAGCAACCGTTTTGGGTTTTGTACACGATTTAACCAAAGCAGATATTGAGCTTGCCAAAAAAGTGGCCCAGGAAAAAGCAATTAAAAGTGTTCTTCCTCCATTTGACAGCTTGGGTGAATCGTGGAAAACACTTCCTGCTGACGGAGCTGACAGCCTTGAGTTTTTCCCGGCATTTGATGCCGAACAGAAATTGGTTGGTGTCGCAGTTAAAACTTATACTAAAAATGGTTTCAGCGGGTTAATTACGCTTATGGCCGGTATTTCTGCCGATGGAAATATTTCAGGTTATGAGGTGCTGGAGCATAAAGAAACACCGGGACTGGGTTCTAAAATGGATGTGTGGTTTAAAGATGAAAGCAAACCCTCTCAAAATATAATTGGTAAAAACCCGGTGACTTCAAACTTAGAAGTTACGAAAGATGGTGGTGAAGTAGATGCAATTACTGCTTCAACCATTACCTCAAGAGCATTTCTGGAAGCTATAAAAAGAGCTTATAATACTTATAAGGAAGCAGCAGACCAGCAGGAAGCAACTGCAAAGGCTGATTCGAATAAGAAAGGAGGCCAATCATGAATCAATGGACTAATTTCACAAAAGGATTTATAAAAGAAAACCCGGTATTTGTATTGCTGTTGGGAATGTGCCCAACTTTGGGTGTGACTTCTTCAGCCATTAACGGCTTGGGGATGGGATTGGCAACTACTTTCGTATTGGTAATGTCGAACCTGGTTATTTCGCTAATCAAAAGCCAGATTCCAAGCAAAGTGCGTATTCCAAGCTTTATTGTGATTATTGCTGCTTTTGTTACCGTAGTTGAGCTAACTATGCAGGCTTATCTTCCATCATTGTTTAAAAGCCTGGGGCTGTTTATTCCGCTTATTGTGGTAAACTGTTTGGTACTTGGCCGTGCCGAAGCATTTGCTTCTAAAAATAATTTGCTGTCATCATTGGTTGATGGAGTAGGAATGGGATTGGGTTTTTCATTTGCCCTTACGCTTTTAGGAGCCGCCCGCGAGTTTTTTGGAGCCGGTAAAATCTTCGATATTGTTGTTTACCCTGAAGATTACGGAATGCTGTTGTTTGTGCTGGCACCGGGTGCATTTATTGTTTTGGGCTACCTGATTGCCCTGATTAACCGAATGAATAAAGCTTAGGAGGTTTACCATGGAATATATTGTAATTATAATTGCCGCCATATTTGTCAATAACATTGTATTGAACCAGTTTTTGGGAATTTGCCCGTTCCTTGGGGTTTCCAAAAAGATTTCAACCGCTGTGGGTATGACTGGTGCTGTAACCTTTGTTATGGTAATTGCCACCATTGTAACTTACCTTATTCAGCTTTATATCCTGAATGCTTACGGACTACAATTTTTGCAAACCATTTTCTTTATTCTGGTTATTGCTTCGCTGGTTCAGTTGGTTGAGATTATTTTAAAGAAAGTGAGCCCGGCCCTTTATCAGGCTTTGGGTGTTTTCTTACCACTGATTACTACAAACTGTGCTATATTGGGTGTAGCTATCCTTACCATCCAGAAGGAATTTAATTTAATGGAAGGTGTGGTTTATGCCATTGCCAATGCGATTGGCTTTGGTTTGGCACTGGTGCTTTTTGCCGGACTTCGCGAACACCTTGACTTGGTAAATGTACCGAAAGGATTAAAAGGAACACCAATTGCCCTTATCGTAGCAGGTATTCTCGCCATGGCCTTTATGGGATTCTCAGGACTGGTCTAGATTTCAGGTTGCTTGATTCTTGGATGCCAGATGTTAGTCATCCCGGACGTAATGAAATGGAGATCCGGGATCTGTGTCAGGTTGCTTGATCCTGGATTTGATTAAATTGTTTTTCTTATCTTGAAGAAAATTTTCTTGCATTTAGAAGAAAGTTTAGCTCATTCCTGCGAAGGCAGGAATCTTATTCCAGTACTATTAATCTTTTTGACAAGAACAGTAACGACAAATGTTAATCTGAGAGTATTATTCTATGTTGTATGCTTGGGGCTGGTATGTCAAAATGACTCTGCTTAGTAGGCGAGGTCAGAATTAGTTCTGCCTGCGATCCAAATAAGCTCAGTGAGCATATCGCTTTTAATAACTCTAAAAGCTTGTTTTGAACCAAAATTAACAAATAACTATGTTTGTTCATTGAGCTTTTTGTTTGTTACCTGCTGTTTAGCTTTTAACCTTGAGATTTCTTTAGTTACAGCTCGTATCTCTGTTTTGGATTTTGTTAAATGAAGAACTCGTTCGTAATGCTTAATTGCCTGGTTTATTTCCAACTCAATATATAAGTAACCCAATAATTTGTGATAATAATGATTATCTGTCAGGTTTAACTTTTTCGCAGCCTTAATCGCTTCTTTGCAGCCGTGAACTTTGGAAAAAGCAAAAATCCTATTTAATGCTGCTGTAGGCGAATATTCAATAAGAATTAGCTGATTGTACAATTGCAGAATATGTCGCCACTTGTTTTCTTCAGTTGTTGTGGTATGCCAATAGGCAATGCCCGCTTCTAAATGATATTTGGATATTTCATTTCCACCACAAGCATTTACCAGGTAGTAATTCCCCTTTTCAATTAACGATTTGTCCCATAGTTTTTTGTCCTGCTTATCAAAAAGAATGATTTCACCGTTATCATCTGTTCTTGCTTCAAGTCGTGAACTTTGAAAACACATTAAAGCAAGTAAGGCGTTTGTTTGAGGTGTATCTGTCAAAGGATGTTCTGTTAAGGCTAAAGCCAACCTGATAGCCTCAGCGCAAAGTTCTTTTCTGATTAGTTGATTGCTGGATTTGGAAAAATATCCTTCATTGAATAGCAAGTATAAGCCTTTTAGTACAGAATCTAGTCGTAATTGAATTTCTTTTTTTCCTGGTTTTTTGATTTGAAAATCACTATTTCGGAGATTAGACCTTGCCCTTTGCAACCGTTTTTTGATAGTTTCCCTTTTAGTTAAAAAAGCGTTTGCAATTTCTTCAACACTAAATCCACAAAGGATTTGAAGGATTAAACAAATTTGATATTCTTTGGAATTTTTGGGGTCGCAAACACAAAAAATCATATTAAGTTGACTGTCTGCAATAATTTCATCATTGAAATCAAAATTGGCAGGAAACTCAATTTTTTGAGATTTTAAGGAAGGGCTGACACGATTTTCAAATACGCTAATACGTTTAAAGTAATCCTTTGTCTTGTTTTTAGCAACGGTATAAAGCCAGGCAGTAGGATTCTCGGGGATTCCATTGATCGCCCAGTGCTCTGACGCTTTTAGAAAAGTATCACTGGAAATATCTTCGGCAATTTCAATGTGTTTCAAGCCAAAAAGAGAACATAATACTGCCGTCATCCTGGCATACTCTTGCCGAAACAAATGTGGCAATAGTTCATTATGTGGTGTATTGTATTTTGACACTAATCACGTTTTAGAACTTCACGTACTTCAATGTTTCCACCAATTTTAAAAATAGGATTGGACTTGGTCATTTCTACTGCCTCATCAATATCTTCTGCTTTTACTATGACGTAGCCAACAATAAATTCCTTAATTTCGGTGTAAGGCCCATCTGTCACGACATCATTGGATCTAACGGTTTTAGCGCTTTCAGGACCAGGTAAAAGTGAATTACCCTTGTCAACCAGTTTATTCTGAGAAGCAATTCCTGCCAACCAATTCATTCTTTCCTGCATTTGTTCAGGTGAAGGTTTAACCTTTGAGAAGTCGCTCATTCTAAAAATTAAGGTAAACTCTTTCATTATAAGTATTTTTTATTTAAGGATTGACTCCAGTTTTTGACTTGCTATTTTCTTTTTTTCTTCGAACCTAAGTTTGTTTTCATCAAATTCGATAAACTCAATATACTTAATTCCAAGAAAATTTAAAAAAGTAGTGATGTAATTCCTCGAAAAATCCATAGGACTGCCTAGAGGTATGCCTCCAGTCGTAATTACGACAATCGCTTTTTTATTATCAAGCAGGCCTTCGGGGTAACCGTGTTCGTTATACTGAAATGTCTTGCCTACTCTTGCAACTAAATCAAAATATGCTTTTAGAGAAGCAGGAATTCCAAAGTTATACATGGGTGCACCAATTACTAAAATATCACTCTCTATAAGTTCATCAACGAGTTTATCGGATAAATGCGTGACTTTTTGTTGTTCTTTGTTTAACTCTCCATGATAAAAAATTGCTTCTATAAACTTATCATTGGGAAATGGTAAGCCGGAATAAGCTACGTCTCTGTTAACCACTACTGCGTTTGGGTATTTAATTAATAACTTAGAAACAATACCATTTACCTGTTCACGGCCAATAGATGTTTCCTTTGCCGCGCTGGAATTAATTTTTAATATTTTCATTCTTTAAATTTTACCCTAATAACGATTGATATTTTAAGATGGGGACAATTTTAGGATCACTTCATAACCCGGGTTGGTTTTTAGGATTAATTAAACTATCAGGTAGAGTAGGAACATGACCATACGGCACTTCAACGAAACGGGTGGCGCGGGTTTTTAACCGCAGGGAAGCCTTGGGGGAAGATGAAAATGTGGGTTTCGGGTTTCAGGTTGCGTGTTTCGGGGTGTGATAGGGTGGGACAATCATTCCCAAATGCCTGGCTTTCTGGTTACCAGGAAGAAATATTTTCGGTTTTTTTGAAGTGTCCAGGTAAGGAAACAACTCCCGGCATTGATCCAATTTATTCCCATGTTAGTTAATTGAATATGCCGATTAACCGGCTGAGGTACTTCTGGTACCTATCGGGTTATCAGTATCTGTTTCCTGTATCCCGTAGGGATTAAATAGTTGTAACACCGGGTTTTGTCCGGCTTTAGACGGGCTTGCCCGGTGTTAGGATATGTGGTAAGGAACCAGGCGGGTTCAATGGGCTGCCCGGGGCATTGGACATTTCATCCGCCGCATGGAAAAGGTTTTTTTATAACCGATAATCAATCCCGGGCTATCAGTACCAAAATCCAGTATCGAACATTCAAAATCATACCCTCCAAAAATTAATCCACCGGAAATATCGAGTGATCCCAATTTCATTTAATAATCGGTTTTTTTAGCAGGTTGTGATTATTCATCTTTTGACCTAGTAGTGGGTTTTTGAATTAACGTGTTACTCATCGGATGACTAAAGTGCTCAATATCAACAGAGTCATCCGATGAGTTTTTCAACGAAACTTTATGAACG
>JANQII010000276.1 GCA_028282195.1 Prolixibacteraceae bacterium
CCTTACAGAACGTTGCTATGTGCAGATATTTATGCATTGCCGGAAACAAAAATATCTTCGACTTAACCGATATTTCATACTTGACTAGACTAGGTTTTAGCTTTCTTTGTTCGTTTTGTAACCTTAAGCTTTTTCAATTCTGCTTCGTATTTTTTAATCTTTTCTTCTTTAGAGTCAATTATTCTTTGTAAAGCAGAAAGTTCCTGATCTACCTTATTCTTGGGTACTATGCTGTTTAATCTTAGTTTAAAATCACTTAGCACATTCATATAATTAATGAATGCTTCATAAGGGCTTTCGAAAGGATTAATATTGCGTCCGTTATTACCCGCGAAAAATTTGGTACTCATATAATAAAAATGATCACTTACCTGCAAGAAGTTCCAGTCTTTCAACAGGGCCTCATCCTGCACCTGGGCAATTCTATCCTGCAATTCATAAAGGTTATCGAAAGCTTCATGCTGCATTTCATTCCCAAGCCATGCTGTAAGGTCGCGCTCTTCATCAGCCCAGGAAATATTATAGGGTACACTCACTGCTGAGATTGGCTGGTATTCTTCTGTAATTTCAGTTGGTGTTGCAAACTTCAAATTTTTCTTTTTGAAAACTTGAGCAGGTAAATCTTTCATAAAGTCAAGAATCCCTGTTTCTTCCGATTGATGTTCCCCCAGGGATTCATAATCCAAAAACAAATTGAAAATCTCATCTTTCTCGTCATCACAAATCCAGTTAACAAACTTGCCTGCTGTTAACGGATACTCATTCCATGCTTCATTTGAGAAACGAAAGCCTATATCATCGCTCAGCTTAAAGTTTCTCATCAAAACTTTTAAACGTGGATTAATTACATTGCAATAAAGGAAGTTTGGGGATTTCCATCCCAAAACATGCTTTGGCCCTTCTGTTAGCATTGCTTTAAACCCCAGGTCAGCTATAACAGCTCCAATTTCATCGGAATAAATCATTTCAGTATTCCTGAAAACCTTGGGTTTTTGTCCAAAGAATTTTTCAATCAGATCATCGTGTTTCTTTATCTGTGCTTCAAAAGCATCCCGGTTTTTTAGGGAGACCAACGAATGAGAGTAAGTTTCCGATAAGAATTCAACCTGACCTGTTTTTGCTAATGCCTGAAACGATTCAAGTACTTCGGGAGCATAAAGTTCAAATTGTTCAAGAACTGTTCCTGTAATTGAAAAACTGATTTTAAACTTGCCTTTATACTTTTTAATAAGTCCCAGCATTAACTTATTTACAGGAAGGTAGCACCTGTCAGCCACTTTTCGCAAGATCGTTTCGTTTGAATAATCATCGTAGTAATAATGATCATTCCCAATGTCAAAAAAACGATACCTGCGATAACGGAAAGGTTGATGAACCCTAAAATTGAAACAAATCGCTCTCATATCTATTGATTTTTTTGTGCTGTTTTTAAAGCTTTTTTATAAACATCGCGAACATTTTTGGCTGAATTCTTCCACTGCAAATTATCAACTTCTTCTTTGCCATATTTCATAAACATATTCCACATAGATGGGTAATTTAACAACCCGTAAATGGCATCTGCCATTGCATGCGTATCCCAGTAGTCAATCTTAACGGCAAATTTCAAAATCTCAGAAACACCCGATTGATGAGAAATTATTACCGGGACATTGGTCTGCATTGCCTCAAGGGGTACGATCCCAAAAGGTTCGGACACTGAAGGCATTACAAACACATCACTCATCCTGAACATATCGAACACATCATCTCCTTTCAAAAAACCGGTAAAGTGAAATTTGTCGGTAATTTTGAGTTCGGCTACCCGCTTAATCATCGCATTCATCATATCGCCACTACCTGCCATGACAAAACGAACATTATCCATTTTCTTCAACACCAGGTTTGCTGCTTCAATAAAATATTCAGGCCCTTTTTGCATGGTTATACGACCAAGAAAGGTTACAATCTTATCGTTAACCCCTTTTTTTAGCTTAATCTTCTCTTCTTTACTAACAGGCTCCACAGCATTATAAACTGTTGTTATTTTTTCAGGATCTATACCATATTTTTCGATAACAATTTTTCGGGTCAGGTTGCTTACTGTAATAATTTTATCTGCAGCATCCATCCCTCTTTTTTCAATCTCATAAACCTGCGGGTTTACACTTCCACCACTCCTGTCAAAATCGGTAGCATGTACATGAATAACCAAGGGTTTTCCAGATGCTTCTTTGGCTGCAATTCCCGCTGGGTAAGCCAACCAATCGTGTGCATGGATCAAATCAAATTCATTTTCATTGGCAATTGATTCGGCAACAACTGAATATTTATATATTTCGTGAAGGAGGTCTGCTCCATATTTCCCGGAAAAACTAAGTTTACCTTCAGAATCAGTTTCAATAAACTGTGTTGTTTCTGAATATTTTTTACTGGTGAGCTTAGCATATTCTTCAGGATCAGTGTACGGTACTACCCCCGATTCAATTTCATAATAATCAATCTTCTTTTGAAGATCATTAAACACCATTTTTCTCTTTGTAATCGAAACATCATTTGCACCTATAAGCTGCATGCTGGACTGATCTTCGTCACCGTAAGCTTTCGGCACAACAAAAATTACATCAACATCTTTGTATTCGGCCAAACCTTTCGTTAATCCGTAACAAGCTGTTCCAAGTCCTCCTGAGATATGAGGCGGGAACTCCCATCCAAACATTAATACTTTCATGCAATAAATTTTATCGTGTTTTTATTCTTCAAAATCCATTACTTTATTATAGGCCCTTATCACACCAGCCACACTCCAGGCCTGAGACACCGCTCCTTTAGCTACGTGTGGCGGATTACCATTATAAGTTTCTGAAATAGAGCCAATGCAATGCTCTGTCACCTCTTCCTCAAAACCTTCCATAATCTTCATTACAAAAGGTAAACCTCCCCGTTTGTGAATTTTCAGGTATCCTTCCACGAAAAATAAAATAAGCCAGGGCCATACCGTACCTTGATGAAGTGATTTTTCCCTTTCGGCAACATTTCCTTTACAAATCCCTTCATAAACCGGATTTCTGGGAGAAAGGCTCCTTAATCCCCTGGCTGTTAAAAGCTCTTTTTTTGCAATGCCAAGAATTGATTTTTGCTTTTCCCTATCCAATGGAGAATAATCCAGTGCAGCAGCAATAACCATATTGGGCCTGATCGACCAATCTTTATAGTCACCATTTACATAATCGGCTAAATAGCCTAGTTTTTCATTCCAAAATTCATGAATAAAAGCTTTCGCAATTTCAGAAGGAAGATCTTCCCACTGAGCAACGAATTCACGATCATTTTCAGCTTCAGCCATTTCTAAGGCAAAGCAGATTGCATTATACCATAACGCATTTACTTCTACAGGCATCCCTGCTCGTTGCACAACGGGTTCACCATCAACATACGAATCCATCCATGTCAATGCAACACCTTCTTTCTCTCCGAAAATGAGCCCATTATCCAACATTCGAATCCCACAACAGCTACTTTCTTTATATGCTTCAAGAATTTGTTTCATTGCATCTCCATACTTCTCCCAAATCCTTTTGCTGCTTTTAATAGTATAAGCGTATTGTTGTAATGCCCAAAAAAACCAAAGCGGTGAATCAATACAATCATATTCAACTCCATATTTCGCATGCATTCTTGGCAACAATCCATCTTTTAAGTCAAGAAGTTGTGTGTCAATCACTTCTTCAAATGTTTTATAATCGCCCAAATCAAGCGTTAATCCAGGCAAAGCCACTAATGTTTGACGAATCCGGGATCCATACCAATGAAAACCGGCTATTATATCAGTCTTTGAATTCTTTCTAAAAACAAACTGTTGAGCTGAATTAATTAAGCTCTCAAGAAATGAGTCACGGGAAGTACGTTTGTTAAGCTCTCTTGTAAATTTTGCTTTTATTCCATTGGCATTTGCTTCTTTTGTTGAAGCAGAGAACACGATGCTTTCGCCTTTTTTTATGGGTACCTCAAAATATCCCGGAACAAAAAGATCTTCCACATAGTCATATCCCCGATTTTGTTCTTTAATGTATTGAATATTATTATACCAATCGGGCACTGGAATAAATTCATTCGCTTTAGAAAGTTGCATATGAAGATATGGGTAACCATCATACATCCTAATCTTTATACCATTTTTAGAAGGTTTATATTTGGTATGGGCGTATAAATTGGCTTTGCTTAACGAATGAATATTTCGAAAGGCAAGAAAAGGTTTAAACCTTAAAATTGTGGGCGAATGAGCATCTACAAGGGTATACTTAATCAAAATCTGTTGTTCATTTTCAACCAGCACCCGCTCTTTTGTTAAAATTACCCCGCCAACACGATAAGTAGTTTTTGGAATTACACCCACTTCAAAGTCCCGAATATACTTATGTCCTTTTGGCTCGTAGTTATCGCCTTCATATTTGTGTATCCCGAGATTAAACTCAGAACCATGTTGAATTATCGTTTCATCTAAAGAAGACAATAAAACATGTTTTCCACCATCAAGTTCTTCAAGTGGGCAGATAAGTAATCCGTGATATTTACGCGTATTACATCCCGAAAGCGTAGTGCTAATATACGAACCTGCCCTGTTTGATCTAAGTATTTCCCGATTTAACGAATACTCTAAATTGATCAATTGGTTTTTATCAAATTTCAGATAACTCATATGTATAAGACTTTGGGTCTAAAACCAATTTCGAAAGGTTTGTTTAGAATATCAGTCTGGAAAGTAGGTTGAGTTGCAAAACTAATACAAACTATTCAATTTTTTCTTAGAGTCTTCCCTGACTATCAACCAATTTCCTCTCGAAATGTTTTTTTTCATTCAATAAGTTAAGAAAAGGAAAATTATTTGTCAATCCATTAATAAGTTCTAGGTTATATAACAGGAATTTCCTGTAGGGTTCTGATTCCAAATTAAATGGGCGATGTCGCATAGCCTTGGCTAGTTTTATAACATCTTTCATTATCTTTTTTGTTTCATCAGCAAACATTATATTCATAAATTTGTCCCAAATGTGCTCAACAGCAGAATCATTTAAATGCAGTAAATCAGAGGCATAGAACCTATAATCCCGAAGTTCATCCATCACAATCTCATAACTTGGGAAATAGGCACATTTTTCAATCCCAACTATTTTTATCAGCTCATCAACTGCTATCAATAATGTAGATTTACTTAACTGATTTTCTACAGCACCATCTTTCCAATGTCGGATTGGGCTGACAGTGAATATGATTTTTAAATTTGAGTTAAATTTCCATAGGTCTGCCAGCAGTACCCTGTATCGTTCTGTTATGTTTTCAATGGTTAACTTTGACCTTTTAAAGTCAGAAGCAGGAAATTTATGGCAATTTGATACTATTTTGGATGTTTTCTGTAATTCGTAAATCCAGGAAGTTCCAAAAGAAATAAACAAATGATCGGCTTCTTTTAAGTGCAAGCTTGCTGAATGTAATCTTGTATTTATTTTATCCAATGTCTCATTCTTATCAACCGAAGAGAACCGGCTATGATGATCAAAACTTCCCCATATTCCTTCGTGCTCAAATAAATCTTTTTCAGTGTACGGTGTTGCATCAATTAATCTATTTAAACTTTTAGCAATTGATTCCGGATTGTACAAAATTCCAAACGGGTTCTGATCTATATTGAATTTATAATCTTCTAACTTTTGACCCATGTTTTCTGTAAAGCATGAACCTAGCATCATTATTTTATGCCGGTAATTAATCTTCCACCCAAAATCAGGCACATCAACTATTGTAAAATACTGGTTCATTAACGAACACGTTTAAATGGTTGTTTTTTTAAAATCATTGCTGTCCGAGCCGGAAGATATAAATGCAAATAATGCTGACTGGTCAATCCGGTAGTGGCCCTGGTATAGTAAGTCATGCTTGAATCCAACCTATCATGTCCTCCAAATCTGCCTTCATCTGTATTCATTATTATTTTGAATTTAGCTGGCTCATATGCTATACCATAATCGGTATACGACTGAACCGGATGAAAGTTAAACACCATTAAATAATCTCCCCGTTGATAAACCAACACTTTATCTGACTGGTTGTCGTAACACCAGTTAACGTCCGGGATATCTAGCAGCTTTTCTTCCCTAACCCAATTAATTAATGCTTTATCAAAATCTGAAAGCCAGTGATACCGGAGCTCTTTATTTTCTGAGATTGACCAGATTCGGCGAGCATGCTTAAAAGACCAATCATTCCCTTCGCGTGGAAAATCAATCCATTCGGGATGCCCAAATTCATTCCCCATGAAGTTTAAATACGATCCACCAGCACAAGTCAGGGTTGCCAGGCGAATCATTTTATGCAATGCAATTCCCCGGTCAACAATCATGTTTTCCTGATCTTTGCGCATACTGAAATACATTTCCTTATCGATCAATCGGAAAATGATTGTTTTATCACCAACCAGTGCCTGGTCATGCGATTCAGCATAACTGACAACTTTCTCATCCAATCGTTTTGATGTTAGCTCATGAAATATCTGTCCCATATCCCACTCATCATCCTTAAACTCCTTTATTAGTTTTATCCAGAAGTCCGGAACACCCATGGCCATTCGGTAATCAAAACCATAACCTCCATCTTCCTGTTTCGTTGCCAAGCCAGGCATACCGCTCATTTCTTCTGCAATAGAAAGTGCGTTAGGGTTTATTTCATGTATTAACTTATTAGCCAAATAGAAATAGCTTACGGCTTCTTCATCAATATTTGGATTGTAATAATCTGCGTATTCAGTAAAAGCTTTTCCGAGGCCATGATCCAGGTACAACATGCTGGTTACCCCATCAAACCGAAAGCCGTCAAACCTGAATTCTTCCAGCCAATACCTAATATTTGATAATAAGAAATGAAGCACTTCATTTTTCCCATAATTGAAACAGTAAGAATCCCAGGCCGGATGTTCTCCGCGGCTACCTTCATGGAAAAACTGGTAACGGGTACCATCATAATTACCTAATCCTTCAACTTCATTTTTAACAGCATGGGAATGAACCAGGTCCATTATAACAGTCAGCCCCAAACCGTGAGCTTCATCAATCAGTTGCTTTAGCTCATCAGGTGTTCCAAAGCGGGAAGAAGGAGCAAAAAAGCTGGAAACATGATATCCAAAACTACCGTAGTAAGGATGCTCAGGGATAGCCATAATCTGTATCGTATTATAACCTGCTTCTTTAATCCGCGGAAGCATCAATTCCCGGAACTCATTGTACGTATGTACACATGCTTCTTCCCCGGCCATACCAACGTGGCTCTCATAAATTAATGGAGCTTCCGTCCCCCGGTCAAACTTTTTGTTTTTCCACCTGTAGTCATCCCCGGGAGCCCAAACCTGCGCGTTAAAAATCAAGGTTTCTTCATCCTGAACGACACGATTGGCCCATGCAGGAATTCTTTTACTACTACCTCCATTCCAATGCATGGAAAAAGCATAAAGGTCTCCATGCTTAAGTTTATCTTCGTCAAGAACTAACTCCCAGTTACCATTTTCTTTCTTCTGAAAGCGGAAATCTTCCTTTTCTTTCCAGTCATTAAAATCGCCGACTAAATATATTGAAGTAGCATTTGGTGCCCAATCCCGAATTATCCAACCATTTTTAGATTTATGAAGCCCATACCATAAATAACCGCTTGCAAATTCTGCTAAATTTCCAGAGTTTGTGATCTCTTCATACTTCGTTTGTGCATTTTCGAACCTGGATTGGATCACTTTGGCATGTGGTTGAAGCCAAGGATCATTTGCTATTAAATTGAGCTGTTCCATACAGTTGGTTTTTCCTACAAGATATAAAACATCTCAATACAAAATGTAGATAGATTTAAAGTAATATTCTTTATTTAACAAAAGATGCACATTCATTTAATACATTCAATCGCCTTCTTCTAATTGAAAAATTTCTTCAACACTCACATTAAAGTATTTAGCTAATTTAAGCGCCAGCAAAGTAGATGGTACAAATTTTTTTCGTTCAATTGCATGAATTGTTTGCCGGGAGACATCAATTTCATTTGCAAGCTTCTCCTGACTCAAATCATACATTGCTCTGTATACTTTTAATTTGTTCTTCATACGTTATTCAAATTGCCTTTTCCTGAAAAAGAAAATTAGTAAGAACAAAATAACTGGTATACTAATCACAACATTAATTGATAGATTTATCTCTCCCATAATTGCATAACAAACAAATAATAGCCCCAAACATATCACAAAAGTTATCCAGCCTGTTTCGAGACGGAGTACTTTATGCCACTCATCTTCTTTCTTTTCTCTTGAAAGAGCATATATCAACACTCCTGCAATAGAGCACAAATTCCAGAATAATGTCCACCCTTCTGACCAAATAAGTTTGAAATCTGGCTTAAAGTCTTCATATTCAGATCCATCAAAAAATCCTTCCATAAAACCATCGATACCAACTAAAAAGGAGCCAACGAGGAACAATAGCAATCCGATTTTCTTAAAATAGTTTGGTAATAAATAGAATCTCATTGTCATCTTTTTGAGTCTAAAAGTAAAGAAAACTTTACAAAAGTAACCTAAAAATGACACATTGCAACAAAAAATTTACTCTAATTTCTGCCCAAGTTGAAAACCAAACTTGATGCGTTCAATCAAATTTTCAATGCGTTTTACCCGGGTTTCAACTCGTTTAGCTTCGTTAATATGAGCGACAATAGCAGACTGGTTATAGGAAGAAAGTTTTTCAAACTTTGTTTTTAGCTCAGTATCATCATCCAGCAGCCACTGAAAATCTTCAGGAACTTCCAGCTTCCTCAGCTCAAAATTTTGTTCCAAAACAATTTCTACCTCATCACCTTCTTGTTTTCCAATCGCATCCCTTATTTCTTTTCGAATGTAAATACCATGTTCACCACCCCCCATCGGGATTAAACTTCCTTCCCTGTAGAAACCATCAATCCAGCTTTTTATGCGAACTGGCCCGTTTGTCCCGAACTCATCTTTTCCCGAATAAGGAAAGCCGGCATAAATACCTCCTCTTTCCTGGGCAAATAAAGTTGTTTTGTATTGATAGCGTTTTGGTTTCATGGTCTGCATATTTTATTCATCGGATGACTTGAAGTCATCCGATGAATAAAGAAACCCTAAATTTCGTTTTAAACCTTCGTATTTGGTTCGTTTAACAGCTGATTTTTTAAACAGTTCATTGAACAACTCCTTGTCCATTTCCAGCCATTCTCTTTTTGACAGAGCCATTAATTTTGGATGAGGTTTAAAATCCGGTTCATTATGTGGCTCTGATTTCAAGTTCCAGGGGCAAACATCCTGACAAATATCGCAACCAAAGACCCGGTGTTCAAACTTCCCTTTTAAGCTTTCATCCAATTCTCCTTTTAATTCAATTGTTTGATAGGAAATACATTTTCTGGCATCAACTACGTACGGTTCAACAATTGCTTTCGTTGGGCAAGCATCTATACATTTGGTACAATTTCCACAATGATTCCGAACCAGTTTATTATCTGGCTCAAGCTCCAAATCCAGAATCAATTCACCTACAAAAAAGAAACTCCCGTGCTCAACAGAAATCAGGTTCGTGTTTTTGCCAATCCAACCCAATCCCGATCGGACCGCCCAGGCTTTATCTAAAACCGGAGCTGAATCTACAAAAGCCCGTCCATTACAAGTTGCTATTTCATTTTGAATAAATTCAAATAGCTCTTGAAGTTTTTCCTTCATGACAAAATGATAGTCCTTTCCATAAGCATATTTCGACAGAACCGGCGCTTTCGGGTCTTGCTGCTTTTCTTTTGGAAAATAATTCAGTAATACAGAAACTATTGATTTTGCGCCATCAACTAACAATCGCGGATCAAGTCGCTTTTCAAGGTTATTCTCCATATAGTTCATTTCGCCGTTCATACCTTTCCCAAGCCACTCAACTAATCGAGGCATTTCTTCTCTTAGGAAGTCAGCTCTTGAAATACCGCAATCCAGAAAACCAAGTGATTTTGCTTTCTCTTTAATTTTTAAGGATGAATCAGTTTTACTCATACAAAGCACAACTTATCTATGCTTTGTAAAGTTACATTACTGCATAAAGAATGCAAATTTCAAATCTTCAACTAAACAATGAGAGCCAGCTTTCCATTCAGAAAACCAGCCCTTATTTTTTCAAAATATACTTTGAGTTGAAAACCTATTTGTATTCCAACCACGCAGTCGCCTTACAATCTGCATCTGCAACAAAGCGAATCCATCTGGATTGGAAAGTAGCAGGAAAATCGTAATTAAATGTTTTTCCAGCTTTAACTGTAATTTCTTTGTAAACCATCCAGGGACCATGTCCAACAGGTTCAACCTCAACTGTAAAAGTAACTGCCTTATCAGAATTGTGTGAAAGTTGAAGGCTTCTTTGGTCATAAAAGCCAATCAAATAGGCATCAGATGCTTCTCTTGCCTTAACATCAGAATTCTTCCAGGGTCCTCCTTTACCGACAGGCTTTCCCATTTTCCACAAATCATCGATAACTCCGGTCCATAGCGCAACTTTCCCATCTTCTGATTTTATAACATGACCACTTTCCACATCCAGTTTTTCATTCAAACCTGTCATAATTAATAAACCACGATAAGAAGCATAGTCATAAATCCGGAAATCATGAGAAGCCACCGGGCGAATTTTTGCATAACCATCAGCGTTTTCAGCGGGCAACTCATAAAATGTACCGGAACAATTAAAAAGATCGCGTTCTGTTGCCACTTCACGACAAATTCGCAATACGCCATTATCAGTTAACGTTTTATATTTTTCATTTCCTTTTGGTAATCTCCATCGTCGACCTTTATCATCCACAATTAAAACTGAAGCTTCATCAATTGTTACAACATTTTGAGGGATTGCCATTCTTTCACGAATATATGACGCCATTTTTGCATCTTCCTTTTTTACCAGGTTCATATTTGCATCCAATTCATAGTAGCCTTCTTCCTCAAAACCCTGGCTGGTAGCACTCCCTGCAACAATTCCCAAAGCTCTCCTATTGTCCCCCAGTCCCCAAAGTAATCCGGCCTTCACATTTCCCTCTGAAACATTAGCTAAGCCGTCAAACATGATACCTGAATTTGTTACCCTTGTATCAAATTCTGCATAATAAAAATGAGCGGTTGCTTTGGTATCCTGTGCAGCACTTATTCTGATCCATTCCCCTTTTTCATTTTCTTCGAATGGAATATTCAGACTTTGTCCACTTTTAACAATTACAGATTTTAATTTCTTCCAGCTATTTGTACCATTTTCATCAATTTCAAATGTAAAGGTTGATGTTGCTCCTTCATTGTTTACCCAGCAGGAACGAACATCCCATCCTGCAAATAAGAAAGGTTCGGAAACTTCATTGGATTTAATGTTTTCACTTAGCCAAACTGCTCCTTCGGCAGTTGCCGGTCCCAACTGATCTGGTTTTTCAATTGAAGTAAACCAAAGGTTTGAGTTCGATTGGCCGGGGCCTTCCAAAGTTCCTTTAGCTTTTCGCTTATTCAGGAATTCTTTATTCGCAGAATCATCGCAGCCAAAAATCAATTGATTATTCCAGCGGGTATAATCCCCAATTACTTTTAGGTATGCCGAACGTGGACGAATACCTGCGGAATTTTCTGCAGTAAATTTTCCCGGGAAACGCCAGAACATGCCATGCATGGTCATCAGGTAATCCGGCTTTTCAGGAATACCGACATCTCTGATCCGTGGCCATTCAGTATTCCAGCCATGTGCCCCATCATAACTATGACTTGCTTTTGGAAGCCTGTAAAAATCCCATCCTGTTTTGGGGTTTCTTACACCAAGAAGAACCGATTTATGATCCCATCCTGTTGCCCAAATCGGATCTGACCCGGGATTTGCATTTCCATAAATGCCACCAGGACCGGTAACTTCTACAAATTGGTTACGTCTGACAACTTCCCAGTTTTGACCATCCCACTCTGCAAGCACACCCGCTTTTGCATCAAAATCTTTCAATGCTTTGTGGTTTGCTTCTCCATTATTGGAATAAACCATAACCCCCTGCCCGGAGTAAAGGCCTTTTCCATGAGCACCAACTAATAATTCTGCTGCCTGAGGCATATCCCCTCTTTTTTGCATCAGGTTTCCATCCCGGTACAATTCATTAACAGTTAAATCATTCACATCAACTTCATAAAATCCCTCCTCCATCGTTCCGTAATAAATTTTGTTTTCGGGATCAGTTAAATGTCGTGCATTTCCGGTATGACGACCTGGCATATCTTTATACGAAATAGCCTTTACATTCCTGTTTTTATCAATAGCGTACGGACCAATAAAAAGTTGTTCACTTTCTTTATGAATCATTCTATTCGCAGGGGTTCCCCCAATACTTTCTTCACGGATGATCTGTTTCAAATCTGGCGTAATTTCATATAACTTATCTGAAGAGCCATGTGGTTTGTGAGGCCCATAGGTAATCACCCAAAGCCGGTCTTGCCAGGGAACAACTGCCCCGGTTCCACATTCCCCTTCATTGTTGTAATAAGCCAGGTGCGGATAAATTCCACTAATTGATTTCACTTCTTTTACTTCCTTGTAGCTGCTGCAACTGACTAATAAAGCCATTATTGCAATAATTGTAAGTAGTCTCATTGTTTTAGATTGTATTAATGTTTTAAAATTTCTTGTTTATGCTCCTTAATGTACTGATCAAATTCTGAGACAAGCTCTTTCATATCCTCTTCATAAATCAGATTATTCATCTCTTCAGGGTCATTTACCTGGTGGTACAATTCACGATAGTTGATTTTTTCAAGACTTGCATCTTCATAGGTGACAATGTACCTGTACTTGTTGGTGATCACTGTAAGGTTAGGTTTTGTTCCTCCGTAATTCCCCAAACCCTCATAAACAAACGCTTCACGTAACTTAGCAGGCTCTGCTTTTAATAAGCTGGCAAAGCTTCTGCCATGAATATTTTTGGGAATGTCTACCTGAGCTAATTCCAAGATTGTTGGTAGTATATCAATGTTCAGCACTAAATTCTCATTCGTGCCTTCTTCTAATCCCGGACCTAATACAAACATTGGCACACTGGCAGAAGGACGATAAGGCAAAACTTTGCTTGTAAAGCCATGCTCTCCCAGCATCCAGCCATTATCACTCATGAAGAAGACATAGGTATCCTCCAACAGATTTTCATCTTCGATTAACTCGAACAAACGACCCAAAGCATCATCCATTTCAGTTATTACAGCATAATATTCTTTGGTGTGTTTCTGAATGGCTTTTTCATCAGGATAACCGTACTTTTTTGCCTGCTTTAAATTACGCACTGATTTTAAGTAGGCTGGTTTCCCGGACAAATCATCCCGGTTAGAACCAACAATCGGCATATCTTCTTCTTTGTATTTTTTCAAAGTTTCAGGTTTGGCATCCCACTTTAAAACTCCGTTCATATGTGGCAATTGAGTATTGTGAAAAAGGAAGAATGGTCTGTCGCTATCAATTGCCTCTTTTAGAAAGTCAATAGAGCGATCAACGCAATATTCATCGCAATGCTGCTTAGCTTTTAGCTTTTTTCCCATATCATGAATTTCCCGTCCATAATAAGTTCCATTTCCATGAAAGATTACATGAAAATCGAAACCCAGTTTCTCTGGTGTTTGCCCTAAATGCCATTTCCCGGAAACAGCAGTATGATAGCCCACATCTTTAAGGTACTTTGCTAATGAAATTTCGTTCTCATTTAGCCTGCTACCTAAATTCAATACACCATTCGCACTACCATACCTCCCTGTTAAAAGAGCAGCCCTGCTTGGACTGCACAGTGAAAAAACGACATTGGCATTTGTGAAACGTACTCCCTGCTCGGCCATTCGGTCAAGTGCAGGAGTTATTATCACATCGTTTTGGTTAAACCCTGCGGCATCCTGACGTTGATCATCCGTATATATAAAAATGAAATTAGGAGGATTTTTTTGGTTCTGACCCTTCGTATATGATATAAAAGACAATGTAATAATGATGCAAACCAACACATATCTTGCTGAAATATTTCTATTGAATGAATGCATTTTTAAGAATGGAATTTTTATGCTTAAAAGTGAATTATCAACTCGAAATTATTGAAACTCAACAAAAAAATTGCGATATTCGGTTATCCAGAACAAATCAGAACTCTGCACAATTTAAGATTCTGTTTTTGTGCATGTTGCCGCGTCATGACTTATGTAAATAACAAATATAAAAGAAGACTAAATTCAGCAAAAAAGCAGCTTGTAAAACGATTCGGAAGAGGTACACCTAAAAACTGGAGGAATAAGGATTTCGATGAACTCAGTTTTTCAATAAATCAAAGCACAAAAGTCTTGATTAGTCCTGCTACTTTGAAACGGATTTTTGGCAAAAATAAAACCCCGGATGGTTATTACCCGCAAGAAGCAACCATCGACGCGATGGAAAATTATGCCCTTTTAGATAAGAAGTCACATGTGAACAAACCGAAATTTCGAATCACGAAAATTATCATCTTTTCATTACCTCCCATTCTTGCCTCTATACTATATTTCCTGATCTTTCCTGTTTCCTTAAAAGATGATACAGATTTAAAAGCAACTTTGAAATTAACCAAGATTGATGGTGCCAATCCTGCAACGGTCTATTTTGAATATCAAATTCCGCAACTAAAAGATTCTGTTTTTATTTCCTATGGAGATGATAGCGAAGATGCACCTCTCTTTCCTGAGACAAACCAAAGTTCGCATTACTATCGGTTCCCGGGTTTATTTAATGCCAGGATACAATCCAAAAAAGGAGTATTGTCTGATACCGTAAGTTTTCTGATTCCGACAAAGAACTGGCAAGCTCTGACTTATTATTACAATCAGGAACCTGGAGAGAGGTATTATCCACTACCTTTGGATTTATCTGTAAAGAATGGAGTATTTCACCCAACCGGAAAAACCTTGAATTCCATAGGTATTGACACCACTCAGATTGTTGTGGTCAGGCTTGATAATTTCAGGCAATCGGCAACGAATGGAGATTCTTTTGAATTAAATACGCTTATCAAAAGCACAAATTACTGGCCTGCTATTCGTTGTTATTCTGCCTACATTTGGGTTTACGGAGAAAACGGCAACATCATGTTTCGTTTCACCAATGAGGGTTGCAGCCAGTTTGGAGAATTTCAGCTTAGCGAAAACTCTGTGACCGGAACTTCATATGATCTGACCGGTTTTTCCATTGACATGAAATCATGGAATAAGATTCATATATCAAATCAGGAAAAATCAACCCAAGTTAAAGTCAACGATGAACTTATTTTTTCAGATAACTACAATAATTCCATTGGAAACATTGTAGGGGTTTCACTCCAGTTTCATGGAAGTGGCTATGTCGATTATTTTGAACTTTTGGATATTGACGGCAATCCTGTCTTTGCTAATGATTTTTAGGGATTGATACAGGGAAAAGGTTTACCTCCTGATATTCAGGCACTATCTATGTCAGGCTAATGTATATGTAGTAGAGGATTTCGCTTCCTGACAGATGGTAAAATCAAGCAAAAATCCTTCGGTACACTTACCCACCCACTATTGCATATTACGTTATAATATTCAATATTCTTATCCAATTGTCAGGTTCACCCGTTTCCCAAAGCCCAATTCCACTAAACGATAAAGTGTTGACAATTGAATATCACTATGCCCGTTTTCTATTCGGGAAATAAAGCTTTTTTTTGTTCCGGTTTTCTCAGCCAATTGCTCTTGAGTCATATGAGCTTCTTTTCTAGCTTCTCTAAGCATTTCTCCAATTGCAAAAGCTTTGGCTTTAATCTCAAATTCAATCCTTCTTTCTGTGCCAATTTTACCATATCGTTGGTCTAAATGATCGTCAAATGAAGTCAGATTTTTCATCAGAGCCCTCCTTTCCTTTTTAACTCAAAATATTCTTCTTTTATACGCATTGCTTTTTCAATTTCTTTCTTGAACTTGTTTAAAGTTAAAAACTGAAAGTGGCTATAATTGTATGAAATAGTGCTATTTGCCAACATCATGAATTGTGACACTTTTTTTCAATTAACTCACCCTGATCCCGAATGACCGGGATCGTCCCTGCCTGCTGCAGGCAGGCCTCTCTTCGAGAAGAGAGGGAGAACCTGCCTACCGTCAGGCAGGGAGGGAGAGTCAAAAAACAATTTTTCCATTCAATGGCATACTATTATCATTTAACTTTTGACAATTTCCTTTAGTGTTTTTTGACTTTTCTTTTGGAAGGCAT
>JANQII010000301.1 GCA_028282195.1 Prolixibacteraceae bacterium
GGGGTATTACGCCAACTTTATTTCAGCTTAATCGCTGAAAACCGAATTTTCTTTATTTCACCCCACTGTCATCCGGCAGTTGCCGGACGACATCTCCCCTCGACTGGGGAGAAAAAGCGGAACCCCGTGGCAAAGCCTCGGGGAATTTTTTAGTTAAAATTGAACTGGTATGAAAAACCAATGCTTAGCCATCGCCCAGGCTGTTTGACATTACCCAGATCAACATATTCCTGATCAAATAGATTTGCTACCTGGCCATAAATCTTGTATTGCTTGCCTGACCAGTATACTTTAGCATCAACCAACCAAAATGGCCCGTACTCAGCCTCAGCCACATATTCCGTATTTTCAAAAAGGGAATAAGAACCGTTTCTGTCCTGAAACCGAAACTTCCACGATGCAGAAAGTTTATCCCATATTGAATGATCGATATTAATAACCAGTTTATGTTTCAAATTATCGAGAACATAGTTTGAAATAAGATTACTTTTACCCTTATCAAGATTAGCATATGCATAATTCAGGTTCAGCTTTTTTAATACGAAATCAGGAGAAACCAGTTTTCTAAAATCTATATCTGCTGTAGCTTCAACTCCATTCGTATTTATTTCAGTAAGGTTTTGAGGTGTCCATTCAAATTCTTCACCTTCTTTAACCCAATCTATCAGGTTCTTTCCCTTGCGATGATAAAAACCTACGTGAGCCCTTATAAACTGATTTCGATATTTTAACCCTCCTTCAAATGTCGTAGATTCTTCAGGTTCCAAATCAGGATTACCTTTGTTGGTTGGCCCATCGTAATACAAATCGGTAAACGTTGGCATTCTTAATGACTTATTTACTGAAGCAAATATTTTCAAATTCTCAGTTAACTGGTATGCAATATCTAATCCCGGATAAATATTCCAATCGAAATTTAAATTAGATATCCAGTTTGCCATCGCACCTGCAGAAATTGTAAAATCATTCATGTAAAATGTATGTTCAGCAAAATATGAAAGATGAATTCGCGAATCAGATTTCGTAAATTGTTGACCCTTTTCCCCGGGCACATCTATTGGTTTGTCTATTGGTTCGCCAAGCACATTACTCCAAATGTTCTCTGTCCGAAATTCTGCCCCGAAAGCAGTTTTTCCAAAAGCACTACTGAACCAGCTATTTATATTTGCCCCCAATACATCAGTTAGATGATAATTGTGCCCTGAATACCACGAAGCCGGATTATCCCTAAATAATTCAAAACGATCCTGATGCCTGCGCCAGTAAAGTGCAGGAGTCAGGTGAATCTTTGAATTGGACTTGAATTTTACCGATGCAAAGCTTGTTTTTGTTTCTTCAAACTGATTTGGGAAACGAGGGGTGTAAAAACTGTTTGCCCCAAATTCCTTGTTTGAATAGCCTGCCTGAAAATCAAGTTTCCCGGGTTCTGTTGCTAAGGTTCCATGATAAAACAGATTGTAGCTATTAAAATCTGTATTCTCCATGTAACCATCCGACGATTTTTTATTAAAAGCCAGATAGCTGTTTAACTTCCCGGTCTCTATACTTCCCGAAACATTCACATCAACCAGCTGGTGCTCTCCATACAACACATCTGCATTCATCATATTGCCTTCACCAGCATCGGTAATGATGTTAATTGCTCCTGAAAAAGCGTTTGGCCCGTAAACCCGTGCCCCGGGGCCTTCCAGGATTTCGATTCGTTGAATGTTTTTGAGACTTACCGGCAAATTAAGGTTGTGGTGGCCGGTCTGTGGATCGGAAAGGTTAATTCCGTTGAGAAGGATGAGGGTTTGGTCAAATGATCCTCCGCGAATTGAAACATCAGCCTGAACACCATGTGTCCCCCTCTGCCTGATATCAACGCTAAGTGCGTACTCCAGAAGATCCTGAATACTCCCGGCCGGAGCCGATTCAATTTGGGTGCGGTCAATCACGGAAACTATCCGTGCCACCTGTGAGTAACTCACCGGCGCCCGCTGGGCACTAACCTCGATCTCATCAAGGTCATACTCCATGCTTACCTGCAAACTGTCTGTTTGGGCATCAACTTCATTGGTTACAGCAACAACTAAATAGGCAATCAGCAATACGCCAATTTTAACCTGCATTTTAATTGCCTGAAACAACGAGTAATTTTTACCACCCCAGCGTCTGAAAGTAATCACTTCAGCCCTTTGGTTTTTTAAAAATAACTGCTTCATAAATAAATTACTTACTTAGAAACTGTTTTGAATTTATTCATTTACCCTATTATTCGTCTTTCCTGCCTACCGCAGGCAGGTTCACTTATACTGCTGCAAAATTTCCTTATCCCGATAGCT
>JANQII010000339.1 GCA_028282195.1 Prolixibacteraceae bacterium
AGTATAAGTGAACCTGCCTGCGGTAGGCAGGAAAGACGAATAATAGGGTAAATGAATAAAATCAAAACAGTCTCTTAATCTATCCGGCTAATCCTTGCTCCAATAGCATTTAAGCGTTCGTCTATTTGTTCGTATCCCCTGTCAATTTGTTCAATATTGAAGATTTTACTTTTACCTTCTGCAGAAAGCGCAGCAATAAGTAAAGCAACACCAGCACGAATATCTGGAGAAGACATGGTTGTTCCGCGAAGTGAGTGCTTCTTATTGAGACCAATAACTGTTGCCCGGTGTGGATCACAGAGAATTATCTGCGCTCCCATATCAATAAGCTTATCTACGAAGAACAAGCGGCTTTCGAACATTTTTTGATGAATAAGAACACTGCCATTTGCCTGGGTGGCAACCACCAAAAAGATACTCAGCAAGTCAGGGGTCAAGCCCGGCCATGGAGCATCTGCAATAGTCATGATTGAGCCATCAATAAATGTTTCTATTTCATATTCATCTTGCTCAGGAATAAAAATATCGTCGCCTTTTGTTTCAATATTAATTCCCAAACGTTTGAATGATTCAGGGATAATTCCCAGGTGTTCAATTCCTGCATTTGGTATGGTAATTTCTGAGCCAGTCATTGCCGCCAGGCCAATAAAACTACCCACTTCAATCATATCAGGCAGAATACGATGGGAACAACCTTTTAGTTCAGAAACACCTTCAATAGTTAATAAATTTGAGCCAATCCCCTGAATATTTGCCCCCATGCCAACCAGCATTTTGCTTAGTTGCTGGAGATATGGTTCGCATGCGGCATTGTAAATGGTCGTTGTTCCCTCAGCCATTACCGCAGCCATCAGAATGTTTGCAGTCCCTGTTACTGAAGCTTCATCAAGAAGCATATAGCTACCCTTCAAGGTTTTAGCATCAACACTAAAGAAGTGACTGGCAGCATCATAGGTAAATTCAGCTCCAAGTTTTTGAAGGCCCACAAAATGGGTATCTAATCTTCGACGACCAATTTTATCGCCACCAGGTTGTGGAATAAACGCTTTCCCGAAGCGGGCAAGCAAAGGACCAACAATCATTATTGATCCACGAAGGCGTGTAGCCTGTTTTGCAAATTGTTCGGACTGAAGATAATCGGTATTGACATCATCAGCCTGGAACTCGAATACCCCTTTTGATATTCGATTGGTTTTAACACCAAGTTCTCCCAGGATTTCAATTAATTTAAGGACATCCCTTATCTCGGGAATATTACTGATTTTAACTTTTTCATGGGTAAGAAGAACAGCACAAATAATCTGTAGGGCCTCATTTTTTGCACCTTGTGGATTTAACTTACCGTTTAGTTTCTTTCCACCTTCAATTTGAAAAGTTCCCATTCAGTAGTGGTTAGTTATTCGACTTACGATGTTTTTTTTGGCTCCTGTTATGACCGCCGTTACTTTTTTTGTTTGAACGGTTATTACGATGTAAAATATCTCTTGTATCGGTCAAACTTAAATCGTTTCTCCTAATTTTTCCTTTTGAAAGTGCTTCCAGGTCAAGGTAGATTTTTTGATCCTCAACGGAATCCTTATTCCAAACAAGGAAACACTTTTTCATATGATTGGCCAGCAGCGTAATAAGTAGTTCTTTTTCGTCACCACTGTCATAACCTGCAGCTTCAGTAACCATAGCCTCCAGTATCCTTCCATAATGACGGTAACGAATTAAATTCTCACTATATTCTACCTTTTTAGGCTGTTCCTGAAAAGTTTCCTTTTTAGGTGGCTCATAAGGATAATCAATATCCAGCTTAAAATCAGCCATAATTGCAAGGTGGTCCCAAAGCTTATGTTTGAAATCACTAATGTCTCTCAGGTGAGGGTTCAGATTACCCATAACATCAATAACAGTTCTGGCTGCATGGTTTCTTTCCTCACGGTCTTCAATGGTCAATATATGATCAACCATATTCTGTACATTACGCCCATACTCTGGAAGGGGTAATTTCGATCTATTCGAATTATAATCCATTTAAATAAAGTTAACTATAAAAAATATCGCATCACAAAAGGTCGATAAGATCAGGCTATTGTAACTTGGTAATCAATAAAAAGGCGATTAATTATTGCAAATCTAAGCGATTTTCTGTTGTTGGCAAACCTTTTTTAAAAATTCTTTCTTTTTAGCAAAAACGTTTTTTAAATTAAAATGTTTCTATTTCACAATTTTAAGTTTGGCAAATTTCAGCAACAACTGCTTTTGTCCGGCATTTTGAAAGAAAACAGTTGCTTTCAAATTTGGGAAAATTCCTTCAATTTGCTGCACCTTTCCTTTCCCAAAACGCTGATGCTCCACAGTCATTCCTGTTTGTATATCACGAGGGTCATCCCCATCAATTGCTTTGGCCTCTTTTTTTGCTTCGCGCAATTTTGTTAGTTTTTGGTTCAATCCCGGTTGATCACTTACAGTCACCCTTCGGGCCTGGGCACCTGATTTGTTTAAACCATTTGGAGGTCTTTCTTTTTTTGAAGATAGTGGTTCGTCAAAACTAAATGTGTCCTTTTCTTCCGGCAACTCGAGGTACTGCTCATCCAAATCTTCAATAAATCGACTTGGATTACAAAAGTCTAATTTTCCCCAGCGATAACGCTGTTTTGCATAGCTGATGTAAGCATTTTCTTCGGCACGGGTTAAGGCCACATAAAATAATCTCCTTTCTTCCTCATATGCTTCAAGACTCATGTTATTCCCAAAATTATTCGATGGGAAAAGGTTTTCTTCCAGGCCAACAACAAATACATTTTTAAATTCAAGTCCTTTAGCTGAATGAACAGTCATCATGGTTACTTTATCCCGATCTTCATCTTTCTCTGAATCCTGATCAGTCAATAAAGCAACATCTTCCATATAATTACCAAGCGATGTCGGATTTCCTTCCTCGCGAGCATTGATGGTAAATTCCTGAATACCATTCAACAATTCCTGAATGTTCTCAAACCGGCTCAATCCTTCAGGGGTTTTATCATTGTAAAGGTCTTTCATGATGCCGGTTTGGGTAGCTATCTCGCCAGCCATTTCATAAGCATCTGCATGCAGGTTTTTTTCTGTAACCTGGTTAATAAATCCGGCAAACTGTTGAATTTTGCTTAAGATACCTTTATTCAGACCAGCTAAATTTTCGGTGCCGCTTTTTTGAATTACTTCAAAAATACTCAGGTCGTTACCAACTGCTGCCTGTTCCAGTTTTGAAAGCGTTGTTGCACCAATTCCCCTTGCCGGATAATTAATGACACGCTTTAAAGCTTCATTATCTTTTGGATTGATCACCATTCTGAAATAGGCAAGTAAATCTTTAATCTCTTTCCGTTGGTAAAATGAAAGGCCACCATATATTTTGTAGGGAATATTTCTTTTTCGAAGCGCTTCCTCGAAAATACGCGATTGTGCATTCGTACGATAAAGAATAGCATAGTCCTCAAAACGATAATGCTTTCGCATACGGGTTTCGGTAATTTCATTGGCTACCAGATAACCTTCCTCGTTATCGGTAAGTGCCTCCATTACCCGGATCAAGCTTCCTTCGTCATTTTCAGAAAAAACCCGTTTAGGTATTTGACGTTTGTTTTTTGCAATAACGCTGTTGGCTGCATTTACAATATTCTTCGTTGAACGGTAATTCTGCTCGAGTTTAAAAATCTGAAGTTGAGGATAATCTTTCTGAAAGTTGAGGATATTTTCAATTCGTGCCCCCCGAAATGAATAAATACTTTGTGCATCGTCCCCAACAACACAAATATTTTCATGCATAGAAGCCAACTCTTTAACAATCCGGTACTGAGCAAAATTGGTATCCTGGTACTCATCAACCAGCAAGTAGTCAAATTGCTTTTGGTACTTTTCAAGAACATCTTTATGGTCGCGAAAAAGAATATTCGTTCTCAGCAACAAGTCATCAAAATCCATTGCCCCTGCCAGCCGGCAACGCTTGTCGTATTCTTTGTAAATCTCAGCTATTCGGGGCATACGAATACTCATATCATATTCCCTAAGCTGCGAGCTGTTCTGATAAGCAACAGGTGTTATCAAGCCATTTTTTGCTGAAGAGATTCTGCCTGCTACAACATTGGGTTTGTAGGTTTTATCGTCCAGCTGAAATTCTTTCAAAATTGTTTTGATCAGGCTTTTCGAGTCAGCGGTATCATAAATTGTGAAGTTTGACGGAAAACCAATCACCTCGGCTTCAGTTCGAAGAATTCTGGCAAAGATGGAGTGAAAAGTCCCCATCCACAGGTATTTTGCAATATTTTCACCAACTATGCTTGCAATCCTTTCTTTCATTTCGCGAGCAGCCTTATTGGTAAAAGTAAGTGCCAGAATGCTCCATGGTTTGGCACCTAACTTTAACAAATGGGCAATACGGTAAGTCAACACTCGTGTTTTCCCGGAACCGGCTCCTGCAATCACCAAAGAAGGCCCATCTATCGCTTCAACAGCCTTTCTTTGTGCATCATTTAATTCATCGAGGTAATTTGCCATCCTTCATTTTTCAAAGTGAGCTCCAAAAATATAATCTATTTTTTACTTTCGACGAATGTGTTTACTGCTAGTTTTCAACAAAATTGTTCTTGAAAAAATACAGCATTGGTAAAAGATAATTCAATTTTTAGCGTTAACATTGTATTGTCATAAATTTCAAGTTGAATATTGATGAAATACCCTGGATTTAAAAATGGCTTTTCACTGATCGTTTTCTTATTTTTTACAATTAGCGTAAAAGCTCAAATTACTGCTGATGCCGATGCAACTATCCCAACAAATTACAGTTCAGGCACACAGGACAATATTTATATCTTTTGCACGAGTGAAGGGGAATCTGTTGCTGGTTTGACCGCCTCTTTTTCTTCGAATGCTGCAGCCGATTATGAATGGCTAAAATACAATAGTAGCACGCAAAATTTCGATGCATTTTCTACCGATAATTCCGGAGCCACTTCATCGACAATCAATAATTTGGAGGATGGAGCTTACCGTGTAAATGTAACTTCCGGAGGAAATACTGAAACTTATACTGCATGGGTATTTAATAACTGGTACACTCCCGTTGCTGAAATACCTGTCACAAACTGTGATTATTTCCAACTTGGTGGTTCTTTCACTGAAGCAGGCTTAACTTATTACGATTTAAGCAATGGCAATCAGCTATCTGTTATGAAAAATGTTCAAGTTCGTTGGGAAGATGGAGGAAGCACCATTTCGACAATACTCAGTCCAAGTATTTTCAGTCCTCCTACTACAAATACAGATTACCGACTTGTTGTTTATGACCGTTTTGGATGTGAAGGGGAAACTTCAATCACCTATTCATCCATTGTAACAAAAGCAAAATTTTCTGTAGATCCATCTCAATTCAGTTTCCCAAGCGAATACAAAGATGAAGCTCCGTTAGAAGTCACTTTTACTAATGAATCTGAAAATGCTGATCGTTTTGAATGGTTCTTCTTTCGCGATTTGTTGGATATTAAAAGAGAAGCTGAGCAAACTGGAGGTATTGTTGAAGACAGCATAATGGCCCGAAATAATTTAGATGAGAATCCTGTTTACGTTTATGAAAACTCGGGTACTTATCAAGTTAAGCTTGTAACGACAAAGCAGTCTGAATTCAACACATGCACTGATACGTTTTATTTTGAGAACTACATTATTGCCGACACCTCATTTATTGATGCACCAAATGTTTTCACTCCCGGCAATGGAGACCTGGCAAATAATGAATTTATTATTAAATACTGGTCTGTTAAAGATATCAAGATCAACATTTTTAATCGATGGGGTAAAAAAGTACATGAATGGAAAAAATCTAACGTACAGGGTTTTGAAAATACAGCCTTTGAATCAGCATGGGACGGTAAGATTGGTGGCCGCTACGCCAGCCCCGGAGTTTATTATTACGTTGTTGAAGCAACGGGGAGGGACGACAGAAAAAGATGGGCGCACGGCTTTGTACACTTGTTTCGGGAAAAATGACCTACAATCAATATTTTAAGGCGCATCGAAAATGCTCCTTTTTTATGTTTTAGCCAAACCACTCCCGCTTTCTGTTGGTTAAATTATTCAAGGTGTCAATTGTAATATTTACATCATTTACAATCTGGAAGTCGAACATTCCTACACAAATAAAGTCAGCGCCATTTTCAAAAGCCCATTTAAAGCCATCTTCAGGCTTAATTGCACCTGCTGCCAATACTTTGAAACCCATAACCGGAACTTTGGCACGGCTTACAAAATCAACTGTTTTATCAGGAAATAAGCAAAATAAATTATCGTGAAACTTGTTATGATCCAGATTTCTTTTACCATCAACTTCGAAAGGCACCCTGTTTTCCATGGGATGTGCAGACCAGTATTGATCATGGTGCATGGTTTTCATATAATAATCAGGAATAATCCCTTCTTCTTCGCAAGCAATGAGTGCATCAACCGTATGTGAGGCCAGACCAGCCGTATACCCCTGGCTCCTGATTCGATCAAGCATCTTTTCAATTACATCCATTTTACCATCTCTTACTAACCAATCGCACCAGTTCCCTTGTACCTGAATGATATCTACACCATAATCAATAGCCTTGTCAATATTCGCAAAATAGTTGTTCTCCTTCATATTGGGATGAACCTGTGTGATCACCTTTATTTTACTCCCGGTGGCTTTTTTGTATTTCCATAAAAGCGGGTTAGATGCAAAACCAATATTGATGGTGTCAATCCCTGCTTCCTCAGCCAACATTAACGTTTCATAAATCTTTTTTTCCGTATTGTATGCTCTGAATAATGATGACACATAAATTAAATCCCTTGAATGGGCCCATCCTCCAATTAGGTTTCCACCGGCCACCAGGCGGCTAATTTGATGCTTTCCAATTTTCCCTTTGGGAAGTTCACCTTTCAACTTGCTTATATGCGCCTGGTTAATTTTTAGGGTTGCACCGGACATAACATCAACGCCAAGTTTCTTTTGACTTTGAAAAGCGCCCCACCCCAATACCCCAAGCAATGGCACAGTGGCAAGGTTCTTAAGTGCATCCCGACGAGTATTGATATCATCGCCATTCTCAATATCTTTCTTTTCTATTTTTCGATCTCTCCAGGCTTTTATTAATTTGTCAATCCCGTAACCTTTTTCTTTTAAGAAAATAAATACGGCTAAAATCAACGCTTCAACAAAAATCTTATTAACAATAAACAATCCAGGCCCAGGCTGCATCAACAAAGATGTCCCAAAGGGTGGATATGCCAAATAATACAGGCTTAAAAGCAAAACACCGGCAACAGAAGAAAAACGAATAAGAACCCCCAGGAATAATGCTAAGCCAATTAGGATTAACCCGTAAATATTCAGGATATCAACTGTTTTTATTATGCCCGGTGATGAAGCCAGCCCATGATAGAAACCAGATAAGAAACTATTGGAATTACTCAGGAAATAAGCCGAGGTCCAGTTTTCGGATAGTAATTTTGTTAATCCTTCGTATAAAAAGTGCCAGCCTATTGCAACTCTAAGAATTGTTATAAAAAGGCGTTTCCAGCATATATTGGTTTTCACAAGTTAATCGTTTAGTGGTTATCGCTCCCCTAAATTAATCATTTAAACCAACAATCTCATTTACAAGGCACAAAAAAGCCGGAGAACAACTCGTGCTTCCGGCCAAATTTTATTTAAGGGTTTTGGTATTACTTCTTTTCAAAAATTGTTCCTTGTTCATGTACTGTGCTGACAGCACGTCCTGATGGGTCTGCATTATCCTGGAAGGCTTTGTCCCATGCCAATGCTTCCGCAGTACTACAAGCGATTGAAGGAACTGATGGGACACATGACGCTGCAGTGTCTGATGGGAAATGTTCTGAAAATATAGAACGATAATGGTATTCTTCCTTCGACATCGGTGTATTCACCGGGAAGCGGTATTTTGCATTTTCCATCATTTCATCAGTTACCTGATCGCTTGCAATTTGCTTGAGTGTGTCTATCCAGCCATAACCAACCCCATCCGAGAATTGCTCTTTTTGCCTCCAGGCCACACTTTCCGGCAAAATATCTTCAAATGCTTTGCGCACAACCCATTTTTCAATACGTCCATCCCTGGCCATTTTATCTTTTGGATTAATGCGCATAGCGACATCAATAAATTCTTTATCAAGGAAAGGAACCCGCCCCTCAACACCCCATGAAGCTAACGACTTATTTGCGCGAAGGCAATCGTATAAATTCAATTTACTAACTTTCCGAAGCGTTTCTTTGTGGAACTCTTCCGGGTTTGGTGCTTTGTGGAAATATAAATATCCTCCGAAAATTTCATCAGCTCCTTCCCCCGTAAGCACCATTTTTATACCCATTGATTTAATTACACGGGCAATCATATACATAGGAGTAGAAGCCCTAACTGTCGTCACATCATAGGTTTCAATATGATAAATTACATCCCGGATAGCATCCAGGCCTTCCTGTATCGTATAATGTATTTCATGATGTATGGAACCAATATAATCAGCCACTTTTTTAGCTGCAGCTAAATCAGGTGAACCTTCCAAACCAATCACAAATGAGTGAAGTTGCGGCCACCAGGCATCTTGCTGGTCACCCTCCTCAATACGCTTTTTAGAAAACTTCTTTGCTAATGCAGAAGTAATAGACGAATCCAGCCCCCCTGAAAGAAGCACACCATAAGGAACATCGGACATCAGCTGACGGTGAACTGCATCTTCCATTGCCTGCCTAAGCTCATCAATGCTGGTTTCGTTGTCTTTCACGTTTTCATAATCCATCCAGTCACGGGTCCACCAACGCTTAAACTCGCCATCTTTGCTGGACATATAATGTGCCGGAGGAAATTCTTCAATCTTTCGGCAATATCCTTCCAAAGATTTTAATTCAGAAGCCACATAAAAGTTTCCGTGCTCATCCCACCCCATATATAATGGTATAATTCCGATGTGGTCACGGGCAATAAAATATTCATCCTTTTCCTGATCGTAAATTGCAAAAGCAAAAATCCCGTTCATTTCTTCCAGAAAATCTTCTCCCATATCCTGATACAAAGCAAGAATTACCTCACAATCCGATCCGGTCTGGAATTCATATTTTCCCTCGTAACGTTTACGAATTTCTTTGTGATTGTAGATTTCACCATTTACGGCTAAAATTAAATTCTTGTCTTTCGTATATAATGGCTGACCGCCAGATTCCGGATCAACGATTGAAAGCCTCTCATGAGAAAGAATTGCTTTATCATTACAAAACACCCCAGACCAATCCGGTCCACGGTGACGAATCCTTTTTGACATTTTTAAAACCTGGGGCCTTAACTCCTGAGCGTCTACTTTTAAATCAAAAACACCTACAAATCCACACATAATGAAATTCTTTATTCTGTTATTTATTTAATCTTCAGTTTTATATTATGCAGTCAAAAATAATCGTTTTGTTCGTATTTGAAAATTTTTTCTGACATTTTTCTATTTAATTTCACAATAAATTGACATTTATATCATATAATCACATTTTGTATTTCTTTTTGAAAATTTTATTTTTTTTAAGATACCCCCATAAAAAACAAGACAAGTATCTGTCAAAAGAAAAAATCCGGATCAGACCCCCATTATTCTTCATAAAGCCTTTCATAATATTTACAAAAACCGGTACCTACCCCACCCTGGTAACTATCTGTGATTTTTTTAATACACAAAAAAAGACAGCCAAATGACTGTCCTTTCTATCTTTTTGTTTTTAACAATTGCTAAACATTAAACCTGAAATGCATTACATCGCCATCCTGAACCACGTATTCTTTCCCTTCAATCGCCATTTTTCCAGCTTCTTTACATGCTTGTTCAGAACCTAATTCAACGTAATCATTGTATTTAATAACTTCAGCACGAATAAAGCCTTTCTCAAAATCAGTATGAATTACTCCTGCTGCCTGCGGGGCTTTAGAGCCTTTACGGTAGGTCCATGCCCTCACTTCCTTCTCTCCTGCAGTGAAATAAGTTTCAAGTTCAAGCAGTTTATAGGCCGATTTGATCAATTTACTAACGCCTGATTCTTCCAATCCCAGGTCATCCAAAAACATCTGTCGTTCTTCAAAATCTTCCAACTCGGCAATGTCAGCTTCAGTTGCGGCAGCAATCATTAACATTTCAGCATGTTCATCTTTTATTGCTTCCTTCAATGCATCAACATGTGCATTTCCGTTAACAACTGCAGGCTCATCTACATTACAGATGTAAAGAATTGGCTTATTGGTGAGAAGTTGTAAATCTTTGGCAATTGGCAGATCGGCATCATCCAACTCAACCGTTCTTGCAGACTTACCTTGCAACAAAGCTTCTTTGTACAGGCTCAAGATTTTAAACATCCTTTTGGCATCCGGATCATTGCCGGTCCTTGCCTGCTTCTCAACTTTGCTGATCCGTGTTTCAACGGTTTCAAGATCTTTTAACTGAAGCTCAATATCAATCGTTTCTTTATCGCGTACCGGATCTATTGTTTCATCAACATGGGTAATATTTTCATTTTCGAAACAGCGCAAAACATGAATAATGGCATCTGTTTCACGAATATTCCCAAGAAATTTATTTCCTAACCCTTCACCTTTACTTGCCCCACGTACCAAGCCTGCAATATCAACAATCTCTACCGTTGTCGGAACAACTCTTTGCGGATTGACCAATTCTTCCAACTTAATCAACCGGTCATCAGGCACAGTAATAACACCTATGTTAGGTTCAATTGTACAAAACGGAAAGTTTGCCGATTGCGCCTTTGCATTTGACAAGCAGTTAAATAAGGTTGACTTACCTACGTTTGGTAAACCAACTATTCCACACTTTAAAGCCATTTCTATCTTCTTAAAAATTGACGGGCAAAGTTAAACCTTTTTAGCTATTTTTGAATACGCAAAATTGCTTCGTCATCGATTTTTGCAATTTGTTAAATCGTGTTAAAGAATTAAACCTTTTCACCATTCTCTGATCTCAGGATAAAAAATAAAGAGATTCATGAATAAAGACCAGCTTTTGATCTCAAAATTGCAGGACGTAAACATTAAAAAAAGTGCTTTCAGCGAGCTGGTTGCTGGCTATCAGGAAAGATTGTATTGGCATATCCGAAAGATTGTTTTAAATCATGATGACACGGATGATGTTTTGCAAAACACATTCCTGAAAGCATGGAAAGGAATTGAAAATTTCCGGGCAGAATCTGGTCTTTTCACCTGGCTTTATCGTATTGCTACCAACGAATCACTTACTTTTCTTGAACAGAAAAAACGAAAAGCAATGAGTGGGATTTCTGAAGTGAATGAGTATTTGATAGAGAATCTTGAAACCGATCCGTTTTTTGATGGTGATGAAGCGCAACTTAAATTACAAAAGGCTATTGCCAGCCTACCAGATAAACAACGCTTGGTTTTTAACATGAGATACTTTGATGATATGAAGTACCAGGACATGGAAAAAATTCTTGAAACATCTGAAGGGGCTTTAAAAGCGTCGTATCACCATGCCGTTAAGAAAATTGAAGAGCACTTAAAGTCTGGAAGTTAAGCCAGATATTTTATTGAACGTTTAAACTTTTATACTTTTAGCACGTCAAAGGGGAAAGATAATAAATGAAAGAAGAGAAAAACATAAAATCACCACTTGAAGGCCTTTCAAAAGGAAATCCGTTTAAAACACCTGAAGGTTATTTTGAGAATCTTCAAGACCGGATTGAAGCTAACATTGAAGCTGAAACCACAACTGTTTCTAGAAAAACCCGGGTTATCCGGATTTTAAGGCCTGCACTTTCTTTGGCTGCAAGTTTTGCTTTGGTTTTTCTTCTGGTTTATTATCCTTTAAATAAATTTCTTCCGGAATATTTAAGCTCAAATCAAAAAACTGAAGTCACAGAAATTAATCACGAAGAAGATTTCCTCACTGCTTTTATGGATGAAAGTTCACTGTACGAAACACTTTTACAGGACGACGAAGAACCTGAGCTTCAATCTGAAGAAGTTTACGCATTACTATCAGTTGAAATGACTGAATACGATTTATATACTGAATTGATAAAAAATTGAACATGAAGAAGCTGATCATTATTTCCGGTTTCATAGTATTCACCATTGGACTATTTGCCCAGGGGCATCGAAAATGGGAAAGATTTGAAGAATTCAGGGCTAAAAAAGCAACTTTTATTACTGAAAAGCTACAGCTAACCCCTGAAGAAGCCCAACAATTCTGGCCATACTATAACAAGTATGAAGAAAGCAGAATGGAACTTCATAAGAATAAACGTACGATTGAGAAGGAAACCTGGGAAAATCTAGAAAATTATTCGGAGGAAGATTTTAAACGAGTTTACGATCAACTTTCCGAATTACATGATCAAGAGTATGAATTAAAAAAGGAGTACCGCAAGAAATTCCTTGATATTTTACCTGCAAAAAAGGCACTTACTTTAGATTATATAGAGCATGAATTCCGTTCCCGCATGATTCGGGAGTTTAGAAAACGCAAGTAGGCTGGAAATTAATTAACTTCAGAAAAGCCATTCTGGTCTTAGTTGGCTTTCGTTTTAAAGCCAATCTGTTTTCGTGGCTTTGGATTTTCTTGTTTCTCAATTAACTCATCCAGATAACTAAAAACCAGTTCTATATTTTTATCCTGATTTTTAATCTTTTTTTTGATTTCTTCAATTTCTAACTTTAGACTTAAGTTATCAGTTAGCATCTCACGAATCTTTGTAAAAATGCGCATAATCTGGATATTTACATTGATTGCTCTGTCACTGTTCAATATGCCTGACAACATTGCGACACCCTGTTCAGTAAAAGCATAAGGTAGCCTACGAGTCCCTCCCCAACTTGATGTTCCAAATTGGAATATCAAGTTATCAAATTCTTCTTTTGTTAGCCGAAACATAAAATCTCCAGGGAAACGTTTTATATTCCTTTTAACTGCTTTGTTCAAATTCCCTGTTAGAACTCCATAAAGGTCAGCTAAATCCCTGTCGAGCATTACCTTCTTATTTCTGATCAAATAAATTTTATTGCTGATTAACTCGTCAGGCAGTACGATTTGGTTTTCGTTTTTTACGGTCATAGGGTGGCAATTTTTGTTCATTCAAATGTACGAAATCTAATCTAAATATCCATTTTATCGAAGAATTAATAATCCCATTAAGAATTTAATGTGCCAACCAAAACGGGATTACTCACATACTGGCAATAACAAAACTCAGATCAGCTTCGAAAGAACTTTTATTAGTTCATCAGGGGTCAGCATTTCCTGATTCCCCGATTTCATATCCTTCAGGTTAATTTTGCCTTGCTCCATTTCCTGTGCACCAACCAGTGCTACGTATGCCACTTGTTTACGATCAGCCCAGGTCATTTGCTTCTTCATTTTGGCAGCTTCAGGATAAATCTCTGCATTTACCCCGGCAGCTCTTAGCTTAGCAAGTATTGGCAAACAAAAGCGTTCTTCCGATTCTCCAAAGTTGATAAATAATACTTTGGTTGACGCAATAGCCTCATCCGGGAAGATTTCCAGCTGGGTCATTACATCATAAATGCGGTCAGCTCCAAACGAAATACCAACTCCCGAAACATCAGGCATACCAAAAATACCGGTCAGGTCATCATAACGACCACCACCGCAAATGCTACCAATTTGAACGTCATTGGCTTTCACTTCGAAAATTGCACCTGTATAATAATTCAAACCACGAGCAAGCGTTAAGTCAAGTTCAACAGTGGTTTGCAATTCAAATTCAGAAATATAAGCAAACAAGGTACGCATCTCCTCAACACCCTTTGTCCCAACTTCAGAAGAAGCAACTACTTTTTCAATCTGATCAAGTTTTTCAGCATTTGTACCACTTAATTGTAAAATTGGCTGAAGCTTTTGAACGGCTTCTCCTGCAATGCCTTTATCCAAAAGTTCCTGGTTTACTTTCTCCAATCCAATTTTCTCAAGCTTGTCAATAGCAACGGTGATATCAATAATCCGGTCCGCCTCGCCAATCGTTTCAGCAATACCTGCTAATATTTTCCGGTTATTAATCTTAACTGTTGTGTTGATATTCAGTTTGCCAAAAACATCGTTGATAATTTGCACCAACTCCAGTTCATTTAATAAAGAGTTGCTGCCAATTATATCAACATCGCACTGATAAAATTCACGGTAGCGCCCTTTTTGAGGACGGTCTGCCCGCCATACCGGTTGAATTTGATAACGTTTAAACGGGAAAGAAATATCATTTCGATGTTGAACTACATAACGTGCAAACGGAACTGTTAAATCATAGCGAAGTCCTTTTTCAGAAATTTTATTGGTCAAACTTATGCTGTTTCGTTTGTGCAGTTCAGCGTCATCAACTTTAGAAACAAAATCACCGGAATTCAAAATCTTAAAAAGCAGTTTATCACCCTCTTCCCCGTACTTTCCCATCAAAGTTGATAAGTTTTCCATTGCGGGGGTTTCTATCGGTTGAAAACCATAACGTTGAAAAACTTGCTTCACCGTATCGAAAATATAATTTCTCCGGGTCATTTCAACCGGGGAAAAATCACGGGTCCCTTTAGGGATTGATGGTTTTTGAGCCATGATTATTTTGCCTTTTAATGAGCTGCAAAAATAACCAAAATAGACAAATTCAAACCAATAGTTTATGTTTTAATCTAAAATGAAACGAATAGTTTAATTAAGGAAAGCTGTTTGTCCTGGAAAAGTATTCCAGGTGCTTAACGGATAAAAACCGCTTAACACAGTCATTTTTAAACAAAGCAGTATTTTTAAACAAGCTCTCAAAAACATGTTGCTTAGCTATATTTTGTCATTGCCGAACACCTTTTTGTCCCTTCCGGGAGCATTTTCTTCGCTGCTTTTCGCAATTTTGTCTCAACCGAAAGCCTTTTTGTCACAACTTATCGCCTTTTGTCGTCTCCCAAAGCAATTTTGTTGCTGCCGAACGTGATTTTGCCCGTACTAACTGCATTTTTGCTATCGCCGGATACAATTTTCGTATTGCCGGGCCTGTTTTTGACATAGCTACCGGAAGTATAACTGCTAGAGATTAAAAATGTACCCGACTGAAAAGCTTATGAAAGACGAATCATCGTAGTCGTAGGCATAATCCATTGTTCTTGGAAGGTTTTTTTTCCATGTTAATTCAAAATCAAAACTACCGACCGATAATGATAATGGAAGTGCCAGTTGAGTATTTAATAAACCAAATACATCTTCGTAGTAGTAAGTGGGTTCATCAAACTGATCTTGCAAATAAGTTGACAAATCATACTCAACCGTTTCTGAACCAAAGAAAAACGAAATTTCAGGCTCAAACTGTAGTTTATTATATTTCCCAAATTTTAAAAGGGTAATTTTTGAATAGATATCCCAATTAAGCTGGGTACCTATTTCTTTCCCAAGCAAAAAAGTAGCATCAAACCTGGAACTCACAATTTTACTTTTTAAAGAAGCGCCCAGATTGAGACTACTGGTGTAAACCGGCTCAAAATCCGGGTCATTGTTGTTGTAGAAGAATAAATCAAACGAAGCCCTGTACCGTAAAAACTTCAGCTTATTTTTCAAGCCTTTTCCATAGCCAAAAGAAAGGACTGTTGTCCGGTAGCCAGGATCAAGGTCGCTGTACCAGGCACCGGCCAGGCCTGCATAAAATCCCATAGAATGCAAATAAAAAAGCTGGCTGGATAAGTTATACTGATCAAACCCTATCTCGCGACCTGCATAGAAAGTCTTCGAATCGTAATTAGCTCTCCAATACAAGAACTGATAATTATTCGTTTCTTTTACCAAACCCAGCAAATCCACCTCTTCTTCCAGGAATAAATCATTAATAACCGAATCAATCCGGCTTTCCTGAATATCAAATGGAATTTCTTTTTGGGCTAAAGTCACCCAATTCATACCGACCAAACAAACCAGGCATGCAAGCTTTTTCATACGAATCTGAAGTTTTTAATAATTATAAAAGAAAATCTGCCAGCAATGTACTGGCAGACTTGAAGTTGACAAAGCAGTGGAAATTAGTTTCCGCCTCTTTTTCCACCTTTTCTTGCACGTTTCTTCAGCATTTCTTTTTGCTCATCGGTCAATGTTCCGCGGAACTCCTGACGATTCTCTTGTCTCGCAGCTTTGTTTTCTTCCAACATTGCCAATTGTTCTTCTGTAAGGGTAGCACGTAAAGCTTCACGGCGTTCTTCACGGGTCAACTCAGTGTTTTCAAGAATTGCCAATTGCTCTTCGGTAAGTGTTGATTTGAAAGCATCCCTGTTTTCTTTTCTCTCCTCACGGTTTTCTCCCAGCAATGCTTTTTGTTCGTCTGTTAAGTCCAAACGTTTTCTGAACATTTTTCTCTTTTGTTGTGGGGAAAGAGTTTCGCGAAAAGCTTCACGTTGTTCTTTTGCAGCTTCACGGTTTGCTTCCAACATAGCCAATTGATCCTCTGTAAGCGTTGCTTTTAAAGCCTCACGACGTTCTTCACGGGTTAACTCAGTATTTTCCAGAATTGCCAGTTGCTCCTCAGAAAGGGTTGCTTTAAATGCATCCTTACGCTCCTGGTTAGCTTCTTTATTGGCCTCGAGCATTGCTTTTTGCTCTTCAGTTAACTGCCAACGATGTTGGTGCTGATTACCTTCTTCTGCTGGTTCCTGATCTTCTGTTTGAGCAAAAACCATCCCTGTTGTTAAAGCCAGTAACATGGCTAGTGACATCATTCTTTTAACTAAACTTTTCATTTCTTTTAATTTTATATTTATTGAATTAATTGATTTCATAAGGCAACCGAATTACTCCAACTTTACCCTACCTTTGAAAGAAAATTTATGAAAGTTTTTTACAAATGATCATTGTATGTGCTTGCTTAGCTGGAATTGAATGCCGTTATGACGGTTCATTCCCTGGTGAAACAATTTGTGGAGATGGAATTTTTACTGAAATCCTTAAAGAAAAATAGAATCGAAGTTATTGCTGATAAAAAATACTAATTAACGTGAGTTTTGGGTTGATCTTAACATTTTGCAAAATAATCATTGCCCCAAGTCACCCCTTAGCGCACTTTCCGATAAAAACTTTGCGCACTCT
>JANQII010000022.1 GCA_028282195.1 Prolixibacteraceae bacterium
GGACGATCCCGGGCACTCGGGATCAGGGTGGGTTAGTTGAAAAAAAGTGTCACCATTCATGACATCAGCAAATAGCACTATTTCATACGATTACAGCCACTTTCAGCTTCTAACTTTAAACAAGTTCAATCTTAACTGCCAGGTAATGGCTTCGTTTCATGAATTTCAATTTCGCAATCAGCATTCCAGCCAAGATGTGGATGCCCATCCAACAAGGCCTTTGCAGCATCCATGTTATCGGCCTGTAAAATTGAAAAACCGCAAACTTCCCGCGAACTGTCTTCGCTTTTTCCACCTGGTAATAACTTTTGTCCGCCTGCCAATGGATTTCCAAGGTCTACCAGTTGATCACCACATTTTTTTGCCCAATTCATCCAGGCTTCTATTCCCTTTTCTTTTTCTTCGGGTGAAGAATTAGCTGTTTGCTTCAAAGCATCAACCGGGGCGTGATAGAGAACAATGTATTTTTTCATGACTAATCTATTAAATTGATAAAAATACAATTTATGACATTTCTGTCTTTTATCTAACTTATTTCGTTAAGCTGGAAAAATAAAAAACGGAGATTCTTTCGGATCACTTCAATATTCGGGTGGGTAATTTTGTTGAATTTCTGATCCTCGTATAGTGGGAATTTGATCCTTGATTCCCGATCCTTGATTCTTGATGGATACCCAATTGTTGGATTACCTGGTCTTGATTTGTTTTTTGGAATTTTACCTCAGTGCTTATTCTTTGAAGCTTATAATTTGTCGCCTGCGCAACCCCTAACCCGGCAGGCAGGTCAGATACTTTTATATTTTTTGTTCCTTATTTCTTATTTTGACTTTCTGTATTTTTGGGAACAATGGGTGTCATCTTTTGGAAAGATGAAACCCCTGTACAACCCGTAACCCGCAACTCCCGTAAAGAAAGCTGACAGTAACCTACCCTAATTATGAACTGATCCTTTCTTTCCTTTAATTCTTAAAATGCTACCAATTAATTACATATTCTCCATGACTTTGTAAGAAATCGTTAGCTTTACTAAAATGCTTGTTGCCAAAAAAACCACGACTGGCAGAAAGCGGTGAAGGATGAACTGAAGTTAAAACCAGGTGTTTATTCCGATCAATAAACTCCCCTTTCCGAATGGCATAACTCCCCCACAGAATGAAAACTACGTGATCCTTTTCCTCATTAATTTTGTGGATAACAGCATCTGTAAAATCTTCCCATCCTTTTTGTTGATGTGAACCCGCCTGATGTGCCCGAACAGTCAAAGTTGCATTTAAAAGCAATACTCCTTGTTTAGCCCAATCGGTTAAATTTCCACTTGATGGAATTTCTTTACCAACATCCTCTTTCAATTCTTTAAAAATATTGCGCAGGCTTGGAGGAAAATCAACACCATCGTTTACAGAAAAACACAAGCCATGAGCCTGGCCGGGGCCATGGTATGGGTCTTGCCCCAAAATGACTACTTTCAATTGATCAAATGGGCACTGATCAAATGCATTAAAAATCAACTTTGCAGGCGGAAATATTTTTCGTGTACGATATTCGCTACGTACAAAATCGGTCAATTCTTTAAAGTATGGTTTTTGAAATTCATCGGTCAACTGGTTTTTCCAGCTTGCTTCAATTTTTACATCCATATGAGCGGTTTTATTTTTGAATTACTAAAATAGTAATTCGTTCTTTAAATCATGATACTTAAGAAAATCTTCTCAAAAACAACAGTTTTGAATGATCATTCTTTAAAACAGAAAACGGTTGAAAACAGTAGGAAACAATTGCATTCGATTGTCTTCAACATCAATCTCTCTAGTTTTATGATTTTAGATTCTTTATAAAAATTGAAATAATATAATTCTCGTATTCTCTTTTATTATTTAGCTTTTTGTACTTTTATTTTTCAAACATTCAATTCATGGAAATTATCTATCTACTTGCAGGACTTGCCATTGGTACTTTATTGGCTTATTTGTTTTTTAAATTGAAGTCGAAATCTTCTGAGAATAAACTATTATCAACTTCTTCTGAATTTGAAAAAACAAAAGCACAACTGGAAGAACGGGTAAATAATCTTCAAACTGAAAAAGAAAACCTAAGCCAAAAGCTTACGGAAGAAGAAAAGTTAAGCAGCCAACAATCAGACCGTTTGGCAAGAGCAGAAGTAGAAGTTGCCAACATGAAGGAGAAGTTGGATACCCGGAAAAAAGAACTCGAAGATTTGCAAAAGAAGTTTACTACAGAATTTGAAAACATTGCCCATAAAATTTTGAAGCAAAACTCTCAGGAATTTACTCAGGTCAATCAAAAAAATATGGGTGAAATCCTGAATCCTTTAAAGGAAAAAATTCAGCTTTTTGAAAAGAAAGTTGAAGAAACGTATGAAAAAGGTTTGAAAGACCAAACCGATTTAAAAGCTGAACTTAAAAAGTTGCACGACCTGAACCTGAAAATTAGTGATGAAGCCACCAACCTTACCAAAGCACTTAAAGGAGATGTAAAAAAGCAGGGTAATTGGGGCGAAGTAATCCTGGAACGTATTCTTGAAAGATCGGGACTTACCGAAGGCCGCGAATATGAGAAGCAGGAAAGTGTAACAGGAGACGATGGAGCCCGACTTCAGCCTGACGTAGTAATTCACTTACCGGAACAAAAGCACATAATTGTTGACTCCAAAGTTTCTTTGGTAGCTTATGAAAGATTGGTAAATACAACAGACGAAGATGAACGACAAAAACATATTAAAGATCATTTGCTGAGTATTAAAAGCCATGTTAAAATACTGAGCGAGAAACATTACCAAAAAGCAGTTGGTTTAAACAGTCCTGACTTTGTATTATTATTTGTGCCCATTGAGTCATCATTCAGTGTGGCTATTGAAGCCGATCAGGAGCTATTTTCATTTGCATGGGACAATAAAGTGGTTATTGTAAGCCCGTCAACCTTGCTGGCAACATTACGGACCATTGCATCAATCTGGCAACAGGAAAACCAAACCCGAAACGCTTTTGAAATTGCACGACAAGGTGGCGCACTTTACGACAAGTTTGTGGGCTTTATTACTGATTTGGAAACTATTGGCAAGAACCTGGAAACCACTCGTAAAAACTACGACCTGGCCATGAACAAGCTCAATGATGGTCGTGGCAACCTGATTCGATCTGCAGAGAAATTAAAAGAATTGGGCGCTAAAGCCAGCAAGGAATTACCGCAAAAATATTTGGAAGAATAATGTGCAAATCCTTACTTAGTAAAATTTATTTCCTCGTTAGAGCCAATGAAAAATGCACAGTACCTCCCATTTATATTCAAAACAAAAAAATTACCTTTGAATAGTATTTCAAAAAAATAAAATGAGTAAGATTAGAATACATAATTTCGGACCAATAAAGAATGGTTGCCTTGTTGATGATGGTTGGATTGATATTAATAAAATTACAATCTTTATTGGAAATCAGGGTAGCGGAAAAAGCACTATAGCCAAACTTATATCAAGTTTTACCTGGATCGAAAAAGCCTTGGTTCGAGGTGATTATGAAATCAAGTGGTTTGAAAGAGCAAATAGATTAAAAAATTCTTTTTTAGGGTATCATAGAATCGAAAACTATATAAACCCAGGACTTTTTGATAATTGCAAAATTGAATACGTTGGAAAAGCTTATGAAATACTTTTTGAAAATGGTTCACTAAAAATTACCGAAATCAAGGATAATTCCTATCCTCTTCCGCAAATAATGTATGTGCCTGCAGAAAGAAATTTCTTAGCATACGTTAAAACTCCAAATGAATTAAAATTAGCATCCGATTCTTTGAAAGAATTTTTAGGTGAATATGATAAAGCAATTAACTCAATGAAGGAAGCAACTGCATTACCTATAAATGATGTAGATGTAGAATATGATAGATTAAACAAAATTGTAAATATAAAAGGTAAAGATTATAAAGTAAAACTAACTGATGCTTCAAGTGGCTTTCAATCTTTAGTCCCGCTGTTTTTAGTCTCCGATTATTTAGCAAAATCAATTAGGAAGCAAAGTGAAAAGAAAGAACCTATGAGTAATAAAGAATCCAATAGATTCAAAAAAGAGGTTGAAAAAATTATATTAAACGAGAACTTAACAGATGAACAACAACGAATAGCAATATCAGTATTATCTGCAAGATTTAATAAAAGCGCATTCATTAATATTGTGGAAGAGCCTGAACAAAACCTTTTCCCGTCTTCTCAATGGCAGCTATTGAAGAAACTGTTTGAATTTAACAATTTGAACATAGGAAATAAACTAATAATGACGACTCATAGCCCATACATAATTAATTATTTAAGTGTCGCAATTCAAGCTGGTGATTTAAAGCACCGAATAAAAGCTGATCCGTTAATTAAAAAACTTAACGACATTGTTCCAATTGAATCTACAGTAGATGCATCGGATGTTTCAATTTACCAAATGGATGAGAAAACAGGAACGGTTTCCAGATTAAGCAATTATGAAGGAATTCCTTCTGATAAAAATTACTTGAATGAATCATTAGTAGAAGGTAGCTATTTATTTGATTCATTACTAGAAATTGAGCAAGAGGTATGAGTGTAGATTTTTTTAATACGACATGCAAAGAGGCAGAAATAAATAATACAACTTTTGGAATTTGTGATAACCAAGATGGAACAAAAGCTTTTACCGATATAGAAAACAAAGAAAAATGGATCGCATCAGTTTCGAATAAAAATGGTATAACAATTGCATTTACTCCAATAGACAACTGTCTTCAAATATTTAAACCTAAAACAAATGATTTAGAAAGCACATGTGATGGAATGCTCACGTTTACAGACAACATATACCTTGTCGAATTAAAGAGACAAAGAACAAGTGGTTGGATTCCTGATGCCATTGGACAACTCAAAAACACGATCAAACTAATAACCGAAAGTCAAGACATTAGCCACATCAAATACAAAAAGGCATATGCATGTAATAAAAAACATCCGAGCTTTAAAGCAATAGATAACGAGTTATCCAAGAAGTTTTTTACTGAAACAAATGGGTTTAGGCTTGACATAAACTCTGAAATAAACATAAAATAGGTATTAAATTACTGGATCTAAGAAGCTGTCTAAAAATTATCCTTTCATTTTATTATGCGTCTTACCTGCCAGCCGGCAGGCTGGTTTCGGTTATCCTGCGTCGAATTTTCCTTATCCCG
>JANQII010000028.1 GCA_028282195.1 Prolixibacteraceae bacterium
CGAATTTTCTTTATTTCACCCCACTGTCATCCGGCAGTTGCCGGACGACATCTCCCCTCGCCTGGGGAGAAAAAGCGGAACCCCGTGGCAAAGCCTCGGGGAATTCTTTAGATTAAAGAAAGTACGTGTCATCCTGATATCAATTAACTGAACGGACAGACATGTATTGAAAACCTGCGGTTCCATAAATCCGAATGAATTACAACTATCCCTCATTTCTGAACAGGGTTTCATTAACTTTAAAACATCTTATGCCCGGAAAACTCCATGGCCTCCCCTTTACCAAATCCATAGCTAAACCCCAGGATTATCCTGCGTCCATCACGTGTACTTTCACTATACCTGTAAAAGTTTGGTCTGTCTGAGGTGCTGATGCGTTTTCGGGAAGCAAATACATCCCGAACACTTAGGTTTAATACTGCACGCCCCTTCATAAATTTCTTTTTAATTCCAAAATCGGCATAGGTTTCAGCCCCAATAGTGTTTTGGACATCTTTGTATTTCGATCGGTGACGAAGCAATATTTCAGCATCTATATCTTCAAGTAATTTAAACTTGGTTGTTAATCTTCCTGACCAGGTTGAACTGTTAAAATCGAAATCCTGCTCTTTAAACTGCCCCTTACGGGTGTAAGCTGTAAAATATGAATCGAGCAATAATACCAGCCATTTTGCAGGTTCTATCTTTCCGTTTATTTCAATTCCGGTATCGAAGCTTTTACCAATATTTTCAGGATGGGTAACAGTTAAACTATCATTTACCTCAATTACTGATGCAATCACGTCATTCGTTGAACGATAAAACAGTGATCCGTTTAACGACGCTTTCTCCCAAATTTGAATAGCAGTAAGCTCAAAAGCATCAGTATACTCAGGCTTCAATTCAGGATTACCTACACTAAAGTTGTAGTTATCCCTAAAAGAAGTAAATGGATTTAATTGCCGCCAATGTGGACGGTGGATACGTTTGGAGTACCCCCATTGCATTGAGAATTGTCTATCCAATTTATAAGAAAGATGCAAACTGGGAAAGAGATTGGTATAAGCCTGACTATTTTTTTCATTGGTCGTTTCCAGTTCTGTATCAAGATTCGTGTCCTCGATTCTTACTCCGATTTTGACTCCAAATTTGGTTGGTTCCCAGGCAAAAGTTACATATGCAGCTGCCAGTTTTTGTATGTAATTAAAAACATTCGTAAAAGCAGGGTCTGTTACCCATTTGCTATCAATTTGATTGTTTAACTGATAATCATTGTACATATCCTGAATATCATATTTCAGGCCTGTTTCCAGGGTTTTCTTCTCAGAAAACGGATGCACATAATCAACAATAAAAGAATAATCTGCATTTCCATAATCAGTAAATACCTGTTGATCTGCCCCTACTGAAACTCCTGTTATTTCAGTGTTCGTGTAAACTGATTCACTTTCCTTCCCAAAAAACGATCCTGTTGCACTTGCTGTAAGGCTCCTCTCTTTATTATCTTCAAACGATTTTTTAAAAATAAGTTCATATTCATATTTTGGATTGGTAGCTTCAGTCAGCTCCTCTCTCAGGGACGAGGAACTGATACTTCCACCGAAATCCTCACGCCGGTAATTAGTCTCAGAATCCTGGTCTTCAATCTCATAACCGAAATGACCTGAAAGTGTAAGCACATTCCATTTGTTAATGTGGTAATCGGTTCCCAGAATTATATTGTAAAACTGCTCGTGTTTATGCCCATCTCCATCATTATAAAAAATTGAAGGATTGGCATTGGTCCGGTCAATCGTTCTGCCACTAAACTCAGGAATAAAAGTTCTTTTTCCTATTCCAAACTGACTAAACAGGTTAAACTTTTCAGTTCTTCGGTTCATACTTAATCCGGCACTATGATTGTTCGGATACCCGGTGTTTACACTAACAGCACCATTCAAACCTTTCTTATCTTCCTTTTTAATTATAATGTTGATAATCCCGGTGGTTCCTTCAGCATCATATTTTGCAGAAGGGTTGGTAACTACTTCAATTTTATCAATCATATCTGCTGTAATCGTTCCTAAAGAATTACCATCTGTCAGAACAGAAGGCTTGCCGTTTATAAGCATCTGCACATTTGAGTTTCCCCTCAGGCTGACCGTCCCTTCAATGTTTACATCAACCGAAGGTACATTATTCAAAACATCAAGTGCACTTCCTCCGGCACTTACAATATCTTGCCCCACATTAAAAACACGTTTGTCCATTTTGAATTCTACTTGTGACTTTTCTGCACGGACATTTATCTCTCCAAGTTGTTGGCTATCGGGTTCAAGAATGCGGCTGGCAATATCAACCTTGTTATTTTTAATCTCAAAATCATTAATAGTTAAAGCTTTGTAGCCAATAAACTTTACCTGGATGTAAAAGTTCCGAACAGGGCTTTTCACTACAAAGCTGCCATCGGTTCTTGTAATAGTTCCGCTTACTAAACTATCCTGATGATTATAAATTGTAACCGTTGCATATTCAATAGGTTCAGAAGAACCAGAATCAAGTATCTTACCGGTTACAGTAACATCTTTTATTTCCTTAGCATGAACCTGAATAGTGAAAAATATGGATAAGAATAGTAGTGGATATATTTTCATAGGTATCAATATTCAATTGTATTATTTTATAACAATTATTGTCACGAAAATATCTTATGATATTGGGTATTTGAAATAAAATCGTTTAACTGCAAAATAAACCTGTCGGGTGGATGGATTGTATAATGCATTGATGTTCGACCTGTTTAGATTGTTGCCTGTCGATTTTAAGCAACAGAATTGACAAAAGGCTTTTATCTTCGTTTCAAATTTGTTGATTTATGGCCCGACTTTTCAAACGCGAAAATCGTGAATACTTGTTTCTGGGTATTTTAGCAGTCCTGGTTTTTTTACTCAAAGTCTTTAACAGGCATGAGATCGTATTCAGATGGAATACGGCAATTTTTGTTTTTAATTATTTACTGGCTGCAATTTTTATTAACTACTTCCTGCTCCCAAAATTTCTGTATAAAAAGAGAATTTGGTGGTTTTCATTCTTTTTAATTATCATTATCTCTGTAACCATATTCATAGAAGAATTCGTTTTAGAGCATCTGTTTTTTCCAAACTCAAGAGCATTAAGGTTTTTTATTATTGACACTTTAGTAGATGTAATACCTCCACTTATTTTGATGGTAGGCTATAAATTTTCGTGGGATGCCATTCAGAAAGAAAATAGAATTGAAACATTAAACCGGATGGTTGCTGAAAGCGAATTGCAATTTTTAAATTCCCAGATCAATCCCCATTTCCTGTTTAATAACCTGAATAATTTATATTCTTATGCACTTGAGAAATCTCCGAAAACTCCAGGGATAATCCTTCAACTTTCTTCAATTTTGCGATACATGCTTTACGATTGTCGAGACAAAAAAGTAATGCTTAGTAAAGAAATTGAAAACCTGAAAGACTACATAAAACTGAGTGAACTTCAGCTTGGAGATGAGGGAAAAGTAACTTTTAACGTATATGGAGAAGCCGGACAATTGCGTATAGCACCACTAATTCTAATGGTATTTGTTGAAAACGCTTTTAAACATGCCCCTGCCAGTCAACTGAAAAATGTGCAGATTAATATTTCGATAAAGATTAACAATAATATCCTGTATTTTTATTGCGAAAATAATTACACAGAAAGCAGTAATACCGAAAAGCTTGACAACGGAATTGGATTGAAAAACGTGAAAGGACGGCTTGATCTGAATTATACCAATAAATATAAACTGAATATTGAGCCACAAAATAATTGGTACAAAGTTTTCTTAAAAGTTGAATTGGATAATAGCGAAGAAAAATGATAAGCTGCATTGTAATTGAAGACCAGATGCCTGCACGAAAGATTTTACAAAAGTATCTCGGCGATGTGGAGATACTGAAACCGGAAGGCATGTTCTCCAACGCACTTGATGCTCTCGATTTTCTTCGTGAGAAACCTGTTGACCTACTTTTTCTGGATATTCATTTACCCAAACTTTCGGGTATCGATTTTCTAAAAGTCCTTCAGAAAAAACCTTTCGTCATACTGACAACAGCTTTCCCTGATTATGCGCTTCAGGGATATGAACTGGATGTTGTGGACTATTTGCTTAAACCATTTTCTTTTGAACGCTTTTTAAAAGCTGTTATAAAAGTTGAGCGTCAATTTAATGGAATACCCTCTGAACTGAAAATTGAAAAACCAGAAAGTATCCTGGTAAAAGTGGGGTATGATTTGGTGAAGATATCCATTGATGAAATTACATACATACAAGCTGACGGTGACTACACACATATATTCTGCAAGAATAAAAAACACCACGCATCATACCCGTTAAAATATTGGACAGAAACGCTTCCTAACAATCAATTCCTCCAGGTTCATCGTTCCTATATCATTAACATTAACCAGGTTAGTAAAGTTTCCTCAACGAGCGTTGAAATTAAAGATGAAGTTCTTCCGCTTGGCAGGGTCTACAAAAAAGCATTTATGAAGGCCTATTTGGACGCGCAAGAATAATCCAAATTCGTCATTCTGTAAAAATAGAGGATCAAATGAGATTTCCGGGGGCTTTACCCAAATGGAGAAACAAAGTGACAAAGTACATGGGTCAACATGTTCCATTCCGGGCAAAAGGATGAGGGTGGGAAAATGAGAGGATCACAACCCGAAACACGTAACCCGAAACACGCAACACCTCCCGATTGGATATGCCAGACATTGAAGTTAAAGGAACAAACTTTCAATATGACAGGTGATAAAGGGCCACGAACAAACCACCTGTAAGATTGCGATCGCGGCTAAATCCAACAACCTGGGAACCCGGATACCTGAAGACCGGCAAACAAGGGAAAGGGAACCCATCCACCAACTTTTTCAATTGATCCAAAATAGATTAATTCGGATCATTTAGAACTGTAACAGCTATAAAAAAAAGAGGCTGTCCAAAAAGAATAAAATTCAAACCGCGAAGAACGCATAAGATTACGCAAAGGACAATAAGATTCTGATATATAATGGTTTGACTCTTTGTGTCTTTTGCGGTTCCTTAAAATACTTAGCGGTTAAGTTAACTTTTTGGACAGCCTCTTTGAAATATCGTTTATAAGCTAACTACAACTTACTTCTCGTTAGTAAATGAATAAGGAAAATCAGAATCTTTAATTCCACGCTTTTTATTTGGCTGGTTATCCATTTCAAAATTAATGGTAGCCCCTTTCATCAACTCAGAATAATTGAAATAGTTTTTACTATATGATTTGCCATTAAATTCTATGCCTTTTACATAGCGGTTTTTAGAACTGTTATCCGGTGCATTAATTTCAATGGTTTTACCATCTTCAAGTGTTACAGTAATCTTTTTGAATAAGGGTGTACCAATCACATATTCATCCGTTGCCGGGGCAACCGGGTAAAAGCCCAATGCACTATAAACATACCAGGCCGAAGTTTGACCATTGTCTTCATCACCACAATAACCATCAGCCTGAGGAGTGTACAACCTGTTCATTACCTCCCTGATCCAATATTGTGTTTTCCACGGCTGACCAGCATAATTATACAAGTAAATCATGTGTTGGATAGGTTGATTGCCATGTGCATAATTACCCATATTCATAATCTGCATTTCGCGGATTTCATGGATTACCTGACCGTAATACGATTCATCAAAAACCGGGGGCACAATAAATACGGAGTCCAGCATAGTAATAAAGTCTTCTTTTCCTCCCATTAGGTCAATCAATCCCTGTACATCATGAAAAACAGACCAGGTATAGTGCCAGCTGTTCCCTTCAGTAAAGGCATCACCCCATTTAAACGGGCTAAATGGCACCTGGAAAGTTCCATCTTCATTTTTACCACGCATGAGTTTATATTCCTTGTCAAAAACATTTCTGTAATTCTGTGAGCGTTTGGCAAAAATCTCAATTTCCTTTTCCGGTTTGCCCAAAGCTTGCCCCAGTTTATAAATACAAAAGTCAGCAAAAGCATATTCCAATGTACGGGCAACATTTTCGTTTACACCTACATTGTAAGGCACATAACCAAGCTTGTTATAATAGTCAACGCCATAACGCCCAACTGAATGCAATGGCCCTTCATTTTCAGAATTTTTCAAAACAGCCTCCCAAAGGGTCTCAATATCGTACCCACGACAACCTTTCAGATAAGCATCAGCAACTATTGTAGCTGAGTTTGAGCCAATCATACAATTGCGATGGCCGGGACTTGCCCACTCAGGCAGGAAACCACTTTCTTTATAGGCATTGACCAAACCCTCCTGTATCTTTTCGTTCAAGGAAGGATACATCAGGTTAAAAAATGGGAAAACCGCACGGAAGGTATCCCAGAAACCGTTATCGGTAAACATGTAGCCGGGCAAAACCTCACCATTATATGGACTGTAATGAACAACTTTACCGTCTTTATTAAACTCGTAAAATTTGCGGGGGAACAGTAATACACGATAAAGACATGAATAGAATGTACGAATTTGCTCCTCGGTTCCACCTTCTACTTTCATTCGCGATAACTCTTTATTCCAACTCTCCGCCCCTTTTTCTTTTATTTCATTAAAAGAATTATTTCCCAGTTCTTTTAGGTTAAGCTCCGCTTGCTCAAAACTGATGAAAGAAGAAGCAACCTTTGCATGAACCTGTTCACCTTTTTTAGTTTTGAACTTGATGGCAGCACCAACATGCTCATCTTTCAATTCATTCTTCCCGCTAATTACTTTATCCTTGCTCCAAACTTCACCAGCTGTAAAAGATTTATCAAATTCAATTACAAAGTAGTTTTTAAAATTGTCAGGCACTCCACCACTATTACGGGTTGTATAGCCAATAACTTTATTTTCTGAAGGAATGAGTTTTACATACGAACCCTGATCAAATGCATCAACGAGTACGTAAGAGTTATCATTTTCAGGAAAAGTAAAACGAAACATGGCTGCACGCTCAGTTGGGGTAATTTCTGTTACAACATCGTAATCGGCCAGGTAAACTTTATAATAATGTGGTTTTGCTGTTTCAGCTTTGTGTGAAAACCAGCTTCCTCTCTCTTCTCCTGTAATCTTTAACTCACCTGTTAACGGGAAAAGCGAAAATTGTCCATAATCGTTAATCCATGGGCTTGGCTGGTGAGTTTGTTTAAAACCCCGGATTTTATAGGCATCGTATTGATAAACCCAACCATCTCCCATTTTATTGGTTTGTGGCGTCCAAAAATTCATTCCCCATGGTAAAGCAATAGCAGGATATGTATTCCCATTTGAAAGTTTAAACTCAGAATCAGTTCCCATCAGGGTATTGACATAATCAACAGGTTGCTGTGCAATACTTTGTTCTAACCAAAATCCTGCAACAAACACAAGCAATAATGAAATTCTTTTAAGCATCTCTAATTTTTTGTTTTAGTTTCTAGATTTTTGAATTTGGACGGACTGAAGCAGCTTTTCCAAATTCATAGTTTGGTTCAGCTCCCATCGTAAATTTCAGGTTTCCGCCTTTTACAATATCTTCGTGTAAAATGTAACTCTTCTCATAGTTCTGACCATTCAACTCTATCGATTGAATGTAAATATTCTCATCACTGTTATTAACAGACTCAATCGTAAATTTCTTTCCTTCAGGAAGGTTAATTTCCGCTTTATCAAATAACGGACTACCAAAAACATACATTCCTTTAGCCGGATGAACCGGATAAAAGCCCAGGGAAGAGAAAACATACCAGGCTGACATCTGACCACAATCTTCATTGCCAATAATTCCGTCAGGTTGATCCGTGTAAAATTCATTCATGATGTAACGAACTTTCTCAGCCGTTTTCCATTGCTGTCCGGCGTAAGCATACATATATGCCACATGATGGCTTGGTTCATTCCCATGTGCGTATTGACCAATTAGCCCTGTAATATCTGCTGAAGCCCCTTCCAGCAAAATTGATTCAATACTAAACAGACTGTCCAGTTTTGTGATGAACGGTTTGTCGCCACCAAATAAATTGATTAAGCCCTCAACGTCATGAGGAACCAACCAGGTATACTGCCAGGCATTTCCTTCACAATAATCATCTTCACGATGAGACGAAGCTATTGGGTTAAACGGTTCCCTCCATGTACCGTCAGACATCTTTCCCCGCATAAACTGACGATTCGTATCAAAATATTGTTGGTAGTATTTAGAGCGTTTCATAAATAATTCATAATCATCAGTTTTACCGAGTGCTTTTGCCATAGCAGCAATACAGTGGTCATCAATCGCATACTCCAAAGCTTTAGCCACTGATTCAATTTCACTTTCGGCAGGTATATACCCCATTTCTTTAATCTTGTCCAAACCTCTTTCATCAGACAACGCAAAGCTTTTCATGGCTTCAAACGCGAGTTCTGCATCAAATTCCCTAAAGCCTTTCAGATAAGCATCGGCAATAACAGGAACAGCATGATAACCAACCATTGTATTGGTTTCGCTACCCATTAAATGCCATACCGGCAGTTTGCCTTGTTGCTGATAGATGGCAAGCATTGTATTTACAAAATCGTTGACCCTTTCCGGTTGCACAATGGTGAAAAGAGGATGAGCTGCACGGTAAGTATCCCAAAGGGAAAGTGTTGTATAAGTTTCAAACCCCGGAGCTTTTCGAACTTTTTTATCCGTCCCTCTGTAATCTCCATTTACATCATTAAATAATGAAGGGGCAAACATGGTGTGGTAAAGCGATGTATAAAAAATTGTTTTTTTAACATCGTTTTTCGTTTCAACATTGATTTTTACCAATTGCGTATTCCATTTTTTTTCTGCTTCACTTTTTGCAAGTTCAAAGTCCCAGTGATCAATTTCTGTCATATTGGTTTTAGCCCCATCATTATCAACCGGAGAAATCGCCGTTTTTACTAAAAGCTCACCATTCCCTTCAAATTCAATTATAGCAGTGGCTTTTCCTTTTTCTTCGGAAAAATCAATAATCTCAAACTTTATAATTTCTTTTGAAAATTCTGTATAAAAGAAAACCCTGTGATCTTTTGACCAGCCTGTTGAATACCTGAGCCCTTGAATAGAATTCTTTCCAACTTGTGAAATGTCTGCTTTAACAAGTTTATCCCAGCCTATTCCATAGTTTAAATCCAAAATTAGTTTTGAATTCCCTTCGCCGCTATAGTTGTACTTTTGAAAACCAACCCTTTCGGAAGCTGTTAATTCAGCATCAACTTTAAAGCGATCAATTCTCACACTGTAATATCCGGGGCTAACCGATTCTTTATCGTGTGAATAAAGGGCTTTCCAATCGTAAGGATTTTCAGAAAAATTACCGGGATTATAATCGCCTGAAACAGGCATCATTAACACATCGCCCAAGTCACCAATTCCTGTTCCGCTAAGGTGTGTATGTGAAAAACCAAGTAAAATTGAATCGGAATAATGATATCCTGAACACCAATCCCACCCCTGAACAACATTACTTGGCCCCAATTGAACAGCTCCAAATGGCACATTTGCACCAACAAAAACGTGCCCATGCCCTCCAGAACCAATATAAGGATCAACAAAATCTGTTTTTTCAACGGTTTGCTCTTGTGACTTTTGACTGCATGAAATGAAAAAAACCATTCCAACAACGATAACCAATAACCAGCTTATTCTGTGCATAATATTAATATGGAGTTTAGTTGTGTTTAAAACGGTTGCAAGATACTACAAAAAAGTAAGCACTGCCAGATGCTGACAGTGCTTTGAAAAAAAAATCAGCTACCAAGTTTTAGTAACCTGTATTTTGTGATAAGTTTGGGTTGCGTTGTCTTTCATTTTCAGAAATCGGGAACAGAAGATGTTTCTCTTCGAATGTTTTACCCCAGATAGTGGTGTGGTCCACAACATCAGTAAAACTAATTTCCCCTTTATTAGCTGTATCAGTAACAGGATACATATGCGTACGTTGTACATCTGACCAGATTTTATAGTCAAGTACTAACTCACGCAATCTTTCCTTCCAAACTTCTTTTACAAAATCATCAGCAGAAAGTCCTGTTAATCCTGCTACAACATCAGCACGATCTGTTTGCCAATATGCCCTGCTACGGACATCTGCTAAATAACCGATAGCTTCATTGGTAACACCTTCTGATTTTGCAATTGCTTCAGCAGCTATTAATAATACTTCGGCATAACGGTAAACAACTAAATCTTTACTGTTTTGACCTGTTTCAAAAAGAGCGTCATCGTTATGCCACAAATAAGGAGCTGTTTCAAAAGTCTTTGTTACCTCCACACCATCTTCAATGTAAGTATGGGTTGAATGAAAAAACTGTTTGTTTTGAATACGCAAGTCTTTATCTGCATCATAAATGGCTAGTAATTCAGGAGATGGTTTATATGCATTATTCGTAATTGAGTAAGCAAAAATACCCCAGGCTGTTGCGCTGTTTGGATAAGAAATAGCTGGCTGCCAGTAGTTACCTGAAATGCTTGCATCATATTCAATGCTGTAAATATATTCTGATTCATTATCAGAAGTACGCATTACATTGTATGCGCTTTCTGCTTCTGTTGCCCCATTTGCAATCAAAGCAAAGTTTCCACTATTTATAATTGATTTTGCTGCGTTTGCTGCATCGGTATATTTATTGTCCTGAACAGGATACCCACTCATATTTAGGTAAACATCTGCAAGTAATGCAGCCGCTGAAGCTTTTGAGATACGAAAATCATTTTCATGCATTGGCACATTGTCGAGACCACCTTGATTAACTGCATATTCCAAATCAGTAACAATTTGTGCATAAACCTGAGCAGCCGGAGTACGTTCAACATACAGGTTTTCAAGAGATGAGTACGCTTCAAGAATTAAAGGAACATCGCCGAAAGTTTTAACCAAATAAAAGTAGTTAAATGCCCTGAAAAAACGGGCTTCAGCTTCCAATTGTTTAATTTCGGTATCTGTCAAATCCGGGGTAGTAGCAATATTTGCAATAGCAAGGTTTGCTCGTGATATGGCCCTGTAGCAATTATCCCATGCACCATCAAAATAACCAGCCAGGTTATCTCCATTTAAAGTTAAATTCTGACTGTGCTGAACATGCACTTCCTGTCCTTTGTAATCATTATCAAACAGGCCAGATATATAACCGCCCAACATAGCACGGCTTCCACCATAAACACCAGTTCTGTAAAAAGTTGGAGCACCATCTCGATACAATATATTTACGGCATTATAAGCATGGGAAGGATAACTAAAAAACTGGTCAACACTCATTTCATCCCTTGGTTCTTCTTGCAGAAAATCATCACAGGAAGCTAACACACCAAGCGTTAATATTAGTATTAGTAATTTCTTCATTTTTCTTCAGTTTAACACGATTAAAATTTAACATTTACACCAAAAGTTACAGTGGTTGGTTTTGGATACTGGAAGAAGAAAATATTCTGTCCCCATTGGTTACTTCCCCATGAAGTAGCTTCAGGGTCATATCCTTTAAAATCTTTTGAATGAATTACAAAAAGATTGTCAACACTTGTATAAATGCGGCACGAACGGATCCCCAATCTATTCATCAACTTGTCACTGAAATTATATCCTAACGAGATAAGGTTTCCCCTTAAATATGAACCGTCGCATACCCAGTGGTCATCAACTTCAGAGTTTTGTCCATTCAAAGTTGCATTACGGATTTGCTGTACCATTGTATTTTGGTTGTCTTCAGTCCAACCATCGTAAAGAATTGTAGATAATCCGTTTGCATAACCGGTACGGTCTTCCGTAGAGTGGAAAAACTGTTGCATAATTTCTACTCCAAGAGTAAATTGCAGATCAACCAGTAAATCGAATTTTTTATACTTAAAACGATTGATAAAACTACCCGTTAAATCAGGTAAGCCTTTACCTATAATTTTTCTTTCTGCTGAACGTTTTGCAACACCAGGAACAGCTCCGACAGCTGCAGCAGCCTCTGCTTCATCGGTACCCCATGTTCCCAGTCTTTCATATCCCCAGAAAGAACCCAAAGATTCACCCACACGAAGAATTGTCTGACTACCGGAAACCCACCATGGACCTGGAAAAATATCCTCATCATTTTCACCCAAAGCTTTAATTTCGTTTTTGTTGTAGTTAAGGTTCAAGGTTGATTCCCAATTGAAATCAGAGGTTTTAACATTTTGTGTTGTCAACAAAAAATCAATTCCACTATTTGCAACCTCACCAATGTTATCATAAACAGAGCCAAAACCTGTTGAGTGAGGTACAGGACGTGCCAGTAATAAATCAGTTGTAAGTTTATAGTAATAATCAAGTTCCAAAGATACTTTTTGGTCAAGCATTGCTAAATTGAAACCAACATTAAATTGAGATGTTTTTTCCCATTCCAAATCAGGATTAGCCAAACGTGTTACAGTATTGTAATTTGCTCTTTCACCATTCAGCAAAACTGTTCCCCCTGAAATAGTTGCTAACGAACGGTATGTACCTAACTCGGTATTACCAGTAATACCATAACTTGCACGTAATTTCAAATAGTCAATTAAGTCTGAATCGATCATGAAATCTTCATTGGATACTACCCAACCTAAACCTGCTGAAGGAAAGAAACCGTACTTTTTGTTTTCCCCGAATCGGGAAGAACCATCAGCACGGGCAGTCACAGTAGCCAAATATTTGTCTTTGTAAGAATACCCAACACGGAAAAAATAGGAGTTCATTGACCACTTATCGTAGTATGATGTTGGTGATGAGGGGTTGCTTGCAGCACCCATATTATTGTATTTGAAGAAGTCATCAGAGAAACCCTGAGTTTGCATTCTGTTCCCTCTTTCAACCCGTTCCTGCCAACTTAAACCAAGAACTGAATTGAAGCGATGGTCATTAATCGTTTTATTATAAGTAAGGAATGTTTCCTCCTGCCAGTAGATTGACTCCATATTGCTAATTGTTGCCCTGGCATTTGGATAGGAAATATTTAATAAGTCTTTTGGGAAATATTCTTTGAACTCGTGAACGTGGTTATCGAAACCTAATTGGGTTTTTAGGTCTAATCCTGGTAGGATATGAAAGTTCAAATATGTATTTCCGAAAAATTGTGTACGGTTTCTCAATCTTTCCTGAGTTTCTAAAACGTGTACCGGATTGGCCATGCCTTCCAGTCCAAAGTTGTTTGTACTTGAACTGTTACTCCAGCTTCCGTCAGGAAACTTAACCGGCATAATGGGCACCATCTCAATCATTGAACGGCGGGGCATTTGGTGACCACCTGTTTCTTCAGCTTCGTTTTCCCAGGTTTTATTGATCAACATATTGATCCCAAAATCCAACCATTCTTTTGGTTTGGCATCATAGGCAATTTTTCCATTCACCCTTTTCATCCAGGAATTTAGCATGATACCTTCATTGTCAGAATAGTTTAGGAAAGCACCAACTGAAGATTTTTCATTTCCTTGCTGGATTGAAAGTTGATGGTTGTGTGAAACAGCCGTCCGGGTTGCTTCTTCCTGCCAATCTGTATCATAAAGTGGCTTACCGTTTGCATCGAACAATCTCGGATCAGTAAAGTCAATTGTTGGCTCTGAACCAGGAGCATAATCACGATACTTAGGTGCATTTTCATAACCTCTTTTAATTACTTCACTCCATTCTTCTGCATTTAGCAGATCCATTTTTTTACGCATATGCCCAACGCTGATATAGCCATCATAACCAACGACTACTTCACCATTTTTAGCTCCACGCTTTGTTGTTACCAGGATAACACCATTTGCACCACGAGCACCATAGATAGCTGCGGAAGAAGCATCTTTTAATACCTCAATGCGTTCAATATCGTTTGGATTTACTAAATGAAAATCTTCCATTACAACCCCATCAACTACATACAATGGGTTTGTAGAAGTATTGATTGAGTTTACGCCGCGAATAATAACACGTGTGCTTCCGGTTGGCGAACCTGAATTTGAAAAGATATTCACACCTGCCACTTTACCTTTCATTCCCTGCAAAGCATTAAATGCAGGACGCTCCAAAATATCTTCTGAATTTACAACACCTACTGAACCGGTAACATCTGATTTACGCTGCACACCGTAACCGATTGCAACGACTTCTTCGATCCCGATCAGATCATCTTCCAGCTCAATATTAACTACTGACTGTCCGGCAACCACAACTTCTTTCGTTTGCATCCCAACAAATGAAAACAAAAGGATATCGGTTCCTTTTACTTTTCCCAGCGTATAATTTCCATCTGCATCGGTAATAGTTCCGTTAGCAGTACCTTTCACAACAACAGTTGCCCCGGGAATTGGATCACCATTAGAGTTTGTAACAACCCCTCTGATCGTACGCTCTTGTTCCATCATTGTTACCTCAGATGTAAGCAGGATCAGATTATCTTCCATCATTGAGAAAGAAATTCCCTGATCTTTAAATAAGGTGTTTAGTACGTCTTTTACGCTTTTGTTAGTTGCCTGCAAGTTTACCTTGCGATCAACATTAACTTGTTCTCTCTGATAGAAAAACCGGTAGTCTGTAGTTTCTTCTATCTCTTTCAGTACTTCAGAAATTCTTTTCCCTTGCAGGTCAAGAGTTACTTTTGTTGTTTGCGAATAGACAGAAGCAGATACCTGCATAATGCAAACCAATAGGGTAATAACTGTAAGCTTCATTTTCAATAACAGCTTTTGATTAAACCTTCGCCCATGAAAGAGGGCAAATTCATTTTTTTTCATAAATTTGAATTGTTGTTGATTAATAATTTAAGGTGTTACAGCACCTTGTTATTAAAACTTAGGGCCGGATTGATGTTACAGCATCTTCCGGCTTTTGTGTTTAACTGACTTAGTTGGTTTCGATTTTCACTTTCTTTCTATTTTAATTTTTTGATTATTAATTGAATAATTTATGGGCAGGGTAGCCTGCAATATATTTAGTACCTCAATGATTGTTTCATTTTTGATCGTTCCATCGTAGTGGTATTTCAAAATACTTTGATCAGCCACTTCAATATCAACCCCATACCTACGCTCAAGTAAAACGATCAGTTCTTTAAGGTTCATGTTGATAAAGATCAATTTATTGTTCCGCCAGGAAGTATAAACCTCCGTATCAACTTTGCTGACCTTCAACATGTTATCAATTTTGTGGTAAACCAGTTGCTCTCCTGGTTTCAGTAATACATTTTTTTCAATTCGTAAGTTTTGACCCGACTCAACCTGTACAGATCCTTCCTCAAGTGTAGTTATGACTTCATTATCATCCTGATAAGCTTTTACATTGAACCGCGTTCCCATAACGCGTACGTCATAAAACGGGGTGTGAACGATGAAAGGGATTTCATCCGATTTTTCAACTTCAAACCAGGCTTCCCCGACTAAATATACCTCACGGATTTTTTCTCCATTTTCAGCTGCATATTTTAACTCTGAACCTGCATTTAATGAAATCCCGGTACCATCGGGCAAAACCATTTCAGAAACAGAACCTGCCGGTGCCTTTGCAGTACAATAGGCTATTTCATTTGATTGAAACAGATCATCTTGAAAAATATTGCCAATAACAAAACCGAGAACAAGCATAGCTGCTGCCCAGTATATATATGTTGACTGCAATTTTTTAACCTCACCTTTTTCTCTATTTTTGATCTTTTTCCATAAACGATCAAAACCTTCATTATTTTGAACCGGAGACTCATCCGAGTTATCAAGTTGTTGATAAAGTTCAACCTTTAATTCATACTCCAGTTCATTTTGATGAAACATGGACAGCAGCTCCTTTTTTTGTACTTCATCAATATTCTCTGATCTAAGCTTATCCAATTTATTTTTTAACGAATCACCCATTCTGTAAGATAGTTTACACGTAATACGAACAAGTCAAAAACTTTACTCACGCGGTTTTATATTTTTTTTGATTTTTTTCATTTTGAAAAGAAAACTGTGATCATTCGTGATACTTTTTCCACTCATTTTGATTCTAAAATCCTTACCTACAAAAGCAATTCTATTATAATCTTATAGACTTTTACTTTTCTCCCCGATGAGAAAAGTAAACAAAAGGATCCAGCAGAAATAATGCTTCTTCCCACTCTTGAAATTGCTAAGAAAAATGACCAAAAGTAAAAGGTCAAACCTCTTTTGGATTTTTCTAAACAATTTCAATTCACACTATCCCTGACTCGCCATTTCTGCGGTCAACACACATTTATTTTGAATAATGGATTTAATGATTACATATTAAATTCTAGGCAAGTCAAGTATGAAATGTCGGTTAAGTCGAAGATATTTTTGTTTCCGGTAATGCGTAAAAATCCGCGCATAGTCCGGCAGCTGCCGGATAAAGGATTTTTTAAAGCAGCCGGGAACAAAAAGAATCCCGGGTATTCGGGAGGGTGATAGGTCATGCTTGACTTGACACTAGTGGATATTTTTTCTGAAATGACAAATTAACAGAAGAGGTAAAAGAATAAAACAGCCAATCCTGATTCCATTTTCAGGTTCTTTTTAAGAAAGGCTGTTGCACGGTATAATTGATTTTCAACAGTTCTTTTCGATAAATTCAAAGCCTCAGCTATCTCATCATTCGAAAGACCTTTCTCTCTGCTAAGGCTAAAGATTCGTTGACGTTGTTCAGGCATCATTTTGATAAATCTTTCGATTTGAGAAAGCATATCCTGATAGACAACTTCCTGCCAGGTTTCGTTTGAACTACTGCTCTCTGTAGCTAAAAATTCCTGAAAAGCCTGCTCCACATTTTTACGACGAATAAAATCGTAAACGGTGTTTACGGCTATTTTAAAAAAATATGATTTAAGGTTCTGTGAACTATCTAGTTTTTGCCTGTTGTTCCAAAGTTTAATGAAAACTTCCTGAACCAATTCTTCAGCATCAAAATCTGATTTAAGGTAACCATATGCAAATCGATGGATGCGATCAGCATACTGATTATATAACTGCTTAAACGCATCCTTTGATCCATCTTTAAGCTGCTTAACGATTAGATTATCACTACTATCAGAGTTTGCCGGCATCAGGTATTCATTCTTTCAAAACAGACAAATATAGAATAAAATCTGTTCCGTTGAACATTTTAAACTTCCATAGTATCAAAAATCAGGAATACCTTTTCCAACGATTAGTTCAACGGGTTTAGGTACTACACTGATCATACGATCTGTTTTCCCTGTTTTGCATCCGGGAAATACAAATAGGTGGAATAATAGATTTTTAGTAGAATGAAATTTCGAACTTTCACTGTTTCCTGTTTTAGCTTATTGCCTTAGAAGCTGTCTAAAAATTATCCTTTCATTTTATTATGCGTCTTACCTGCCAGCCGGCAGGCTGGTTTCGGTTATCCTGCGTCGAATTTTCCTTATCCCG
>JANQII010000155.1 GCA_028282195.1 Prolixibacteraceae bacterium
TGTAGTTTTAGGTCTTAAAATAGACAGAATAAAAATCGCCTGAACTAATTATTGGGTGCTATATTAAATGTAAAAATATAAGTCCGACAGGCTGCTAGTTGCTTCCAAATATTGATTTTTTGGAATAATCTCTATCTTTAACGATATGAATTCTGCTGGTCGTAATATATCATCAAACCGTTCAGATGTTTGGTTGAAGATTAAGAAGGGTGATCAGACCGAATTAGGTAAGATATTCCACCAATATTATAATGAGCTATTTTATTACGGCAGCAAAATTTTTTCTGATCAGGAGAAGGTAAAAGATGCCATCCAAAACTTATTTATTGTTGCTGGTTTTGACTTATCCCCAAAAATAATACGATACGTTAAAAATGGGCATTTAGCATTTACGATTGACCAGCAACCCTACATGCAAGGGTTTTATCCTGTGATACAGTTGGTACAATATATTCGTTATGGCATAGTGCCCAGTAATAACGAGATTGGAGCTTCCTTTGTGACAAAAGAAAATGTCGAAAAAGTAGAGCAACTGATAAAAGAAGGATACAGATAAACTCTTGACTTTTTTAATAGGTGGGAGTTTAGTGCATTTTTTTATTGGAGATGCTCGGGTAATAAATCTATCGTCCTCATAAGTTTGTTTATTGGTTAACCACGTAAAAACATAATGAAATAACCGTTGATCAATTCATTTTTATAGCTTTGTAACAATTAAATTTTCTTCAGTAAGAAACGCAACAAAGCATTTAGGTGATTTCATCAAACAAAGAAAAAGCTTGGGTAGCAGCCTTAAAAGAAGGTGATCAGCTTGCTTTCAAAAACCTTTTTGAAGAGTATGCCAGGCGTATTTTTGTATTTGCTAACGGATATTTAAAATCCAATCAGGAAGCAGAGGAAGTTGTCCAGGAGGTTTTTATAAAAGTTTGGAACGTCAGGAATTCCATTAATACGAGTCTGTCTTTTAAATCTTATCTGTTTAAGATTACCTATAATCACGTTCGGGAAATATTTTTGAAGAAAGGAAGGGAAAATAGTTATAAACATGAGCTGATAGATTTTTCTATTGATTTTGATAATCGCACAGAAGAACGTATTGATTACCACTCTTTGCTGGAGTTGGTGGAAAAACTAATCGATCAGCTACCACCGCGTCAAAAAGAAATCATCATTTTAAAACGAAAAAAAGGTTTACCTGTAAAGGAAATTGCTTCTATTTTGGAAATATCCCCCCGTACTGTGGAGAAGCATTTGTCCGAAGCATTAAAGTCTTTAAAACAGGGATTATCTGAAGAGAATATTGCAGGGTTATTATTCTTCAGTTTATTCCTTAATTGGAGAAAATAAAAAAATAACCATCCAACTACGTAGTTTTTCTTTCTGGTCCATATTACTTTATAGAGGGAATAATAAATTGGCCTTATAAAGCAATGGACAAGACAAGAAGAGCAATAAGAAATTTTATTCAGAATCGATATTCGAGGAGTGAATTCTTTTCTGTTTTTAGAGGGTTTGATAAAAATGATGAAGAAGGAAGCTTTTTGAAGGAGCTCGAAATCCAATGGGATGAAATTGATGAAAAAGGAGCTGGTGCCCTGGAAAAGGAAAGGGTTTGGAAAAACATTCTACAACGAACTGGGGCTTCCCCGGGAAAACGAACAATTTCAATTTGGACGATCGCGCAACAAGCAGCTGCCATGTTGTTTATACCTCTTTTACTTACTTCGCTATTCTATTTTTATTCTGAAAATAAAGATTGCAGGCATGTAGCTTATGCTGAGATTCAGTGCCCGATGGGTGTTCGAACAAAATTTGTATTGCCTGATGGAACGAATGGCTTCCTCAATAGTGGTTCAAGTCTGAAATATCCTGTAGATTTTGTTAAGTCACGTCAGGTATCGATTCAGGGAGAAGCATATTTCGATGTTTTCCACGATAAATCACACCCATTTACAGTTCAAACATCCAATCTGAACATTGAAGTTTTAGGAACAAAGTTTAATGTTACGGCTTATGAAGATGATTTATCCGAACAAATCTGTTTAAACCAGGGAAGTGTAAAGGTCTTGTCAAAGGATGGGAAGCCTCTTTCATTGCTAAAACCTGATCAGCGCTTAATTCTTGATATAGAAAATAAGATCTATCGAAAAGAAGATGTTGTTGCTAAGAATTTCTCATCATGGACGGAAGGGAAACTAATCTTTAGGGACGAGAGCATGCAACAGGTTATAACCCGGTTAAGCCGCTGGTATAATGTAGAGTTTGAACTTGAAAATGAAGAATTGTTAAACTATACTTTCAGGGCAACTTTTGTGGATGAACCCATTGAGGAAGTGTTTAAGCTACTGGCAATATCTGCTCCCCTTCAATTTGAAGAACAGGCAAGGGAGAGTAAGTCTAACGATGAGTATCAGAAAAGAAAAATTACGATAAAACCGGACCTTAAACGACTAGATACTTTTAAAAAGTAACAGGAAAGTGTTAGCGGCACCTTCCTGTTATACTAAGCAGCGTGAAATAATGGTATTTACTAACTACTTAATGATTCAAATTTATGAAAAAAAAATGTATTCGTGACGCAATTCAATTTTACATCAAAACTAAACTATGGCGAATTATGCGGATTAGTGTGTTTTTATTGTTTATGTGTATCTCGCAGACATGGGCTGTTTCAGTTTACTCGCAACAAACGCGGTTAACATTAAAAATGGAAAACACCCGCATTGTAGATGTACTGGATGAGATCGAGGATAAAAGTGAGTTTTACTTCCTCTTTAGTAAAGAACTTGTTGATGTAAATAAAAAAATCAACATCAATCTGGAAGATAAAACGATTGAAGAGATTCTGTCGAAGATTCTTTCAGAAACTGATATTAAATATCAGGTTGAGAATCGTCAAATTGTTTTAACACCTTCTAATGTTAAAATAAACCTGGAACAAACAAAAAGTGTTTCTGGTAAAGTAACTGACTCTTCCGGTGCTCCACTTCCCGGTGTCTCAATTGTAATTAAAGGTACGGCAACCGGTACTATCGCTGATTTTGATGGAAACTTCAGATTACCGAACGTCCCTGCCGATGCAACTTTGGTTTTCTCTTTTGTTGGGATGCGGACACAAGAATTTGCGGTTGCAGGCCAAACAAGTTTTAACATTATAATGGAAGAAGATGCCATTGGCCTGGAAGAAGTTATTGCAGTAGGTTATGCATCTCAGAAAAAAGCCAATGTTGTAGGCTCTGTAACTTCTGTTAGTGGAGAAACGATTGCTGCAATTCCCGCCGCTGATATTTCCAATGCCATTTCTGGTCGTTTGCCGGGAGCAACTGTTATTCAGGAAAGTGGTGAACCCGGACAAAATGAAGCCAAAGTATTGGTTCGTGGCCGTACCACTTTAGGTGATGAAGATGTTAACACCGCGCCCCTTGTTGTGGTTGATGGAATCCCCGGGCGTTCACTGGGAGAGATTGACCCGATCGATATTGAAAGCATCACTATCCTGAAAGATGCCGCTGCTGCTATTTATGGCGCTGCTGCAGCAAACGGGGTAATCCTGGTTACTACAAAAAGAGGAAAAGGCGGGAAACCTCGTTTGAACTATCAGTTTTATCAAGGGTTTATGCAACCGACCATACTCCCTGAAGTTACCAGTGCAGGGGATTATGCTACCATGCTTAGTGAATATCAGGATTATGAAGGCCGTAACCGAACTTATTCAGATGAAGATATTGCTCTTTTCTATAGCGGAAGGGATCCCTGGGAACACCCTAACAGTGATTGGGTCGGAGACTTGATTGCAGACTGGACGACTACCAGCAAACACAATATTTCACTCGATGGTGGTAACAATGGCATGTATTACTATGTGTCTTTAGGGTATAGAAATGAAGAAGCCATTTACAAGCAGGAATCAACCAATTACAAACAATATAACCTGCGTGCTAAACTGGAAATCCCAATCAATGATTGGTTAACAACCTCAATTGACTACGCCGGATTCTTAACCGAAAAACTATACCCGACAAAGGGCGCGGGATCAATCTATGGACAGTCACAACGGCTAGTTCCAACTCAATGGTCATTCTGGCCAACAGGTGAACCGGGACCGGACATTGAATATGGAGACAACCCTGTTGTAACCTCAACCCTGGAAACTGGTACCGACAGTCAAAAGAACTACATTAACCAAACAACCTTTAAAGCTTCCGTAAAACCACCGATGATCAAAGGATTATCAATTGACGGTTCTTACACCTATGATGTCAACAACCAATACCGCAAAAAATTCCAAAAGCCATGGATCCTTTATTTCCCTAAGTGGGACACAGCAGTCCGTGATTCGGAAGGTTTTATTACATCAATGGAACTGACCCCTACCCCTCGTGGGGTATCAAGCCCGGAGTTAACGGAATATTATGACCGTTCAATTAGAAAATTAGGGATTATTAGTGCAAGCTGGGCAAGAACTTTTGACAAACACGACATCTCAATTTTTGGTGCTTACGAAGAATTATCGCGCGAAGCAAATGATTTTGACGCTTTCCGGAAATACTATATCTCGGATGTTGTTCAAACCCTGGATGCAGGGGCAGATGCTGATAAAGACAATGGAGGCTCCATGTCAATCTATGCCCGTAAATCCTGGATTGGCCGTTTTAACTACAGTTATGCAGGAAAATATTTGATGGAAGTATTGTTTCGTCGTGATGGTTCCCTGAAATTCCCTGAAGATAACCGTTGGGGTAACTTCCCCGCAGTTTTGCTGGGATGGCGCGCTTCAGAAGAAGATTTCTGGAAAGACAAACTTTCTTTCATTAACTATTTCAAACTAAGGGCTTCTTACGGTAAAATGGGTATGGACCCTGGTGCTTCATTCCAGTTTATGAACAAATACGTTCTGGCCAGTGGCCCTACAATGGGAACCGGTAAAGTTGTTGAAACCGTTGTAAGACAAGAAGGTGTTGCAAACCCAAATATCACCTGGGAAAAGCAAACAACTTATAACATTGGTTTCGACTCGCAGATATTAAATAAGATGTTCCACCTGAACACTGAATTCTTCTATAGTAAACGTACAGATATTCTTCACCCAAGGGATGCTTCAGTTCCTGGTTTTACCGGTTTGGCCCTTCCTGATGAGAATATTGCAGAAGTAGATAACCGTGGTTTCGAGATCGATGCCGGATATCACAAAAAATTCAATAATGATTTGCATTTGAACTTAAGTGGTAATATTAGCTACAACCATAATGAAGTTGTATTTATGGACGAACCTGAACGGGCTGTTCCATGGCAACAAAGGACAGGTCATTCCTATGGAGCTAAACTACTTTACAACGCAATCGGTATTTTCAAAGATCAGGCACATGTTGATTCTTATCCTCACTGGAGTGGGGCAAAACCTGGTGATGTTATTTTCGAGGATGTAAGTGGTGACGGTAAGATTGACAGTGACGACCGCATCCTTTTGGATAAAGCCGACACACCTGAGCTGTTTTACGGGATTACCCTTGATGTGACCTACAAAAACTGGAACCTGATGCTACTGGCCCAGGGACAGGGAACATATTACCGCAGAAATATTGAGGATGGCAGGCGTGGTGAGGCCGGCAACTATTATCAATGGAGCTTTGATAACCGCTGGACACCAACCAACACGGACACCAATGTTGCCAGGGCTTACAACCGTGACGATCAGTACTGGTCATTTGGATCAAACGACAACACATACCATTACGATAGTATGGCTTACTGCCGCTTGAAAAATGCCGTTTTAACCTACCACATCCCCAGATCTGTTTTTGGAAATATGGGTATCAGCAGGGCAAGTGTATACTTCGCCGGGAACAACCTCTTTCTGATTTATGCTGCTCAGAAAAATTTCGATCCTGAAATCGGGGCACCAATGACTTATCCTGCTGTAAGAACACTTGCAATTGGAGTAAAAGCAACATTTTAATCATGAATGAAATCTGTAAAAAAAGTAAAATGAAAAAAATATTAGGATACTCAATAATGTTTTTGATGCTCCTGTTTGCATCAAGTTCATGCGATGATGTTCTCGACCAAAAAGCGGTTGATGCTTTTAATGAAGAATCTGTTTTCGAAGATATCAACCTGGCAAAAGCGTACCTTGGAAACTGCTATGATTTTATTGGTGGCGATAAAAACCAACTATTGGGTATGCGCGAAGACCTGCTCGCTTCTGCTACTGACGAATGTTTATGTATCCATAGGCCCAACGGCTACAAGTTTGTAAAAGGAACCCTAAGTCCTGATGATCTGGGGCACTTTGGTAACTGGCGCTTTAGTTGGATCAACTGGGAAAAGTTATATAGCAATATCAAGAATGTAAATGTTTTCCTTGCCAATATCGATCAGGTTCCTGCAACAACAAGCCAGGATCAGGCATTAATCGCGAAATATAAAGCCGAAGCCTATTTTATCAGAGCTTTTGATTACATGAATATGATGCGCTCTTACGGAGGATTAATTTTAATTGAAGAGCCCTTTGAATTGGGCCAGGATTTTCTATCCATCCAACGATCAAGCCTGGAAGCTACGGTTGACTTTATCCTTGCAGATATTGATAAAGCCCTTGCCGGACTACCTGTTGAGAATGAACAAGGCCGTGCAACAAAGGGAGCAGCAGCAGCCCTGAAATCAAGACTTCTAAGCTTTTGTACTGGAGAACTGGTAAACGGAGGATATGCCGCTTCGAATGAATTGGTTTCTTTTCAGGGCGGAACACGTCAGGCTCGGTTACAAGCTGCAAAAGATGCTGCCAAAGCGATTATTGATGGTAATTATGGCTCCTTTGGATTAACAGGGGCAACCGATGATCCACCAGCAAATATGACGGAAGAAGAAGTAATGGTTTATGCCGATAATTTCTATAGCATCTTCACACAAAAAGGCGAATGGAATGAAGAGGTCATATGGGGAATTAACTATTTACAAGCTCAGGGAAATACGGTAAATACAAACAAATGGTATGGACCAAATGGTTATCACAACTGGGGAAACAACAACCCCTTGGAGCCGGTTGTACGCAAGTTTGAAATGAAAGATGGAACTCCTTTTGACTGGGACAAATACAATCCCGGTGACGAATATGTCAGGGAGTTTACAGCTGCAGAACTGGCCGAAGATCCTGAAAGAAACCCTTATGTTGGACGCGAACCGCGTTTTTACGCATCCGTATTATTTGATGGAGCCAAATGGCAGGCCCGTCCAAGTGATGCCGCCGGGATTGACCCTCTGGGGATCATTCAAACCGGATACTACATCGCAGCTGATGGAAGCGAAACCGCTGGACTGGACACCCGTCAGGGATTAATTGAATCCTGGAACGGGACCAAGAATGGATACTACATTAAGAAACTAACGGATATTTCTTCAGTAGGCCAGTATTTCAATAATGAAAATGCCTGGATTGAATTCAGATATGCTGAAGTTTTACTTGACTATGCTGAAGCTTGCATTGAGCTTGGTGAAGTCCAGGAAGGCCTGGATGCTTTAAACATGGTCCGTAACCGTGCCGGATTACCAGACCGGGTGACTGATGACCAGGCACAGGCAAGGGAATGGTACCGCCATGAACGCCAGATTGAATTCTTCGGTGAAGGAGATCGCTGGTACATGATCCGTAAATGGATGATCGCTGATGAAGTCATTAAAGATGTGCATTCCATGAAGATTTCCCATTATGCCGATGGAAGCAAAAAATGGCATTACGACACCTCAGCAACTGTTGACGGAAGAAGCTTTAATGAGAATAATTACTGGCTTCCGATCTCAAGAACTGAGATGAACAAAGCACCACAATTAACCAATAACCCCGGTTATTAACCTAAACAAACAAACCATCTATTCCATCCTTCACGCCAGTCTTCGGACTGGCGTGTTTTTACAGGAAGTAGCAGACTTTGTCTCTAAATTATTTGCCGACTATTCAGGAAAGGTCACAACCTTTTAAGAACAGTCAATTAAAATTGGAAAATCTAATCCCCTCAGCTCGCGCCAATTTATAATTGGTGTGCAATTCGGTAGAATTGAAAATTATTTTTGAAGGTTGTAATAATGCACTGAAATATCTTGACGCAAAAGTCAAGTAAAATGAGCAAATCAAAAGCAACCTTTTTGAACGATCACATAGGAGAATTTAAAGATTCTAACAAAATGATGTTCAAGTTCAATAATTTGCTCCTAACTGCCAGTCCGGCAGTACTTGAGTTAAATCCGCTTCTCTTGATGATAAATCCGTTACTCATGGAGTTAAATCTGCAACGTGTGGATAGTAATCCGCGGGATGTATATAATTAAAATAACAATTACATGATTTGAATTTGAAGGTAGTTAAGCCAAAACACTTAACAAGGAAATGCTATTTTTAAGTTCCAAACATATTTTTATAATCTAGTACGCTTGTTTAACCTGAAAATGTGGTCTGTTGCAACAGATATCCTAAACCTCAATATTCTTACATGGAGGAGATATTTACATGGGCAAAAGGTAATTCAAAAGAAGAAATTGATTCTTTTGAGAAACTTTTTCGATTGTATTATCCCCGTTTAATCAGGTATGCCGGGTTCTTTATTAAAAATTCAGAGGAGGCAGAAGATCTGGTTCAGGATGTTTTTTTCAATTATGGAAGAACAGAAAAAAAATTAACCAGGAAAAAAGTATTTCAGCATTTATATTTACCCAGCTAAAAAATAAATGTCTTAATTCTATAAAAAGAAAGATCGTTGAAGATAGATACAAGGATTTTCAGGGTAATATTAAATCGCAGAAATTGTATCATTTAAGTATGGATGGAGAAACTGATTTTGTAAGCATGAAAGAACAATTAAGTATTCAGTTGGACAACATCATTTCAAACATATCGATAGTGAATTAAACCCGAAAATAAGCGAAGCGATCTTACATTATTTCCCAGGTACCGGTTTTGAGAATTTAAATTTCCGGGTGAACAGTATCAATAATTTTATATTAACGTGAGTTTTGGATTCAATAAATTGTTTTTCAATGGTTTATGGTGTTAATCTGTATTGATC
>JANQII010000190.1 GCA_028282195.1 Prolixibacteraceae bacterium
CTCCGAATTGATGTGTTTTTCATAGTTCTACATTGGTTATTGAGTGTTGTATATTCATTATTTTCTTGCTTTCCCCTAAATTCATATTTGTGTATAAAGTATAGCTTCTCGAAGAGAGGGAGAACCTGCCTACCGTCAGGCAGGGAGGGAGGGTCAAAAAATAATTTTTCCATTCAATAGCATACTATTATCATTTAACTTTTGACAACTTCTACCAATCTAAAAGGTACGCAAAAATCAATGGTGCTACAATAGTCGCATCAGACTCAACAATGAATTTTGGTGTTTCAATCCTTAATTTTCCCCAGGTAATTTTTTCATTTGGAACCGCTCCTGAATAAGAACCATAACTGGTTGTGGAATCAGAAATCTGGCAAAAATAATTCCAGAAAGGTGTATCTGTTCTTTCCATATCCTGATAAAGCATCGGTATTACACAAACTGGGAAATCACCGGCTATTCCATCACCTATTTGGAAAAAGCCAATTTTATTATTCTGAGTGTTTTCTGTGTACCAATTTGCCAGCCAGGTCATGTATTCAATCTTTTATTCAAAAAATCGCAAAGGCCATAGATCACTGGCTCCCCGCATAGAATTGATTTTCTTTTTAAGTTTCTTTACTTTCCGGGGATAAAGAGTTGCCATATCTTCACTTTCATCAGGGTCGTTCTTTATATCATAAAGCTGTATTTCCCCATCAAGTTTCTTGCGGATTGCTTTCAGTTGGTTCTTCACATCAAGAACCGCCTGTATCCCTTGAGAACCGCCATCCCTGGTCATAACACAAAATTCCCAGTAGAAATAATCGTGTTCTTTTTGTTTTGAAGGTTTACCCAATAATGTTGGCAATAATGAAATCCCATCAATTCCTTTTGGACTGTTAATTCCTGTTAATTCACAAAATGTGGGCATGATATCCTGAAAGCCGGAAATGTGATCGGTTCGGCCAGGCATAATTTTTCCAGGCCACAAAAAAACGGTCGGCTCACGAAAACCTCCTTCAAACATATCTCTTTTTATCCCGCGAAAAGGCCCTGAAGATTTGAAAAAATCCTTTCCCGGAGCTGACTCACGAGCTAAACCGGGTACTGAAGTTCCATTATCACTGGTAAAAACAACTAAGGTATTTTCTGCAATCCCTTTTTTGTTAAGAGCATCTAAAATTTTTCCAATATCCCTGTCCATCCGGCTAATCATAGCTGCATATTTCTTGTGAATATCTTTCCATGGCTTAGTAGTATAATAGCCCAGATCCGGAGGATTATAAGGGGAATGTGGAATTGTATAAGCTAAAAGCATGAAAAAAGGCTCCTGGTGTGCTCTGTTTACATACTCCAATGCACATTGAGTAAACAAATCATGAGAATAGGTATTTCCCACTTGTCCTTTTTTTACTCCCTTATTTCCTTCCAGTTGAAGCATCCCATCATTTTTACAAATTTGCTTAGGATAATAATCATGGGCAGCTACGTGGGTATCGTAACCTACAAACTCATCAAATCCCTGATTTAAAGGATAGCCAGATTTATTCAACGGACCAAGTCCCCACTTTCCAAAACAGGCTGTTGCATAACCTGCTTCTTTCATTTTTTCAGCTATGGTAATTTCTTTATCCGGTAAATTCTCACGTTGCCACACTCCACCTGGATTATTCTTAATAAAACCTACTGCCTGACTTTTCCCGGTCATTAAAACACAACGCGAAGGTCCGCAAACAGCCCCCCCGGCATAATGATGGTTGAACACCATTCCCTGTGCAGCCATCTTATCTAATTCCGGGGTGAGGATTTTTTCCTGTCCGTTAAAACCGACTTCTCCATAACCCAGATCATCAGCCAGAATAAAAATGATATTGGGCTTATCTGGTTTGGCTGCTTTTGCACAATTCAGGATTGGTGGGAGTATCCAGACAAATACTGCTATTAGCATTGAAAACCTGGTATTCATGTGATTAAAATTGATTGTACTTTAAGAACAAAAAATCGGCAGGATCCTCAATTTGAAACTCTGCCATACTTTTATCATTCAGACTTATTTGCCATGTTTTGTTCGTAAGAAGATTCGTTAAATGTAATTTAGCTCCCGGTTTTAAAAATTTTAATGCAATTTTTGTTCTGGGCTTATTGTTATGAATCTCTCTGAAAACAGTTAAATATCCCCTGTCTTCTTTGTGATTGTGCACCTGGAATCCTGTCCAACTTCTATTATTTGGCTTGTGTCCAATAGGATAAACAATTCCTCTATGCATATCTTCCCGTACCTTTTTGTAGGGTTCGAGAATACTTTTTATCTCCTGTCTATCTTCAGCACTCAGGTATTTGACTTCATAAAAGAAGTTCATACTTCCCACTAAGGCGATTGCTACGGCGTAACTTTGTGAGTGCAAATGAGCATCAGATGGTTTTTCAAATACACGACCCGTGTTCTGAATTCCAATCTGCAAATCGTAGGCATTTACGTATTTTGAAAGTAACCAAACATCTTCCAATACATTATATGGTTGATAAAGGGTATGGTGTGATTCACCTGCATTGTGCTGTTTTACATTGCGATACCAGAGGTTTCCATATTCCCGGCCATAAAAATATCCCCGGTCTTTGGGCTGTCCTCCTGTAACATCCCAATTTACAATTAAAGGTTGTTTACTTTCCTTCACCAATCTTCGGGCACGAGCCATCATATCCTGTACCTGTTCGTAGGTATATGTCTTGTAAAAATCGAACTTGCATGCAATAAATCCGGCATTGTTAACATGCGATATGAGCTTATCCATATTTACATCATCCCCATCGCACCAGATTCCCAATTTTACCCCTTTTTCTTTAGCAAGTTTTTTTACATTTTTCCAACCTTCAGGATACGCTTTAGGATCGATTGACCAGTCTTTATTGATTTGCCAGCCGTCATCAATCTGCTGGGCTTCAATACCCGTTTCAGCACAAGCATCAATTTCTTCCAGAATACTTGGTTCCATTGATGAAATTTTTCCATCTCTGGTATTATCTGTACTTCCCCAGTTATTTGCAAAAGTAAGCAAATCACGTTCAACAACCATAGGAAACCTCTGACGGTCAAATGACTTGAGTGCATATTGCAGTTCTGCATCACCTGATCCTCCCAAAACGAGCCATGTTGCATAAGCAGGTTGAAATTTCTCTTTTTTCAAGTCACTTTTTGCAATGCCCACTCCGGTTAGCGAGATTTCCTCTTTGGATAAAATGAAAGCTCCTGAATGATAGCATACACTATGATCCCACCATAAATTTCGTATGACAGGCGCCTCTTTTACTACAACTAAACTACCTTCTTTATCATTTAATTGCAGCAAAAGACGTTTATCAAAAACCCGAGGTTTGTCGTATGGAGCAGTAATGATATCTTCCATCATGAAAGGTTTCATTACCTGATTTATTGTATCCATCCTTCCGGGATTATGTTTGGTATAGCTTATCAACTTACTCTCGAATCCTTTAGGTGAGATGGGTAATCTTTGGAGTATCCCCACATCTTCTTGTGGTTTACCAGAAGGTCCTTTTACCAAAAGCTGAGTCCGGATACCAGTTGATTTATTATACAACCAAACAAGCATTTTTACTTCCGAACCAGTCGCTGGATAATCAAAATGAACAGTAACAGCTAAATGCTTATTTGTGAATCCCTCATCATCATCGACCTTAGCTGTAATATTTTTTACAATTGCATCCCCTTCGGTAACTCCCGGGATATTCCAGCTTGTTTTTTTGCTTGTTTCAGAAATCCACTGCTTTCGGTATTGCATCTCAGATAGTTCAGTTAAATACATGCCTTTTTCTGAGATACCCCATTTAACTTTTATTGTACCTGTACTTACTTCCAGAATATTTTCAGAAGCTTTAACTGCACATTCTTTCCAGTTTTTATTCAAGCTTATTTTATGGTTTTCCCTTGCGTATAAACTACTTATTCCAAGAATAAGAATACAGACAAGTGTTATTTTCATATTATTTATTGACATTTTTATCTTCATATTATTTTTGATAGTATTTAAGAAATAAATAACCAGGCGCCTGAGGAATTTGAATGTCTATTTCCGATTTTTCACTTAATGTTACGTTGTGATTCTCTCCTGTCAATATATTTGTGATTTCCAGGTTTGTTCCAGGTTTCAGGAAATGCAGTGCAATCGTGTAGTTTGAATCTGGATTTCTTAACTCCCTAAAAAACGTTAAATAACCATTGCCGGTTTCCGGATTGTAATTTTGAAAACCAGTCCAGCTTCCATTATCCGGTTTATCACCTATAGCAAAAACATAACCTTTGTACATTTCATCGCGTTCTGCTTTATATTTGGCGATGATCGGTTTTAATTCTTCGCGTGCTTCTGGTGATAAGAATTGTATCTCTGTGAAAAAAATCGGGCTTGCCATTAAGGTAACGGCAAAGTTATATCCATGAGAATAGCTTAAAGCATCAGTTACTGCTCCTGGAGGAGTAAGGTCTTTGTTCTGGTAAGTTACCTGTACTTTATTCAGGTTCATATAATCAGCCAGTTCCCATGCATCGCGTAATACCTGCCATGGTTCGTACTGTACGGCTGACCGGATTGTGTATGCTTTGCGATTTGCCAGGTAAAGATTGCCACAATCGCGTCCAAAATAAAATCCCATACGTGCAGGATTTTCCGTCACATCCCAATTAACTACAGTAGTATAACCGGAATGCTTTATTAAATTACGGGCTTTGTAATATAACCCATCCAATGCATCCTTTCTATTCAATTGGGCAAAATCCAGTTTATAAGCTTTAAAATCACCCGTGTTGTAATTGGTTTTTAAAGCTGAAAGAGGTGCTGTCCAGGCATGCCATAGCCCCAATTTGATTCCTGCCTTTTTAGCTTTTTCTTTTACAGCCCCAAAACCATTGGGATATACATCGTAACTTTCAGGCATTACAGAACCATCAAAAAGCCTTGGTAAACCACCCTTTTTGTATGGCTTGGTCGGCCCTTTCTTCGATGGCAACCATATATTCTGACCTGTGCGAATTTGCCAGCCATCGTCTATTTGTAATAAGTCGATGCCAAGATCGGCGCATGCATCAATTTCTTTCAGTACATTTTCCTCTCTTGCTTTATAAGCACACTGATCAAATGCATCCTCTGATCCCCAGGTATTGGCCATAATAAATACATCGCGATTGGGGTGGACGGGATAACGAAACCTGTCGAACTGTTTCAAAGCCAATTGTGCATCTACTTCTGATCCACTGTATGAAATCACCCAATTGGCCCAGCAAAATTTAAATTCCGTATCTGAGACATCACCTGGTTTTAGGCCGAGTCCGGTAACTGAAAGTTTATTGCCATTTCGATTAAAGCCACCTGTTTCCAATTCATTTGCCATATGGGTATGCTTATGGGATTCCTTTAACAAAATAAGCCCCTTACCCTTGTTTTGTGTTAATAAACCACTTGTTATATCTGAACTTCCATCCTCTGAAATATTTTCTTCGGTGAGAATTTCATACGGTTTGTAATTTGCTTTTAAACCAGAATGGTATCCAAATGCAGTCACATTCTCAGGTGAAGATGAAAGAGTCAGTGATTCAGAAATCCCAGCTTGGTTTTTTTTACCCTCCCACTCGACTCCTTTTGTTGTTTTTAACCAAAGCTGGGTACGTAAGCCGGCAACACCAGGGTAGGCCCAAATAACATATTTTATTTGAAGACCATCATAATGTATTTCCGCCTCTACTGCCAGGTGTTTGCTGGTAAAATGTTCATCATCGTTTTCAAAAGCATTGAGTGAAACCAATTTACCATCGCCTTCAGTACCTAAATCCCAATCTGCATTTTTATTAAAACCAATTGCAAGTACCTGACCTTGTTCGTTTTTAATTTCGCTGGTTAAAAATCCTTTACCAGTCCATTTCCAACAACGTTCAATTTTTCCGGTTGAAACAATTAGTTTATCACCCTTTGTAATGGCACTGGCATTCTTGAAGGACTTGTTTAGCTTAGGTAAAACCGATGTATTTGTACAAGATAAAAAAAGAAAGACAGAGATAAATAAAATATAGCATTTGATAATATTAAACAGATTAACACTGTTTATTGGTCGTAACATAAGTATGTATTTTTGAAATGAATCCAATTAAACAGGGATAGTTGAACTATCCCTGTTTTTATCTATATTCATAAATGATTAAAAAGTTGTTCTTAATAACCTGGATTGTTTTCCGTAATCAAAGGGTTAGCCTCCATTTCTAAAAATGGAATTGGGAAAAGATAATTTTTTTCACTTATCGTTTTTATTCGTGTATCTAACAGAGGATCCATCAATGTACCATTCACCGTTTCTGCTAATATATGCCAACGTTTCAAGTCAAACCAACGTTTCAATTCCATAAATAATTCGGAACGCCTTTCCTTAATTAGCGCCAACTTAAACTCTTCCTTTGATAAACCGGACAGAGGTTCCAGCCCCGCCCTTTGACGTACATTGTTAATTGCATCATAAGCAGCCTGACCTGGACCATTAATTTCATTCTCAATTTCGGCCTTACGAAGCAGCACATCTGCAAAACGATATAGCCTTAGATTGTTATTGGTTCTGTTCACCTTAACTCCAAGACCATAGTTATGCTTGTCCACATATTTATAGATTGTAGGATTTTGCAATGAAATCCAGTTTTCTTCCCACAAAACAGAATCTTTAAGCATAATCCGCCTCAAATCCCCTTCTTCAAAGTGAGATGCAAGACTTCTGGTTCCATTAAAACAGTTTCCCCATCCAAAACGGGTTTTATTACTACCAGGGCCTTTATAGAAACTTAAAAACTGAAGTTGGCTTCCTAATCCATTATCCAAAGAAATGTCGTAAGTAAACTCTACGATTGCCTCATCTCCAAATAGATTGTCAACATCAAATATATCTTCATAATTTCCTTGCAAAGAATAATTCATTGTCATCAACTGATCTATTCGGGTTAGCGCATCATTCCATTTACTATTATCATTTATCGGATAACCAGCCATAGTCATATATACATCGGCCAATACCATTTTAACTGCACCCATTGTGGGGCGTTCCTTCCCCCCACCTGGCCATTCACTTTGAGGTAATGCATTTAAACTTTCCACCTCTTCTAAATCGGCTATTATCTGAGAATAAATTTCTGAAGCAGGTGTTTTTGCCAAAAAATCATGTTGTGTTTTTGTTGGCAATAAGGGCATTGGGGCATCACCCCATAAACGTACAATATGGAAATAAATAAATGCCCTGATATACTTTGCTTCGGACATATACTGCTTTTGGTCATTTTCACTCAGGAATTCAAATGTTGGCAAAAGTTCAATCAATCCATTTACCCTGTTTAAAGTGGAATAAAAACGAGTCCATGTTTCATATACAATCCCGTTTTCAACTGCAATAACTCCAATTCCCAACTCTTGCTCAGCTTGGTTCGAACGATTGACACCTATGAACACATCATCTGCCCCACCTTCCAAAAAGTGAAATAGACGGGAATCAAATGGTCCTGTGACAAATTGTTTTAATTGAGGGTAAAACCCATATACATAAGCTTCTACATCACTTCTAGATTGGAAAAAATTATCACTGGAGAATTTATCCAAAGGTACTTCTTCTAATTGTTCATCACACGAGGACAAAAATAGTTGTGCTAAAATCAAAAGCACGAAGTGTAATTTAAATATCTTTCTTTTCATAATTGTTCTTCATTAAATTTAAAAACCGATGTTAACACCAAGTGAAAATGTTCTGGACTGTGGATATGAACCATAATCTGAACTGCTGATAACAGACGATCCACCACCTGTTTCCGGATCAAATCCGGTATAATTAGTGAAGGTAAAGGCATTTTGAACTGAAGTAAAAATTTTAGCAGAAGACAAACCAATTTTTTTTATTAAACTATCACTGAGTTGATAACTAAGTGAAATGTTTTTTACCCTTAGGTATGATGCATCTTCCAAAAACCGAGATGAAAAATCTTCTCCCCTCTGATTATATACAACCTGCCTGATGTCGTTTACGGGATTATCAGGTCGCCAGGCATCAATTACACTTCTTATCTGATTTGCTTGTCCATGACCGCGTTCCCATAAACCGCCTTTTCCTGAGTTAATCATTTTATGCCCGAATGCACCTTGAAGAAATACATTCAAACTCCAGTTTTTATAGGCAAAATCGTTATTAACACCTAAAAAGAAGTCTGGCATTGACTTTCCCAGGATTATACGGTCATCATCCAATGTAATTTGATCATCGTTATTTTGATCAACGTATTTATATTGTCCTGGTTTTTTCCCGTAAATTGCGGCCTCATCAGCTTCTTCCAACTGCCAAATTCCATCAAATTCCCATCCATATATTGTTCCTAATGGTTCTCCTTCAATAAGTCTCATTTGAGTTCCAAAAGAAGTATTATTCGATTCTCCAACTTCTACTACTTCGTTTTGGTTAAATGAAATATTTGTTCCAAAATCCCAACTAAATTGATTTTTTCTCAAATGCGTATTTACGCCAATCTCAACACCAGTGTTTTTAACAGATCCAACATTTGTAAGTATAGAAGAAAAGCCTGTTGAAACAGGAATCTTTTTGTTTAATAACAAGTCAGTTGTCAGCTTATGATAATAATCCGCTACAATTTCCAGGTTTCCATCCAGTATCGCTACGTCAAAGCCAATATCAAACTGGGCAGTCTTTTCCCATTTTAAATCATCATTACCCAAGGTAGGAAAATAGTATGTTGCCAAATTATCATCAATAATCACATTACCACTTTGTATTTTTGCTATAGACTGATAGGTATCAATTGCCTGGTTTCCTGTTAAACCATAGCTAACTCTGAGTTTTAGGTTATGAAAGAGTTCTTTATCTTTTAGAACACCTTCTTCCGATATCCGCCATGCAACTGCCCCAGATGGGAAAAAGGCATATTTATGATTTGATGCAAATCTCGAAGAACCATCATATCGAACGTTTGCCGTTAAAAGATACTTTTCAGATAAATTATAATTCATCCTCCCGAGCCATGACACAACAGTACTTTCAGAGAATCCAGACCGGGGTATTAATGGTTCTGTTCCGGCTGACAAATCGTGATAGCTTAGATTATCGTTGGTAAATCCTTGGGTAGCTGTACCAAAAGATTCTGAATTAACCTCCTGATAAGAAAATCCTGCAAGAAAATCTAACTTATGTATTGTATTAAATGTTTTTTGATAAGTTAACAAGTTCTCATTCAACACATTATTGGACAATGAACTACTCACATCAGCCTTTCCCATTACAGTTATATAATTGGGATCAACATCTCTTGTCCAATACCTGTTGGTTTTATTGGTTGCATAATTCCAACCGATAGATGTCCTGAATTTAAGATCCTTAAGAATTTCAAAAGTAAGTGCCCCCTGAATATTTGCAGTGAAATTTCGTTGATGATTGTCTGAACCCATTAATGTTGCCAATGGATTTTTTCCTAATTCAGCTTCTTCAAAACTTACAAAAAAGGAACCATCTTCATTATATGCAGGGAACAGTGGACTTGCTTTAATACTTTTGGATAAAATCCCTTCCTGACCACCACTGGGAACAACATTTGAAAAACTATGTGTAACTTTCGCATTGAATTCAAGACTTATCCGATCCTTAGGATTCGAATTCAAATTAAAAATGATAGCTTTTCTATCGTATTCCGATTTCTTTATTGTTCCTTTATTGAGATAATAATTAGCTGAAAGATAATAATTTGTATTATCAGAGCCTCCGCTATAGACCACCTGGGCATCGTGTTTCTTTCCGGTTTGAGTTGTTAAATCTAACCAATCTGTATAATCAGCAGCAGCTGCAATATCAGCTTCAGAATATGCTGGCTCCAACCCTGCATTTATCAATGCAGTATTATAAAATCTGGCAAATTCCTGGCCATTCATGGGTTCAACAAAATTGTAGATATTTTGCAATCCATAGGAGTAATTAAACTCAAACCCCGGTTTTGCTCCTTTCGTCCCTTTTTTTGTTGTTACAATAATTACTCCATTTGCCGCCCGTGCTCCATAAATTGCGGTAGATGAAGCATCTTTTAGTACTTCTACACTTTCAATATCATTTGGATTTATAGCATTGATACTTCCGCCAATAAATCCATCAATTACATAAAGAGGTTCATTACTGGCCTGTATTGAGTTACCGCCCCGAATGCGCATACTTGCCCCGGCTCCCGGTGCTCCATTATTTTGAACGACATATAATCCTGCTGCACGCCCTTGTAATTTTTGTTCGAGGGTCGCAGAAGGGATATTTTCCATATCTTCAGCTTTAATGGATGAAACTGAGCCTGTTAAGTCCGATCTTTTTACAGTGCCATATCCAATAGCTACCACTTCGTCTAATCCAATGACATCAGCCATCATCTTCACGTTAATAGTTAATTGGTTGCCCACAACAATCTCCTGGGTAGCCATACCGATAAACGAAAATAGCAGAGTAGTACCTGCAGGAACATCTGTAATGGTGTAGTTACCATCCATGTTAGTAACCGTACCAATAGTTGTTCCCTGAATAAGAACAGTTACTCCCGGCAGTGGCTCACCAGCTTCGTCGGTTACGGTTCCGGAAATGAATTTCTTTTGTTGCAAAATCTTGTCATTTCCAGAGTTTGTTTTCTCTGTTGATAAGATTATCAGATGATCTTTAATTGTAAAGTTAACGTCAGATTCTGAAAACAAGTTGTTTAAAATGTCATTGATAGTTTCATTATTTGCATCCAAATCCACTTTTCGATCTACGCCAATCAGCTTTTGGTTAAATACAAAGTAGAAATCACTAATATTTTCGATTTCATCGAGCACATCAATTACCCTAACATTATTCATTTTCAGGGTAATCTTCATCTGTTGTGAGTATCCAGTACCTGCCCAAATTTGAGAGAGCACCATGAATATAAAAAAGACACAAAGCCTCATAATTTTCCACATTTTAGTTCTAACACCATAAAGAATGGCATTTTGAATCCATTTTTTTTTCATAAATTTGAATCATTAAGTAGTTAAACAATTATTACACTAATTCACACTGCTTGATAGAACAGGAGAGTGCTGGTAACACTCTCCTGTTTGTTTTAAAAGGCATCTAATCTTGATCTGTCAAGACTAATAATTATTTTTCTGGTTTCATAGGTATCGTTATTTGTTGTTTCACGTATTTTTTCTTCAACAGAAATCGGAGCCGTTAATGCTAATATCTTTAGTACTTCCTCTAATTGCTCATCAATAAATGTTGCCCGAAATGCATAGTTAAGCAACTCCTGATCTTTTATCTCTACTTCTACATTATACCATCTCCCAAGCCTATTTGCCAGCTGTAGCATGTTTTCGTTACGAAATACAAGCTTTCCTTCAGTCCATGAAATATATTGAGACGCATCTACTAATTTTGTACTGTATTTTTTTGTTTGAGTATTTAAAACCAAATTTTGGTTGGGTTGAAGGGTTTCCAGTTTATCTCCCTGATCAGAGTAAACTTCCACTCTTCCTTCTTTCAGTATTATTTCTTCGGTATTCTCATCACTGTAGGCAACTACGTTGAACTGTGTACCTAATACTTTAGTAGATAAATTGGAAGTATTAACGATAAATGGGACCTCTTCGTCTCGCATTACATCAAAATAAGCTTCACCATTTAAGGTAACAGTCCTTTCTCTGTTAAAATTTACAGGGTATTTCAAGCTTGAACCATTGTTTAAAAAACCTTTGGTTCCATCGGGAAGTATAAATTTTGTACGTACACCAAGCGGACATTGTATTTCAGCTGTTGCTATTTCAGGAGTTGTTGTTTTCACCTGAAAATAAAAAATTGTTCCAAAAGTAATTATTATGGGAATTATCAAGATAGCAGCTATTCGTTGAAATGCTGTTAGAAACCGTGTCTTGCTTAATGGATTGTTTTCCAGTCGGATTTGATGATGAATTTTATGCAATATATAATCAACATTTTCTTCAGGAAGTGATTCATTTTTATAATCAAACCAATGGTTTTGCATTAATTCCATTAGTTTGTCTCTTCTGGCACTATCAGTTAAAAACGATTTTACATTCAAAAACTCTTTTCGTGTACACTCTCCTCTAAAAAACCGTTGTAGTATTTTAAGGTCAAAATCCATTTGATATGATTTGATACTTTTTGTGTTTCCTGATAGATATAGGGCAAAACATTCGAAATCCCCCAATTGAATTAGCAAAAAATTAAAAAGAATCACACATACGACTCAATATCAACCTCTTAAAAACAGAGCAAAAAACAACATTGTGGATATTTTGTTTTTATCCAGTCCATTTTTTATGGTTTTAAGTGCCTCTGTCAAGTGTCTTTCCACAGTTTTTGGGGTAATGCCCAGTTGAATGGCTATTTCTTTCACTGGAATGTTCTCTTTCTTTCTTTTTAACAGGACTTCTTTCTGCCTGGGAGGTAACTGATCAATTAAAGATTCTGCCAATTTAAGTAAAGCTTCATAATTTAGCTGTTCATTAGCTTCATCATCAAAATTGATAGCTTCATCAATAAGTTGCTGGCGAAAAGACTGGTGGCGATTTAAACGTTCAAAGACCTCAAGGATATAATGGTAAGCAATTCTAAACAGATAAGCTCTAAACGATAAATCAGGTTTTAACTGTTTGCGATTTCGCCAAATTCTCAGGAATACTTCCTGAACAACTTCCTCTGCTTCTTCTTTAGATTTCAGGTAACCAATCGCAAAAAAGTACAACCGTTTGCCATATTCTGCAAAAAGTTTATCAAAAGCCCTTGCATCATCATTCTTTAATGCAATTACCAAGTCAGATTCAGTATTTGATTTTTCAACTCGCAAACTAAAAATCTTATAGTTTATCGGTACAAACTAACTGAAATTTAATTTACACAGCAAATAATGGTATCTGTTGAGTTGGCATACATTATTTTCAAGCCAAGAGAAATATGATAATATCAACCAAACCATAACGACGTATTACCAAATTCAATCTATCAATTCTACCTTTTATTCGGTCTGCTAAAACCCGTAAACACCTCTGGCAATATTGCCGAAAGATTTTCAAAAGGAAAAGGAATAAAAAATGAATGGAAAAAGCGGAAATGTTAATGTGGGATTTCAAAATGTTTTAACTGAAGTTAACGAGGTTAAGTCTTTTTGAAATTGGCATTGTTCGTTGGCAGAAATTAACTCCTCCTGTTTTTGGAATGAATGGCTTTATGCCGGAAGCTTTTGAAAACCCGGAGGGCTTGTCTTTCGGGAATGTGGTTATTTTGTAGTAGGGTTTGACTTTTCGAAAACATAAATTCCTTTTGTTGTAAATCGTTAATGTCTGACTGTTAATACAATAAACCTAAAATTGCACAATAAACCTGCTTAGTTTATTGTGCAAACAGCGAGAGGGGGGTGGGCAAATTACTCTTCATAATCCCTTAAACTAAAGCTCATTGCAGAAAAATAATGCATATTCTTGTCGCAAATTTGGTAAATATTTGCGACAAGGCTAATTGATGTTACTCTTTTTTAAGAGAGATAGAAACAGGTTTCCTTTCTGAGTTATTTTATATTTTTGCTTAGAACTTTTAGGTTTCTTTGGTATTGTCCATTCTAATAACCCGTCTTCTCTAAGTTTATTTATAATTGCATATAATTGGCCAGATATAGATTTCTGACCTAAAGCCTTTGATATTTCTTGTGTTGATGAAGTTTCTGATAGTACTATGCGCAGTATTTTGCTATATAATGTCTCCTGCTGCAACTCCTGCTGCAACTCCTGCTGCAACTCCTGCTGCAACTCCTGCTGCAATTCCTGCTGCAACTCCTGCTGCAACTCCTGCTGTAACTCCTGCTGTAACTCCTGCTGTAACTCCTGCTGTAACTCTTGCTGTAACTCTTGCTGTTGTTGAAAGTTCTTATTTGTAAATGTTACTCTAAATCCAATACCTGGTTCTTTCCATGATAGTTCTATTTCCGGATATGATTGCAACTCTTCTGCTATTAACTGCAAACCATTACCCCACTGTTCAATTATACCCAGACGTTTAAAAACCGGAGCCAAGGTTTTATTCCGAATATCCGATTGTCCTGAATCCATGTCGCTATAGTCAACCGTTGGCATAAGTTTCCCGGGACTTGTTATTTCAACCTTATCATCAAAAATGGCAATTTTAATATCTTTTCCCGTGAGAGAATAATCGCGATGAATTACAGCATTTCGGATAACTTCACGAATAGCAATTATCGGATATTCCCATCGATCATTTCGGAACACTCCCTGATAATCGGTGGAACTTTGTGAAATATGACGTAAAACAAACTGGTACGCTTGTTCTGCCTGAAGGCTTACATTAGTATCTATGGTTTTCTGATCAATAAAATTACCAGGAACAGCTCCTTTAAACCTGGCACATTCAACTTTGCTATATGGGAAGTGTTGCTTTCTCAATTCATCATCCGATAATAAAATTAACGCTTTAGTTGGAAGATCTTTGCCCTGTTCCGTTTTGTATAATTCAAGCTTCTGAAGAACTTGTTTTGACATTCCCTCTCCCGTTTTTTCAAAGAACAAAGCATTGAAGGAATCTAATGCAATTTCATCAACTGACTTTTGAAATACTAATTCACTATCAAAAGAAATATTTTGCTTTTGTCTCTCCAGTTCCTGAATCATTTCAGGTGAAGCCTGACGATTAGAAGAGCCTACACGGATAAAAGTACCTTTTTCAACTCCTTTATTTTTCAAAAAGTAAGGTGGAGTACTGCCTTTATGGATTTTCGTACAAACAACTCTTTTCCCTTCATGGCTTAAAAAAAATATTTCGGGTAGGATTGTTGGAGAACATTGGTCATGAATAATATTGCTTATTTTTTCTTCCAATTCAATCAGCCGATCTTCATCAACTCCAATTACTTCTCTTGGATTATCCTGGATACCAGGATAAAACTCACCACCTGCATCGTTTGCAAAACTGATAAGGGTTTTTGCCAGCTCAGCATTAGTTGGTAACTCTACCTTAAGTTCAAGTCTTCTACCTTCTGGTTGTTGTAGTATCTCAGTTATTCTTGACATATATGAAGTTCAAATATCGCCATTTATCGAACATCTTCAAAAGATTAATCTCTGGTTACGGTTAAAGCCTAATCATATTTTCTGTGGTATCACCTTTCTTGATTAGACAACCAAGTAAGTGCAGAAATAGTATGGTAATTGAACTCGCACCTCCACAGTTCCCAGTTTCCGTAACAGGCCTATTGGTATTCTAAATCCAATTCGCCAGATTAAATGCGATTTGTAAAAGGGTGGTATTCGCATTATATACCACCCTTTCCGATGTTATTTGAATTGATGCATAACATAAAAGGAAACCAAGCTTTTCCTTTTATTTTCAGGTGTATTTTCCAATACTTCTTGGAAGATTTCCTCAGCTTCCTGTTTTTTCCCTAAACGATGGAGTATAGCTACTTTTACATCCATGTAAGAAATCCTGTTCTCATTATCAAGTTCGATGGCTTTATTCATAAGTTTCACACCTTCACGAAGTATATTTTCATTTATACCTTCTGAATAAGACATCCATGAAACAACACTTTTAAATATTGATACATCTTCAGGGCCATATTTATCGGCATATTTAACAGCTAAGGCAAAACCTTCATTTACTTTTTTATCCAGGCTAATCTTAAATGTATATTCCATATAATCAGACAACTGGTTATATCCCTCACCCATTTTTTCTTTTAAGTACGCACATGCTTCATCATATTCTTTATTATTTCCTGAATGTTTCAATAGACTTAATTCCCTGGCTTTGTACCTGAATACCTGATCATAAAACTTGCCATCCAGTATTTCATTATATTCCGTTTCATGGGCAAAAATAAAATCCATAGCCCTGGTATTAACTTCAGCATATTCTATTAAAAAGTAGAATCCTTCTTTGCTTAGAAAATCCTGTTTAGGGGTTTCGTCCACATGTAAGTCAAAAACTTTCTTCCATTTGGGGTTCTTCTGACGCTTTAAACTTAGCAGGTATTCTTTTATAAATTGCGGTGAACGTTCACCAGATTCGTAACGTTTATGCATACCATATTGGGTTTTTCCTGAATCGACGGCTGTTCTGCCCAAATCAGCAATGTCTTTATGGCTGTTATTTTTGCTTATGCCTATTTTTTTATGGATAAGCTCTCCTTTGGAATTTACAAATATAAGCGTGGGGTAAGATTTTATCCCATACTTTTTTTTGAGCTTAATACCTTCTCCCTTTTCAGCATCAACTTTTAAGTTTATAAAATGGGTATTGTAGAAATCACCAATATCTTTTTGTGTAAAAACCTCTTTGTCCAACCTTTTACAAGGACCACACCAGACAGTGTAAAAATCGATAAAAACCAACTTATTTTCTTTCTCTGCTTTTTTCAGGGCTTCGTTAAAAGTCCCTTTTTCAAATATAATTCCCTGTGCATTAACACAAATTGTAGCAATTGCCATTAATATCACTAATATTATTCTTTTCATTTTATAAAAATTTAGTTAATTATTTATCCGTCATAATGACTTCAACTTTTACTGCATTTTTAAAGAATTTCCGGGCCATTTTTGTTACTGATTCAGAGCTTATGGAATTAATAAAATCACAGTAGTCATCGCTGGCTGGTCTCGTCCTGCCATCATAAGTGTAGTAGTAAAGCATACTATGCCAGTAATTAAGGGTGTTAATTTGTTCTTTTTCTGATTTTATAAATGAGTTCTTGACTTTTTCCAGGTCTTCTTCAGAAACATTGCCTTTTAAGAGCTGTTGAATTTCTTCTAAGGCAATCTTTTTTAGTTTAACAGTATTTGAAGGCTCACAATCAAATTGTATGATGAGCTGGATTTCTTCATTAGGATGTTTGATTGTTTTGGTATAAGCATTAACAAAATAACTGCCCCCTTCTTTTTCACGAATTTCTTCCAAATACCTTTTTTTCAGCAATCTGGCTATGATCCTTGCATACAGGTTATTTTCAGTATTAAAAGAATATTTTTTATTGTGGAGGTTAATGTAAACAGTAGATTTAGTGGTTTCAAGTTCCCTTTCAAAATATTTATAAATGTCTTTTTCAGGTGAACGTATGCCATGATCAGTGTACTGCTCTTTTTCGTTTTTAACTGTGGGTATGGAAGCAATATATTTTTCAATTAAATGTTCCAGTTTTTCTACCTCAAAATCACCACTGAATGAAAAAACAAAATCAGAAGCATTGGAAAAACGATCCAGGTAAACATTTTTTAACCCTTTATAACTTACCGTATTGAACAACTCTTCACCCCACGTTAATTTCCTGGGGTGGTAACCAGCCATTACCAGGGAAACTGAATCCTGAAATGCCTTTCCAACATTGTTCTTCATATTCTCAAGGTTCTCTTTAACTTTTTGGTAAGTGCTCTGATAATCATCTTTATTAAACCTTGGATTTGTGAAACGCAGGTGGATCAGTTGGAACATGGTTTCAAGGTCTTTGGGGTTGGCGCGGCCATATACCCCTTCAGCCAGGTCGTCCATATAAAAACTGCTGGAAACCACTTTCCCTGTGAGTTTTTTATTCAGGTCAGTACTTGAGAAACCCCCAAGGCCATATCCCCTAATAAAATCGGAAAGTACAAAGGCATTGCCCAGGTTTTCTTCAGAAACCATTGACCTTCCCCCCCAGGAATGGGCATTACAAATGATTGTTTCTTTTTCAAGGTCTGAGTGCCTGTACAATACTTTTATCCCATTACTTAATTCCAGTTCTGTTGCTTCCAGCTGCCCGGCATTTACTTGTTTCCTGGCTACAATTTTTCCAGCATCAGGTTCTTTTTTAATTAGGGGCTTATCAACGAATGAATCAACATAAGGTTCTAATTCAGCATTTTTTACTTCATCAATTACCGCTAAAATTTCTTCTTTTGAAGGATAGGTTAAACCTTCTTTTTCGGGACCGGAAGCAACTATTACCAAATTTTCGGCAGATAGAAAATGTTGGGCAAGGGCGTTAACCATGTTTATTGTTACCGTGGGCAAAAACTCTTTGGCAAAATCCAGCTTATATTTTATGCCAGGGATGGGGTATTCATTTAAAAAGTGCATTTTATACTCAATAGCATACATGACATTTTGTTTCTTATCACGTTTTGCATAGCTGTCTTCCAATTCAGAAATCACATTGTTTACAGCCCTTTCCAGCTCTCCCTGCGTAAAACCAAAATCACGTGCTTTCTCAACCACAGTTGCTATGCCACGGGCAGCTTGTTCCCATCCATTTTCGCTATGGGCAGCAAAAAAAACAGCTAAATCTTTTTGGGGTATAAAATTGGATATCCTGGCATCAGCATACATAAATGGAGGGTTGGGTTGTTTTAAAACTTCTTTTATGCGTGCTTCAATCATCCTATTAAACAGGTTTCTGATCTGCCTGTATTTGAAATATTCCACATCCTTTTTATCAGAAAAAGATGGGATTTTATACATGAAAGAGATCATGTTGTTGCTGGCTTCTTTATCACTGGCAATAGCATACAAAGGTTCCTTGTTGTTTGGGATATCATAATCTTTCCTTTCTTTAGCATTTGGGACAGGGGGAATTTTGGAGAACAATTCTCTTACTTTTTTCTCTGTTTCATCGACATCAATATCCCCAACAATTATAACGGCCTGCAAATCGGACCTGTACCATTCATGGTAAAAATCGCGTAAGGTTTGGTAATCAAAATTTTTAATTACATCCAAATCACCAATAACATCACGTTTTGCATATTTGCTGCCATGGTACAATGCTTTGTTCCTTTTGGCATTTATCCTGAATTGGGAGTTGCGCCTGGTGCGCCATTCTTCAATAATAACGCCCCTTTCAGCATCAATTTCCTCATCAGTCAGCAGCAATCCATTAGACCAATCATATAATATCAGCAGGCATGAATCTATAAGCCCTTCTTCGTTTGTAGGGACACGCAGGATATTGTAAACAGTTTCATCTTGTGAGGTATAGGCATTAATATTGGAACCAAATTCAACCCCATGCCTCTCTAATAACTCGATAATTCCTTTTCCTTCAAAATTTTCAGTTCCATTAAAGGCCATATGCTCTAAAAAATGAGCCAGGCCATTTTGATCGTCATTTTCAAGGATCGCCCCCACATTTTGTGCAAAATAAAAACTTACCCTCTCTTTAGGTTCTTCATTATGGCGTATATAATAGGTCATTCCATTTTCAAGTTTACCATGTCTTAAGGCTGGCTCTAACGGAATCTTTTCTTTTCCAATGACTTGCAGACCGAATAAACTAATTGCTGCAATTGATAATATAAATACTCTTATCATGATTTCCTGGTTTAATGTGTATTTGAATGGTTACTATTGTCAAGTTTATGACACAAGCAAAAAGAAAAAGGGTGTCGGATAATTTGTAATAATCTAAAAATTGTAAGGTCAAAAAAGATGTAAAAGGAATCTGCTTTATGGAAATAAATCTTATTTCAACATCTTTTTACAAAGGCTTGGAATAAGAAGCATTATAAACTTTTTTTAGTTTTGTATAAACGATTTTAGTTTTTTATAATGCACAACGTAGAAAAAAATGCACTTGACTTATTAAAACAAGGAAATAAAAAAGGACTAAAAGAGATTTTCGACCTTCTGTATATACCCCTATGCTTATATTCTCAAAAATTTGTTGGTAACATGGATGTTGCTGAAGATATCGTTCAGGAAGTTTTTATTTCATTTTGGGAGAATAAAAACTACCTAAATGTAAAAAGTAACATAAGTGCTTATCTGAACCAAACGGTAAAAAACAGAAGCCTTAACTACATTAGCAGGAATAAACTCAAAACAAGTGAATGGCTTGAGGAATACGAAAACATTTATTCAGAAATACCACAAGAAGATAATATACAGGAAGAAATCCTGAAAAAAGTTTACCAGGCCATAAATGAACTTCCTCCGGGTAGCAGAAAAATTTTTAAAACCATTGTAATTGATGGTTTAAGTTATAAAGCTGCTGCTGATTTCCATAGCATTTCAATCAATACTGTCAAGTCACAACTAAGAAGGGCAACAAAAATACTTTCACAGAAGTTGGATGATCTGAGTTTTGTCATTCTTATGGAATTATTTTTTTCTATTCTTTCAAAATAATTTTTTGTTTTTCCACCCTATTGGAAAAAATTGGTGTCGTTTAATTAGAAGCGCTTAAAATAGTAATGTATTAAACAGCTTATTGCAAAATGTCTGTTCAATTTATAACTTTAGTAAGATCATTTAAGCCCTTAACCAAATAACTGACAATAGTTATGGAAGAAGGACATCATAACCATATCCTGTTATTAGTAATTGAAAAATTTAATAACACTATCTCGGCTGCTGATAATGCAATTTTAAATAAATGGATATCAGAATCGCAGGAAAATAAACAAACGTATACAAAATATATCAAGGCACTGGTTCTGGCTAAAGACCTGAAGTTATCCAAAGAAATTAATAAGGATAAAGCCTGGTCAATCATCAATAGCCACACAAGTCACAGGAAATCCAGGAAGTTCATTCTTAGCCGAATAATGAGATATGCTGCTGCCATACTACTGCCCCTTATCGCTGGAGGATTAGTGTATTATTTTGTTCAGTTTAACGAAAAGAATGAGCCAATTGATGATACATACGCACAATTAGAGGCCATAAAGCCAGGTACAAAAAAAGCAGTCCTTACATTGGGTGACGGGAAAACCATACTTCTGGAAAATAACGTTCAGAACAAAGTTTTATTAAACAACAAAATGCTTGAGATCAAGGATTCAAGCAACATAATCGTGTACAGGACCAGATCTCAGGACCTGGAATTAAAAAACCATTCTGTATATGTTCCTAAAGGAGGTGAATATAAAGTGATTTTATCTGATGGCACCAATGTATGGCTAAACTCTGACACAAAATTTGATTTCCCGATAAAATTTGCTGGAAAAGAACGAATTGTAAACCTGCAAAGCGGTGAGGCTTACTTTGATGTGGTTGAAAATAAGCTAAGGCCGTTTATTGTAAAAGCAAATGGAATGGACGTGAAAGTATTGGGTACTTCTTTTAATATCTCTGCATATGAGAATGATGGGCAAATCATAACAACACTAATTGAAGGGCAGGTAAAAATAATAAGCCCTTCAGAGGAAATGGTGTTGCATCCTGGTTATCAATCCCAATTTTCCCCGGATGGGTTGGTTTTGAAAAAGGTAAATCCTGAATTATATATCCAATGGAAAGAGGGCGTATTTAGGTTTGAGAACACTTCTCTTTATGATCTTACGAAAAGGCTTGGCAGGTGGTACAGTGTTGATTTCTTTTTTGATGAGGATTTTTTGAAAGAAATTAAGTTTAACGGGGCTGTAAGAAAAAATAAACCTTTGAGTTCGATTTTAACCATTTTGAAGGAAACAAATCATATTGCCTATGAGGTAAATGGTGATACAATTGTAATTAAGGGAAACAATTAAGGAAGTTAGTATGTAAGCTCAGTTATTGTCTGATAAAAACCGATCCTGATTAGTGTCAGGACCGGTTTGGTTTAATTTTAATTAATGCCAAGAGACTTGGCGGATTCAAGGCATTAAAAAGTATAAACTGTAAACACAAATTTATGAAATTAAAACGAACAATTTTTACTTTTTGTGATCAGGAAGTAAAACGGAAGAACTTATTACGTATGAAACTAACTGCTGTGTTTTTATTATGTTTTATCGTCCAATCCTTTGCCGAGGCGTACTCTCAGGGTAAAATTAACCTGGATGCTGAGAATAAGGCGATATCCGAGATCTTCAAAGATATCGAAGAACAGACCGGCTACATTGTAGTGTATGGCACTACAGATTTAGACCCTGAGGCGCAAATGAGCGTGAACATTAAAAATGCAGCTATTGATGATGTAATGGTAGCCTTATTGAAACAATTAGGGCTTAGGTATACCATCGTTGATGAATACATTGCAATTTCAAAAATTGATGAAATTGAACTTCAGGAAGCTGTTCCTGCACAGGTTGATACCGTAAAGGTTAAAGGAAAAGTTATTGATTATGAAGGCAATGCCTTACCTGGCGCCACGATTATAGAAAAAGGCACTATGAATGGTGTTACTACGGATACAGATGGTAATTTCGTTATTGCATTAATTAGCGGGAAAGCAATCCTGCAGATAAGTTATATAGGTTTCGAGACTCAAGAGGTTGAAGTAGGGGAAAGAAGTGAAATCAACATTACTCTTAGGGAATTAGATGAAAGTATCCAGGAGGTTGTTGTCACCGGTTATCAGACCATTTCAAAAGAAAGGGCAACAGGCTCATTTACAAAAGTTGGATCAGAAAAACTGGAACAAAGGGTTTCAAACAATATTATTGATAAACTTGAAGGTTTTTCCCCAGGCCTGAATTTTAAAACGGATTATGCAACCGGACGTGTAGATGTCCAGGTGCGTGGGATCAGTTCAATGATCAGCCCGATTGTTGACCCGAATGCTACCAAACCATTGTATGTTGTTGATGGATTCCCAATAGAGGGGGATTTACTCACCATCAACCCTGAAGATGTGGAATCTGTAACTCTTTTGAAAGATGCATCTGCTGCTTCAATTTGGGGTGTGAAGGCAAGCAATGGCGTAATTGTTATTACCACAAAAATGGCAAAAGGGGATGAAAAACTACAGATCCAGGTATCTTCAAACATGACTATTTCCGAAGACATTGATTATTCTAAAATGGATTGGATGAATGCTTCAGATAACCTGGATATGATTTTAGAATATGAAGAAAAAGGCTGGACCAACCATCAATATAACGTTTCTGCAGGAAGACCTGTATCCATTACTGATGAGGCATTTATCATGCATAAAGGCTTGGCACCAAATGGAGATAAATGGACCAATGCACAGTTTGATGCCTACATGAATGAGTTAAGGAGCAGGGATGCCACAAAAGACTATGAGAAATACCTTTTCAGAAGGGCTTTTCAGGCAACTTACAACCTGTCAATTTCGGGAGCTACCGAAAAAAATGCTTTTTACAGCTCGTTGGTTTTTAACGATAATTTGACCAACTCCATTGGTAATTCAAACAACCGCATAGTTTTTAACTTGCGTGATAATTATAAGCTCAATGACAAATTAACTTTTACAGCAGGTGTAAATATTGCATACAGAAGGGCAAACCATAATGGTATTACTCCTTCTTTTGTTATCCTTCGCCCGCCATGGGAAACTCTGGTTGATAAATATGGGCAAACTATCCCCTATTACAATGGTTCTTTCACTTTGCTAAATAGGTGGGCAGCAGCTGAAAGGGAAGAAATGACGGGTATTTCCATGCACAACAATTTGCTGGAAGACCAACGTAATAGTGATAATACTTCTGAAAACTTTGATGTCCGTTCAAAGTTTGGAATTGATTTAGCCATCACGAAAGATTTAAAATTAAACTCCAGTTTTCAATATGAAAAAGGGTTTTACAACCAGGATGAGTTTAATACTATGGAAACCTCTTATATGAGATTGAGGGTCGCTCATTTCTATGTTGACGGGCAATACCACATTCCACATGGGACTGAGTATGTAATGAACAGAAGCAATACCGAGGCCTGGAACTTTAGGAATACATTGACCTGGGATAAATTATGGGATGAGCACAAACTGAATGTATTTGCGGGAACCGACATCAGAAAGGTTTATTATGAGAATTTCTTCCACAGGAAATTTGGGTATAACAAACAAACTACAACCCACGTTGTGGTCAATGAAAAAGACTTTGCAAGTGGGGCCATTAAAATGTTTAATGGCTACAGGCTGTGGGATAAATTCTTCACTGCCGGCAATAATGACATCAGGGAATTTTCGGTTTTTGCAAACATGGGGTATGAATACCAGGGCAAATATTCGTTAAATGCCAGTTTCCGTGTTGACCAGAAAAACCTGTTTGGCAGCGACCCCAAATATCGTTATAAACCACTATGGTCTGTGGGCTTAGGATGGAACATCCAAAAGGAAGATTTTATGCAAAGTGTAGCATGGGTAAACCGTTTAAGGTTGAGGGCTACTTATGGTATCAATGGGAATGCAAGTAACAGGTATTCTCCGTATGCACAAGCTGAAAACAGGAACCTTTCAAGGGGCTCATATCTGTACAATTACCTGACTTTAACACTTCCTGCAAACCCACAGCTTAGGTGGGAAGAAACAGCTGTGTTGAACATGGCTGTTGATTTTGCACTATTCAACAATAAACTGAATGGTAGTTTTGATTATTATTCAAGAAACAGCACTGACCTGATTGGGCAAAGGGAATTAGACCCTACCAATGGGTTTAAAACAGCCTGGATCAATTACGCATCTATGAGCAACAAAGGGGTTGAACTTGCATTGAATACTGCCATACTTACTAAAAATGATTTAAAGTGGGATGCTACAGTCAATTTTAGTTATAACAAAAACAGGGTAACAAAATTTGACGACCGCATTTACACTGCCACCAACCTGGTATATAATGGTGACCTGTCTGTTGGCAGGCCATTTGAGAACTTAATGTCCTATAACTATGCCGGGCTTGATGAATATGGAAGGGTCAGGACCTATGATACCAATGGGAATGTAAAAGATTATAAAGCTGTTGTCGAGGTAGATGAACTTCTTTACCACGGAGCTGCTATAGCTCCTTTTTATGGGGGGATCAATACAAAAGTTTTTTACAAGGATTTTGACCTTGCTGTAAACTTGTCTTATAAGTTTGGGCATAAATTCAGGGAGTTTGCTTACTCTCCTTCCTTTGCATATTATGGAAGGCAAGTTCCTGAATACTTAAATGACAGGTGGCAAAAACCCGGAGATGAAGCCAACACTTCAATACCAGGTATTCCATGGAATGGAGAAAACCCATATTCAGGGGAAATTGAAAGGACATGGGACCTGGCCATGTATGGTCCATATTGGAGCCAGGGGCAGGATTATGTGCACAATGCAGGCTATATAAGAATAAAGGACATTATTCTTGGGTACAATATGCCTAAGTCAATCAGTGAAAAGGTTTATGTGAAGAATCTACGATTCACAGCACAAGTAGCAAACCCATATTTATGGACAGTTAACAACCGTGGGCTTGACCCTGAGTTGAATGGCTACAAGAGTGCCTGGAGTAACCTGAAGACATTTACTTTTGGCATTAAAGTAACTTTTTAAAAAGAGGACATCATGAAAAAAACAATAACCATATTTTTTATTTCGATCTTAATGACATCATGTAATATTGATAATTTCCTTGATATTAAACCTACAGGCTCTTTAATTCCACAAACAGTGGAAGATTACGATAATTTATTGGAAGACCCGCTGGTAACTGTAGATGTGTGGACAAACCTGAATTATATGGATCCTGATGTATTTATGCCAGAGGAGACCTATCATGGATTGACAAAAAACAGGCAGCTACAATATGAATGGAGTGATGCCCCCTATGATCAAACAGAAGATGACAGAGATTGGGAATACAGGTACAAATACATTTATATTTATAACCTTATACTTGAAAATATTGATGATGCTGAACTTGGTAATCGCCTGGAATCTGACAGGAAAAGGGTTAAAGGGGAAGCATTTGCCCAACGTGCATTTGACTATTTCTTGCTTGTTAATGAATATGGGCTTCAGTATAGTGCTGCAAACCTTGATAAACCAGGAGTTCCTTTGGCATTAGAGGTTGATTTAAATACGAAACTATCCAGGGCAACTATAGGTGAAGTATATGAACAAATTGAAAATGATCTTGACCAGGCAGAAGTTTTATTGGCTACCATAGCTGATGATTTTAACAAAGAAGCTAATTTCAGGCCTGGAAATGCATCTTTATATGGTTTGCGTGCTTTGGTGGCACTCCACAAAGGTGATTTTGCAGCTGCTTTAACATATTCAAATAAATCGTTAGAGTTTTATGACTATCTCTATGACTACAGCACTTTCTCCCTTAAAATTCCGGGGAATGCATGGTCTGGTTTAAACATCAATGATTTCGAAAATGGCAATGACAATTTGGAGTGTATCTGGAACCGTTATTTGAAAACAACCCATTTTGACCCTGCATCATTGTATAATCCTGAATTAGCAGCGCTGTATGATAAAACCAATGACATAAGGTGGACACTATTTAGTACACAAACCACTTTTTATGGTGTTGATGTAAGCCCAAACTATTGTTTTTCAGCTTATAATTACGAAACGCAGGCAGGCATTACCACTCCAAATATTTACCTGGTTAATGCTGAAGCTAAAGCCAGGACTGGTAATGGGGAAGAAGCAATTGCTATGCTCAATAAGCTGCTGGAAAAACGTATAGTCAATTTTACTCCATTAACCCATTTAGATGATGCAAGTACATTGCAAAGGGTAAAAGAGGAAAGAAGAAAAGAGCTAAGAATGACAGGAAATAATTTGATTGACCTAAAACGTTATCATGCTTATGGAGAAGTTATTCCTACCTATTCACGTACGATCCCAACAGGGGAAATTGTAACCCTGGAGCCTGGCAGTGAAAAATACGTAGCTCCTATTTCTTTAAAACTGAAAACAATCAATCCAAACCTTTAAATCAGGCTTATTAAATACAATAAATTGAATGCAATGAAAAAAGAAAGAATAATTAGTTATATACTGGTTTATACATTTATATTTTCACTTTATGCTTGTAGTGAAAATGATGAATTTGAAATGGGACCAAGCCCTGAAAGCCTGGAATGGCAGGCAAATACAAATGTAAAAGTTTCGGCGACTGATGGTACTACTTCTTATGTGTGGGAAACTAACCTTTTAACATTGGAAACGTATCCAATTTCAGATATTTTGGAGTTAAATTTTGAATTAAACACAATCGAAAAATTCAACAACATTTCCCAAATAGAATTATGGGTTAATGCAGAAGAAAAAGAGGGGTATAATTATGCTGAACCTTATAATTATACAAGGAAGCTCTTTATTTCAATAACAGAAATTCCTGAAAATGGAAAATTTTCAATACAGGTTCCTGCTGAAGGCCTCTATGACCTATTTAAATCAGAGTTTGTCAATGACCGCTCAAAGTCACATTTACTGAATGGCGACATTTATACTTTCACCTGGGTAGTTACACATGTTGATGGGTCAAAATATGATTCAGGCAACAACACATCCCCAGGGAACAGTTTTTCAATACAGGTAAAATATCAGGATTATTTGCCGCCAGTAATGGAAGGAACATATACTTACGAGTATTTGGAAGTTGGACCAGGTATGGTTAACCTTGGGATTGCCGTTGGAACAACAGGAACAATTGAAATTTTATTGACTGAACCACCAGGCACTTATTTTGTAAGTGATGTGAACTTTTCATCATGGTTTCTATCCAACACACTAACCCATGATTTCTTTACCGGGCTTATTACCGTTGAAGAAGGTTTTTATAATACCACCTGGGCTATCCTGTCAGTTGAAGGAGCTTCAATAGATATTTACTGGCAAAACAACTTTACCGGCCCATTTGGCTGGTGGGGTGTTGTAAGAATAACCAGGGAGAGCGGGGTCGGTTTCCCGGATAACCTTTATACCGCAGGTACCAGGCCAGAATAAATGGTTTAAATAGAAAAATCTACATTTAAGTAATTAGTTTTTTATTCGAAAAGGGGGCTTTTGAAAACCCCCTTTTGTAATTGTAACTTTTTCTTGAGTTTGGGAAATAACTTATCCACTTAAGGATTTTTCAATTTAATTCCCTTATTTTATATCGATAATAAGTGAAATATGACACACAAAACAAACCATATGAAATCAGATGAAAATTTCTGCAAGTTTTTAGGATGGGATGGGATTGTGTTTCATGAGAAAGAAAATTTTGTTGTACCCATGTTTGACCCGGTTAAAAAACGAAAGGCACCTCCATCGCTGAAAGTGCCTTGTTTATTGGGTGGGCCCACCTGGGCTTGAACCAGGGACCCCCTGATTATGAGTCAGGTGCTCTAACCAACTGAGCTATAGGCCCTAAATATCATTTTCAATCTTTCGATTCTACTTTTTTTTATGAACGACTGGGCTTGAACCAATGTCCCTCCCGGTTATGACCGGGATGCTATAACCAACTGAGCTATAGGCCCTATTATAAATTATAATTGCCAATTTAATATTCTAACCAGTATTTTTTTTGACTCCCTGATTATGAGTCAGCCGTCAGATGACGAAAACTGGGCACTACCACTGTAGGTAAATATACCCCCTGTATTATTTTATACGATTGATTGTTTAAAAAGTCATTATTAAGAACGATAGTGCCGAGATTTTTCGGATTGCAAGTTTACAACTTTACGTTTAATTTAACAAGCAAAAAATTAAAATTTACACCTCTTATATTTCTTCTCCTTCAGCATTAGAATTATTGCTACTTGCGGCTTCGGCCAATTCTTCTTCCTTTTTATCCAAACGGCTGAATAAGCGCCAGTAAAAAAGGATAATTGAGAATATTCCAATTGTTATTGATGAATCTGCAACATTAAAGACCGGCCTAAAAAACAAAAACTGATCACCTCCAATGTATGGAATCCACTCCGGGTATCTTCCTGAGAAAAGCGGAAAATAAAACATATCAACCACTTTCCCATGTAATAACGATGCATAGCCACCACCTTCAGGGAAAAGCTCTGCAACTCTCCCATAGCTATCATTAAAAATCACACCGTAAAATGCACTGTCAATAATATTACCTATTGCCCCTGCAAAGATGAGTGAAATACATACGATAAATCCCATAGGCACATCATCTCTTTTTACCAGTTTAACCATGTACCACCCTATGGCTGTGACAGCTATAATTCTAAAAACGCTAAGAAAAATTTTTCCATATTCCCCGGCAAATTCAATTCCAAAAGCCATTCCGTTATTTTCAACAAAATGAATTAAGAACCAATCCCCTAACACAGAAAACTCCTCTCCCAGGTACATATTTGTTTTGATCAAAAATTTGAGCACCTGATCTATGATTAAGATCACAAGTACGATTAATAATGACTTTTGTAATTTGGACATGTCTTATAAATTCATAAAAAAATGATTGGAAGTCCCCTCCCAATCACCATCGTTTGTATATGAATAGAAATTCCTTTATTGTTGTTTTTTCGCCTCAATGCTAAGTGTAGCATGTGGCACTGCGCGCAAACGTTCCTTAGAAATTAGTTTGCCAGATTCACGACAAATACCATAAGTTTTGTTCTCGATGCGAACCAAAGCCGCCTGAAGATGCTGAATAAATTTTAACTGACGTTGTGCAAGTTTACCGGCTTCTTCCTTGGAAAGAGTAGCTGCGCCCTCTTCCAAAACCTTGAACGTTGGTGAGGTATCCTGTGTATCATTACCATCACCGTGAGTTATTGAATTCTTATAGATTTCATAATCTTTTTTAGCCTTGTCAAGCTTACCCAAAATTAGCTCTTTGAATTCCGCTAACTCAGCATCTGAATATCTGTTTTTTCCTGTCATAGCCCAAAGTTTTAAGTTTACAGCGGATACGTTCGTATAAAAAACATTCCGGTCTCTAAATTATAAAAATATTTTTAATTGATACAGTTCGTAAAACATACTATTGCCGTTGTTTTTCAACTTGTTTTTTCCAACTGGATCAACGCATCCACATCTTGTTCTATTTCTACTTTATTACTTGTTGTCTCATCGATTGAGTCAACAAGTGCTAAATCCTGCGCAAGTGTCTGATTGCTAATATAATCTTTAAAATTCTCAACGGCCAAGTTAAAGAACTCATGCTTTTGAATCTTAAGATTAATTCGATCAGTTACTTCAAAGTTACTTTCTTTACGCAGGTTCTGAATTTTATTAATAAATTCCCTGGCGATACCTTCCTGTTTTAATTCTTCTGAAACGTTAATATCCAGGGCAATAGTCAAAGCACCTTCAGAAGCTACCAGCCATCCGGGTATATCTTCAGTTAAAATCTCAACATCGTCTAATCCTAACTCAATAGTCCGATCAGCAACTGTTAAACTATACTTTCCTTCTTTTTCTATCTGACCAATGTCTTCCTGGCTAAACTGTGCTACAGCTCCCGCTATTTGCTTCATAATCTTCCCAAACTTAGGGCCTAAAGCCTTAAAGTTCGGTTTGATTTTCTTTTTAATGATACCTGTCGCATCAGTGATATACTCCACTTCCTTAACGTTCACTTCGGTCAAAATAATATTTTCAACTGCTTCAAATTGCTCTTTGAAATGATCATTAAGTACTGGAACCATTATTTTAGCCAAAGGTTGACGAACTTTCAGTTTTTCTTTTCGGCGAAGACCAAGAATCATGGATGATGCTTTCTGTGCAATTGCCATTTTCTCTTCCAGGGCTTTATCGATCAGATTGTCATCAGCCACCGGGAATTCAGCTAAATGTACGCTTTGATCTGTTTCTTTTCCTGTTAGTTTATTCAGGTCAGCGTAAAGAAGATCAGCATAAAACGGAGCAATCGGAGCAGAAAGTTTGGCGATTGTTGCCAAACAAGTATATAAGGTTTGATAAGCTGAAATTTTATCTTTTTCATAATCACCACCCCAGAAACGTTTACGGCTTAAACGAACAAACCAGTTACTCAGGTTTTCAGTAACAAATTCTGAAATAGCACGCCCAGCACGGGTCGGCTCATAATTTTCCAGGCTTTCACCAACTTCTTTTACTAATGAATTCAAGAGTGAGATAACCCAGCGATCCAACTCGGGTCGTTCTGAAATTGGGATTTCATCCTCTTTGTACGTAAACCCATCAACATTAGCGTACAACGCGAAGAAACCATACGTATTATAAAGTGTTCCGAAGAATTTACGACGCACTTCATCCACACCACCGATATCAAATTTCAGGTTATCCCAAGGCTGAGCATTGGTTAGCATATACCAGCGCAATGGGTCTGATCCATACTTCTCAATAGTCTCAAACGGATCGACAGCATTGCCTAAACGCTTCGACATTTTGTTGCCGCTTTTATCTAATACCAATCCATTGGATATAATATTTTTGAATGCAACCGACTCATCGATCATTGTTGCAATGGCATGCAAGGTAAAGAACCAACCACGTGTCTGGTCAACACCTTCAGCAATAAAATCAGCCGGGAATAAAGAAGCCCCTCCCCAGCCCTCCCCTAAGGGGAGGGTGTTTAAGGTGTTCTGTATTTCAGAAAGAACCCTGTCAATGTCATTTATCACTTCCTCGTTCGTAAAACGAATGACCTTATAGCCCAATTCATTTAAGATTTCAGTTCTTTCACTGTCTGAAATTTGAACTTCAGGCAACGAATGATACCCTCCATCTACCTCAATAATCAATCTCTTTTCCAAACAAACAAAGTCTGCAATAAACTGATCAATGATGTGTTGTTGTCTGAATTTATACCCCTGCTGTTTACCCTTCAAATTTTCCCATAAAAAAACTTCGGCATCGGTTGGATTTTCTTTCTGCTTCTTAGCTAATTCTTTTAACAGCCCATAACTTGAATTTCTTGCAGTTTGCCATTTAGGTCTACTTGCTCCTCCACCTTGAGGGGAGGTTGGGAGGGGGCTAAATGGATAATGATGTTGCGCATAAGGCATTGCTCCGGAATCAAACCACACATCAATCAAGTCGGGTTCGCGGAACATTTTTTCACCTTTATCGCTTATCAAAAATATATCGTCAACATACGGTCTGTGAAGATCGATTTTCCCGTAATTATCTTTTGTGAAATCGCCAGCTTTAAAGCCTTCAAAAATGTTTTTGTCCATCACTCCGGCTTCAACAGCTTTTTCAATTTCTGTCATCAAATCTTCAACAGAACCAATGCATTTGGTTTCAGAACCATCTTCAGTCCGCCAGATTGGAAGTGGTGTTCCCCAGAAACGCGAACGGCTTAAATTCCAGTCAACCAAATTCTCTAACCAATTTCCAAAACGACCGATACCTGTTGATTGTGGCTTCCAGTTAATCGTATTGTTTAGCGCAATTAATTTATCTTTTACTTCGGTTGTTTTAATAAACCAACTATCCAATGGATAATAGAGTACAGGCTTATCGGTTCTCCAGCAATGCGGATAACTGTGAACATGTTTTTCAACTTTAAAAGCTTTGTTCTCTTTTTTCAGCATTACCGCTATATCAATATCAATGGTCGGATCATTCTCAGAAAGTGAATCGTCATACTCATTCTTCACATAACGTCCTGCAAATCCGGCATAAGTTTCCTGGTTTACAAAGTTTGCTACGAAATCAGCATCCATTTTCTCTACCCTAAAGAAACGACCTGCTTTATCAACTAATGGCTGAGGCTTACCTTCTTTATCTTTTACCAGCAATGGCACAATTCCATTTTGCCTGGCTACACGATCATCATCAGCACCAAAGGTAGGCGCAATATGAACGATACCTGTACCATCTTCTGTAGTAACAAAATCCCCGGTTATAACACGGAAAGCTTCTCCATCCGGCTTTACCCAGTTGATCAACTGCTCGTAATTAACGCCAGCTAAGTCTGCACCTGTATATTCTGCAATTATCTCAAAAGGGATTTTTTTATCACCCGGTTTATATTCATCAAAAGAAGGTTCCGCATTTTTTGGGTTGAAATGTGCACTCACCAAATCCTTCGCCAAAATAACTGTAGCAGGATCCCCCGAATATGGGTTGAATGTGCGAACTTTCACATACTTGATTTTAGGGCCAACACAAAGTGCAGTATTCGAAGGCAATGTCCATGGAGTGGTTGTCCAGGCCATGAAATACAATGGAGAATCTACACCTTCGTATAAAAATTCGGACTTTTCATCACGTATTACAGCAAACTGAGCAACAGCGGTTGTGTCTTTTACATCACGGTAACAGCCCGGTTGGTTTAACTCGTGCGAACTCAAACCGGTACCGGCTGCAGGCGAATAAGGCTGAATGGTATAACCTTTGTAAAGCAACCCTTTATCAAAAAGCTTCTTCAACAACCACCAAACTGTTTCAATATAGCGATTATCAAAAGTGATGTATGGGTCGTCCATATTCACCCAGTATCCCATTAGGCGGGTTAATTCTTCCCACTCTTTGGTGTATTTCATCACTTCGCGGCGACAAGCAGCATTGTATTCCCCAACGGTAATTTTTGTGCCAATATCTTCCTTGGTAATCCCAAGCGATTTTTCAACGCTCAGCTCTACAGGCAAACCATGTGTATCCCACCCTGCTTTACGGTGAACACGAAAACCTTTCATGGTTTTATAGCGGCAGAAAGTATCTTTTATAGCACGTGCCATTACATGGTGAATGCCAGGCATACCATTAGCAGAAGGTGGCCCTTCATAAAAAACAAAGGTTGGATTACCTTCACGGGTTGAAATACTTTTGTGAAAAGTATCATCATCTTCCCATCTCTTCAACACTTCCTTATTGATCTGCGAAAGATCTAATTGCTTGTATTCGCGGAATTTAGCACTCATTAAAAACCTCTTTTGACGTATTTTCTAAAAAGCTACAAATATAGAAATTTTTTGGGTTGAATGAGTGTTTTTAAAAGCGGTTGCCAGATTGAGCAAATACTTCACATATTCTATCAAAAGAAATGTTCTTCTTGATGCGTGTTTTTAATTTTATAACTCGATAAATGTTGCAAAGCGAAGCATATGGCCAGTCTCAAAATTTGATTCCGTTTCTTTTGTGAAAAGATATCCGAAACTAAAACCAATCGAAGAATTTCCCTGGGTTAATGTTAGAACTCTTATTTCAGGTCCGTAATATAGTTGATCAAAATAGTTACGATTAAACTCAGAATAATCTTTATCCCCACTATAGTTTATAGTGCCAGTATCAGGGTCTCGCCATCCCCAACCAGTTTTTTCCCCACTCTCATATCCAATTATCAAACTTTCTACTTTGGGGCCAATTTGAATTCTTACACTTTCAGAAAACCTTTTTTGAATCATAACCGAAGCGTTAATGAATGTGTGTAAGTAAAATGAGTTGTATATGTCACGAGCAGCAATTCCTCCCCGTTCCCTTGATAAGTCTGTATACTTAAATCCTAAGCCAATTTGTTTTACAAAAGAAAGTGATTGATCATTCTTTTTATTCCATGATTTATCAATTCCAAAAAAGACAGAATGAGGCGAAGGGTCTTCACTTAAATATGAAATATTATATTTTGCAGAACTAATTCCAATTGATAGGAATGTTTCATTCTTCTGTTGAGATTTCAACAGAAAAGGAAGTGCAATTATTAAAAGAATTGCAAGAATTGATTGTTTCATTTATTTATAAATAAGCTCTTCAATCACTCTAGCGCACAAGCAATGTAAAATTAAAAGAATCAATTATAAAAACATGAATATTTGCTGAAAATAACCAATCGCAATGAAGATCTTTTAATTATTTACAGATATCCTCCTAAACAAAAAGCCCGCAACTAAAAGGTGCGGACTCTTTGAATATAGTTTGTTGTTTGCTGAGAACCGATTATCCTCTTGTTTTGCCTGCATCAGCAGCTTCTCCGGCAATTGGTACAGTTGCTTTATCTACAAAACCAATATCCCCCATAACGTAAGTATCCGGGCCTAGTTTCATGTCTGAGTTCATCATTTCATCCCATGAAACTTCTTTACCGGTATATGCAGAAACCCGTCCCATGATGGCACACATATTACTTTCAGCAATTGCTTCAGCTTCATTAATTGGTATATTTTGACGAATACAGGTAACCAGGTCAATATGCTCCTGTACGTAAGGACTGATCTTTACATTACGCTCTGGCTCACCATTTTCATCCAGTGGATATGGATATTTATACAGTTCTGCCCCGGCAGCATCCCAAATGGTATTTTTACAGTTTGAAGAACCTTTTGTACCCATCACAAATTCAGAAACATTGTTGGCACATCCATTAATCTGACGACACATACTATGCGTATGCATTTTATCATCGTACATAAAATCAATGCTGAAGTTATCGAACTGATCCCCAGTTACACGACGCAAACGAGAACCAAAACCAACGGCTTTAGTTGGAAGCTTACCTGTAAACCAATTTACAACATCAATATTGTGTACATGCTGCTCTACAATGTGATCACCTGACAACCAAATCCAGTTAACCCAGTCGCGAAGCATATATTCCATTTCACTCCATTCAGCATTTGGGTTTCTGTGCCAAAGCTTGCCCATATTCCAGTAGCAGTTAGCACTTACGATATCGCCTATCGAACCCTGGGCAATTTGCTTGTAAACTTCAATGTAATCACGTTGGTGACGGCGTTGAGTCCCGGCAACAATTTTCAATCCAAGGCTATCAGCCTTTTTTGCAGAAGCCATTACCTGGCGAATCCCGACAGGATCAACCGCTACCGGTTTTTCCATGAAAACATGTTTGCGGGCCTGAACGGCTGCTTCAAAATGTTTTGGGCGGAAATGAGGAGGTGAAGCTAAAACAACTACATCAATTCCGGAGTCAAGTACTTTCTCGTAAGCATCGAAACCTACAAAAATGTTTTCCTCAGGAACCTCTTGCCCTGTCTGATTTTTAATTTTATTTCTGCAATCATCTATTTTATCCTGAAAAACATCCCCTAATGCATGTACCGTAATATTAGGGCCGGCTTCAAGATGATTTAACGCTGCACCTGAACCACGGCCACCACAACCAATAACACCAAGCTTCAACGGCTTTCCATCAGGAGCCTGGTCAAATAAAGGTGGTAAATTTAATTCAACTGCCTTTTTCTTTTCTCCGCAAGAAACCAGCGCATTCGCTCCAATGACGCCCACTGCCCCAACAGCAGCTGCATTCGCGAGGAAACGTCTTCTTGAAAAATTTTGTTCACTCATGTTTAAGTAGTTTTAGTTTATTGATTTCCGGTTTTATCATCAAATTCACAAACGACACGGAAGCCCACCATGTTAGCATCCGAATACCACCAAATACTCTTTGGCATTTGTGGATCAGTTTTTAGCCATGCCTCCGATTTTGTATAATCACGAACTGCACTCCTCAATTCAGCAGGACTACTTTTGAAAGATCCTCCACGCACAACATATTCTGTTCCACTGGCAGGTCCTTGGGGATCCTGTACTCCGTCCGAAAGGTTTTTATAAGCATCTGCAGCATACCAATCCTGGCAGAATTCAGCAACATTCCCTAACATGTTTTTCAAACCGAAAGGATTTGCGCGCACTGCATCAGGAGTTTGTGTTTTAGCCATACTATTGGCTTCATATACTACATAAGAGTTAATATTTGTTGTATCGACCCCAAAAATCTTATTCCAAAATCTTTCTTTTGAATAATCCTTTGGATCCCCCTCAAAAAAGTATGGGGTTTCTGTACCAGCCCTACATGCATATTCCCATTCCGCTTCGGTTGGTAAACGATAGGTTTTGCCTGTAACCTGCGACAACCAACGGCAATAAGTTTCAGCTGCATTGTAGCTCATCGTAATAGCCGGACGTTTACCCAATCCCCAGTTCTGGTCCGGTTGTCCGTAGGGTGGTGTCGGTCCGGTAATTGCATCTACTTCGTCTTCCAGTCTTGAACCTTCAGTGTCTGTACTTCGTCCTTCAGCCCCGGTTTGTGCATAGAAAGCTAAGAATTCGTCCCAGGTAACTTCCACTTCACTCATAAAAAACGGGCTGATTTTAACTTCTTTTTGCGGTCCTTCATTTTCTTTTCTGAAAGCTTCATCAGCAGGACTGCCGATTTTAAATGAACCACCTGGAATTGCAATCATTTCAAAAGATACCGTTGAGTTCGGGATTTTCTCAGTAAAACTTTCATGTGATTTTACCTGAGTTGCTTCCAGGTACAATTCAAGATTCTTTTTTTCGCCTTTTCCAAAGTCAATATTGCTATCATGTATCGCATTGGGATCGTAGTGTCCAACATGCAAGTGGCAATTAATACAGCGAAGGTCTTCTTCGTTTTGTGTGTAATACAAATGTGCATCCTGCCCTTTAGGGGATAAGGTCAACGGAAACAGGTTCACGTGACAATTCACACAAGATGCTTTGTAAGTATGGTGTTGGGCTTGCTCAAAGGTTGACTTGGCTTCCCAGTTGAAACTTTCATGGTCTTTAAACCAAAGACCATAAACATCCCTTACCCCGGTTTTTATTTTTTCAATTAGATAGCCCTCTCCTTTTGGTGGCAAATGGCAATCAACGCATTTTATATGAATCCCATGGCGATTGTCGTAATGGGTAGACAGCTTCCAGGATTCATGAACATGAGGATGTATATGGCATGATCCGCAGAATTCGTTGGTAGAAGTATATTCAACCGATTTGTTGAACCCGATTAGTGCAAGTACCCCAAAAGTAAAACCGAAAAACAGCACAAGTAAAATACGCTTCTGGAGAAACTTCGTCAGTCTTTTAGGCATAATTAGTTAAGTTGGTATTAAGTATTTTTTCAATGCATACAAATGTAATAAATTCAATGTACAATAGTAACTCTCAGTTTATAAAAGTGAAAAAATCCCTATTGGAATAATCAAAAAATTAATATCAGCTTATAAATATTTGGGCAATAGCAATATGCTTCTGACGGATCAATCAATAATTCGGATGGATTACTGTCGGCTTTGTGGAAGTTTCGGGTTGCAAGTTCCGAGTTTCGGGTTTCGGGTTACTGAGACTGAGACTGAGACTGAAAACAGGTTTCGGAAGTGATAAGTTGTAAGCTTCAAAGAATAAGCACTGAAGCAAAATAACAAACAAAAAATGTAAAAGGACCTGGCAAGGAAGTTCCTGATTGCATATTTATTGTCTGGACAGGCAGGTTTATTTGTTATTATACATTTATTTGTTGCAAGAGAACGGGGATCACTTGATTTTTCCGGCAGATTAGTTTTTGGAGGGTATGATTTTGAATGTTCGATACTGGATTTTGCTTACGATAGCCCGGGATTGATTGTCGGTTATAAAAAAACCTTTTCCATGCGGCGGATGAAATGTTCAATGCTTTCAAACAGCCCATTGCGTCCGCCTGGTTTCTTACCACATATCCCAACACCGGATAAGTCCGTCTAAAGCCGGACAAAACCCGGTGCTGCAACTATTTAATCCCTACGGGATAATTTGCGCTCCACCTGATAGTTTAATTAATCCAATAAAACCAACCTGAATTATGAAGTGATCCGTTTCAACAATTAAAATAGATTTTTATCAAATGAAAAAAGGCTGCCGGGAATGCAACCTTTTGGGAATAAAATCATTACAGGGAAGGGGAAATAGACAATTATTTTAGTTGTTTAACTTAACAAATAAATTATTGTCTCTAAGTCGATGAACTGGTGCTCAATCAAATCACGCAATAAAAATATCTTCCTAATATTAATTGCAAATTACCTACCGGTTACAAAGGTGTTAATTGTTGATTAAGGAATGATTGCAGTGCCATTTAATTATAATCGAATCAATTTCCCGTTCAAAGTTCGGTTAAATAGGTTCTTGAAAAGGATTTGGCGGGGTTGCTCAAATTTTGATAAATAAACGGACATGGTTTTTGCCAAATGATCTTTTATTTCAGGGGTTTCAACAGCTTCAACATACATAACGATTTGTTGCCCGAGTTTATCATCAGAAAGTGATGAGATATAAAATGGAAGCTTAATATGTGGTTCCAGTTTCTTTTCAATTTCTTCAGGAAAATACTTAATGCCCCCGGAGATAATGATATGATCAGCCCTTCCAAGTATCCGAAAAGTTTCACTGTTTTTCAACTCCGCCATATCAGTAGTTTTTAATGGCTGTTCTAAACCTGGCATATGAATTTGGAGACAATCATCTTCTGAAATTTCAACGTGGATATTCTCCAGGCAATGGTAAAATTTATCGGGACTAACGCCATTAACTTTTCGAATGGCAATGTGCGTAGCTGTTTCGGTCATTCCATAGCTTGAGTAACATTGAACCGGAACAGACCGGAGCTTTTCTTCAAGTGATTGAGGAATAGAAGAACCTCCGATTAAAACGAGTTGCAGGTTGCGGGTTGCAAGTTGCGGGTTGAGCAACTTTATCATTTGGTTTGGAACGACAGCAGCAAATTTAAACGACTTTGCATTTAAAAATTTAAAGTCAGTTGCCGGGTCAACAATTTTCAAATCAAGTTTACCAATTAAAGCACGGACTGTCATTAACTTTCCAGCTATAAAACGGGACGGGAGACAATGCAAAACCTTATCATTTTCTTCCAGTTTAAAAAAGGCTAAAGTTCGTTTAGCACTTGCAGCAACAAAGTCTTTTTTTAGTCGGATAGTTTTTGGTTCGCCAGTACTCCCGGATGTTTTTGCTTCAATAAAATCTGCATTGTTGTACCATTCTTCTAAAAATTCGAGCGAGTTTTTTTCCCAATCTGCCTTGGTGTCGGCTTGCTTCAGCAATTCTTTTACTTCAACTAACTGTCCATCCAGCTTAATATGTTTTGGGAAAAGCTCCATTAGATAATTTCTGAAAGCTTAAAATTTCTATTTGGATCAAACCACAATTGCTCACCCCGAATTTCAAGTGGCGAATTAACATTGTTGGTAAATAACTGCCCTGTACCAAGCCCTTGGTGCATCTTTACATTTTTTGTATAAGTCCATTGAGCAATGGCGTTTAAACCCACATTTGATTCTAAATACGAAGTAATCCACCAGCCCATATTTCGTTCTTCTGCTAATTGAATCCATTCATCACAACCTGCCATTCCCCCGTGCAAACTTGGCTTCAGCACTAAAAATTGAGGTCGAACTAAATCCAGTAATTCCTTCTTTTCTGTAAGCTTATTAATTCCAATTAATTCTTCATCCAGCGCAATTGGGATAGGTGAACTGTTGCAAAGTTCTGCAAGCTTTTTCCTCTGTCTTGCAGCAATTGGCTGTTCAATTGAATGAATATCCAGCTCTGCAAGTTTCTCTAGTTTTGAGTAAGCATCCTCTGTACTGAGAGCACCATTTGCATCAACACGCAAAATGATCTCTTCTTTGGAAAATTTGCTTCTGATTGATCTCAACAAATCCAATTCCTTTTCAAAATCCAGAACACCAATCTTCAATTTTAAGCAGTGGTAACCAGCATTAAGTTTTTCTTCAATTTGTGCATGCATAAATTCAGGCTTGCCCATCCAAATCAAACCATTAATTGGAATGCCAGCCTTGCCTTCCGTAAAGTCAGATGGAAAAAGAAGTTGATGACCTCCATTTTGCAAATCAAGTAAAGCCGTTTCAAACGCGAAACGAACCGAAGGAGCTTCTTCCAACAAAATCGGTTCCTTTATAAATTGTTGTGGATTTGACACAATATCATTCAAAAGGTTTTCAACTTGCCTAGGAGTTTCTTTACTCAAACCTGCAAGTGGGGCACATTCCCCTATCCCGGCAATTCCATTTTCTTCCAGAAATAAAAACCAAACCGGACGACTTGTATAAACTCCCCGGGACGTACCAGCCGGACGCTTAAACTGAAGTTCATATTTTTTAAAACGGGCTTTCATAGCCTACATGTTAGATAAAACCAGTCCGGAATAAAATAAAAGCGTAAATGCTAAGGTAGCTAATGCCAATCGTTTTAAAAAAGGATCAAGCTTTGAAGCTTCTTTTACTCGAAAGACTTTTGTCAAATCAATGGTGAACAGTGGAAGACTCAGCAAAAACAGCCATTGGTGAATTGAGGTAAATTGGTTTATTGCAAAAATAACAGCAGCAGCCCAGCCCAATAAAATGATTAAAGCGTGATAGATTCTACTAGTCTTCTGCCCCATTCTTACTGCTAAAGTTTTTTTTCCAGATTGCTGATCATTTTCAATATCACGCATGTTATTCAGGTTAAGTACCCCTGTACTAAAAAAACCCATAGAGATTGCCGGCAAAACGATTGCAGTCTGAATGTATCCGGTGTTGAGATAAAAAACGCCTATTACAGGGAGCAATCCAAAGAAAAGGAATACAGCCAAATCCCCCAAGCCAACATATCCATACGACTTTTTGCCTGCCGTATAAAAATAGGCCGCGATTAGAGACAAAACACCAAGACCGATAAAGCTTAAAAAGACAATTTTAGAGATATGCCAGGTACCGGCATAAACCAACCATACGCCTAAAATGAAACTTAAAATTCCGATTACAAACATTCCAAGCTTCATTTCTTTTTTGGAGATTTCCCCACTTTGTACCGTTCGGGCAGGGCCAACACGAAACTCATTGTCTGTTCCTTTTTGGCTATCGCCATAGTCATTCGCAAAGTTGGAAAAAACCTGAATGAAGATTGCTGTTGCAATAGCCAGCAAGCTAACCAGCCAATTAATTGATCCATAAAACCAAGCCAGGCCACAGCCCATAATAATTCCTGAAAGAGCCAAAGGCAAGGTTCTTAACCGGGCAGCTTTTATCCAACTTTTAGGTGAAGCCATACTTAAAATTGTTTATTTTTTTGAAAATAATTATTCACCAGCCAGTTCTTATACATTGGATCAAGCACAGATATCTTAGCTCCAACCACATCAATAATCTCTTTATTTTCAAGAGCTTTTCTAACTTTTAAAACGTTCGCTGATGTCCCAATATCGTAATTCCTTAATGTCTCTTTAGAGCTAAGTTGCTCTACTCCATCAATTATGGCCTTCAAAAAATTAATTTGCGAATTAGCAAGCTCATCTGTTTTCATTTGAAAAAACATGCTTAACTGATTAATAATTCCCTGATGTGCTTCAATTACAATATCCCTTGAGCATTTTTTAACCGATCTAAGCCAACTTTGCTGCGCTAGCTGCTGAACATAGTAAGGATGGCATTCTGTCAAATCCGCAATTAGGCCTGCACTTTTTTTATCAATTTGTTTTTTAGTTTCATCAAAACGTTGACAAATAAATGAAATCCAATCATCTCTTTTTATTTTTTCAAGAAACATTAGGTTTCCAAACTTATAAAATGGCATTGAAGGGTTTGTAAATACATCCAATAACATATGCCTTTTACTACCATAAAGACAGTAAGCAACATTTTGATGTTTTTGCCAGTGAGATCTTAATTTCTTCTGAAAAGCCAATGGATCTTCGAAAGTTGAAATATTTTGAAACTCATCGATACAGATAATAATTTTCCATCCTTTTTCAGAAGCAAGTTTTTCAGCCATGTTCAGGATATCATCTGGCTGCTTTTTTACTTCTTTCCAATCAAGACTTAATGAGATATCATTCTGATAATCAGGACTAAAAGATAGTTTTGGCAGGAACCTACCCATGAATTTCCCGGCATATTCAAGTAGATTTTCCATTTTCGTGGCAGATATCTTCAAGACCTCTGCAGCTAAATGCTGATAGAATTGTTCTTCAGTTTTTACATTATAAACATCTAAAAAACAAAAACGAAGATCTTTTTTTATAGCTTCAGCTTCCCTTGATACTTTTTGAACTAAAGAACTTTTCCCCCAACGTCTTGGCGAAATAAGAATTGTATTTGCCAGTGAATTAAAATTCTCAATTAACTGTTTTGTTTCTTCTTTCCTATCAGTAAAATTATGCTCATTGGCCAGCTTGCCAAAAACAAATGGGGTTTCCATATTTCTTTTTTATTCAAAAATAAGAAACAAAAAGGTAACTTACAAAAAGGTAACTTACAAAAAGGTAACTTACAAAAAGGTAAGATAGGTTATGGTTATGGAAACTTAGGATACTTCCCAAAGTTGGGTTTGCGTTTTTCAAGAAACGCATGTTTCCCTTCCTGTGCTTCTTCTGTAAGGTAGTAAAGCAATGTGGCGTTTCCTGCAAATTCCTGAATACCAATTTGCCCATCCAATTCTGCATTCATCCCAAGCTTTAACATGCGCAATGCCAATGGGCTATGTTCCTGCATTTTCTCAGCCCAGGCAACCACCTCATCTTCGAGTTGATCAAAAGGTACAACCTTGTTCACAAGTCCCATCTCTAAAGCTTCAGCTGCAGAATACTGACGGCACATAAACCAGATTTCGCGCGCTTTTTTCTGTCCAATGATACTTGCCAAATAGGAAGAACCAAGCCCTGCGTCAAAGCTTCCTACTTTAGGGCCTGTCTGACCAAAAATGGCATTTTCGCTGGCAATTGAAATATCGCAAACCACATGAAGCACATGGCCACCGCCAATTGCAAAACCATTTACCATGGCAATAACGGGTTTCGGCATGCTTCTAATTTGCTTTTGCACTTCCAGGATATTCAGGCGTGGAATGCCTTCTTTATCAACATACCCCCCAATTCCTTTTACATTCTGGTCGCCACCAGAACAAAAAGCTTTATCTCCAGCTCCTGTTAACACCACTACATTAATACGTTTATCTTCACGGCAAATGTGTAAAGCATCACTTATTTCGTTCACGGTAGTCGGACGAAATGCATTGCGGTAACGCTCGCGGTTGATGGTAATTTTTCCAATCCCTCCGAAATAATCGAAGAAAATATCTTCATATTCTTTTATGGTTTCCCATTGTCTTTTTGTTGTCATATGTATGATGTTTTAATTTTTATCTTCAATTTCTTCCCCACACTTTGGACAGGTTATCTTATGTTTCCTCTTATCTATTTTTTCCATAAATCCTGAACCAATGATTCCGGTAGGCAAAGCTACTAAACCAATTCCAAGAAATGCAACAAAGCCACTAATAACCTTACCGAATGCGGTTACTGGATAAACATCACCATAACCAACAGTAGTTAGGGTTGCAATAGCCCACCAAAAACCAGCAAGTATATTTGGAAATTTATCTGGTTGAACATCTCTTTCTATGTAATAGATTAAGAATGATGAAACCAAAAGTGCTAAGAAAGTTACAAAAGCAGTTATTGTCAACTCTCCTTTTTTCTCTTTAATAACTGACCAAATAAGATTAAGTGAATTGTGATACCGATTGATTTTTAGAATTTGAAAAAATCTCATCAATCTAAGAATTCGCAAAAATCTCAAATCTGCTTTAATCAAAAATGGAACATAAAATGGAAGAATCGCGAGTAAATCGATAACTCCATATCCTGAAAAAACAAATTTCAATATAGACTTTATTCGACTTGATGATGGGTGGCTCAAATCCGAAACATACAACCTCATTAAATATTCAATCGAGAATATTATTACAGAAATAAGTTCAAAGCTCCTAAGGAAACTACCGTAAAGTCTATTGATTTCAGGAATTGTTTCAAGAATAATCGCAATGACATTTAATAAAATCAAGGTCATGATTACATAATCAAAAATCAAATTCTGTCTTGACCCATGAGAGCCCTTCTCAACAATTTGATATATTTTATTCTTGATCATTTTATATACTTAAACAATTCCCTGAAAATTTTACTATTCATTTCTGCATAAGTAAAAACCTCCAAAACAGCAGCTTTGTTTTGAGCAGGTGAATAAAAATCTTCTAAAGCGGATTTAAGTTCCCCTTCATTTTCTGCTTTGAAATAATCCAATTCAAAAGTTCGGGCAATTCCTTCTGCCTTAAATTTATTCTCTGTGAAAAAATGCTCTTGAAAAGCCGGAGACTCTGAAGGTCCTTTTATCATTCCAAAAATATTTCCGCCTCTGTTATTTATTACAATTACCCGAAGATTGCTTCCTATATATTTGTTCCATAACGCATTAGAATCATAAAAAAACGATAAGTCCCCCAAAATAATGGTGTTCAATTTTTCAGATTCTGATGCAAAACCAACAGCTGTTGACAAAGGGCCATCAATCCCGGCAGTACCACGATTTCCATGATATTCAACATTGCTGGCAGAATCGCAAAGCAATGCATATCTGACCGGGGAACTATTGCCCAAATGTAAAATAGAATCTTCAGGAAGGGTTTTTAGTATTTGATCAAAAACTTTCAAATCACAAAAATTCGTTTGTTGAATAAACTCATTACGCAACTGAGTGACCTCAGTTTCTTTCGTTTTCCAACTTTTTTGAAAATGGTTTTCTTTTGAATCAACAGTATCTAAAAGCTGTTCAAAAAAATCGGAAGTCTCAACATTCAAAACTTTTGTAAGTGACTGATACGTATCAAAATGTTCATTTGAAAAACTTAAGTGCCAATGGCTCTCAGGTTGGTATTTTCTTAGGAATTGCTTAAGTGATTTTGAAACAAACTGCCCCCCTAAACTAATCAGTAAACCGGGTTGGTATTTTTCAACTTCATCCGCTAAAAATGCAGGCATCAACAAATCGACAGCCTTGCAAAACGACGGGTGGTTTAAATTTGAAAGATGTTCTGCCAAAACAACCGCTCCGGTTCGATCTGCAAAATCAACCAGCAAGTTTTCCAACTTGGGATTGGTGAATTGTTGCCCGGCCAGAATCAAAACTTTCTCAGACTGATTATATTCAGAAGCCAATTTCAGCAATTCTTCTTCTGATATTTTTGCTTCAACCTTCAGTTGATCGATAACTTTAACTTCAGGAAGCTTTTTATCAAGCAAATCATGCAGCGGTTCTTCCAACGGAATATTTATATGAACAGGTCCCGGAGTACCTTCAATGGCTTTGTTGATACATTCGTTAATCCATCTCCCTGCAAACCACAACTCTTTCTCAGATTCGCCTAAGGGAAGACTAACTTCTTTTTTTGTAAAATCCTGATAGATATTTTTCTGATTGATGCATTGGCTTTCGGCCTGATCAATCCAATAATCAGGTCGATCAGCAGTTAACACAATCAAGGGTACATTTAAATAATAGGCTTCTGCAACTGCAGGGGCATAATTCAAAGTCGCAGTCCCGGAGCTGCACAGCAAAACAACAGGTTTCTGTTTGGCCTGAGAGAGGCCAATTGCAAAATAGGCAGCACTCCGTTCATCAACAATATTGCGGCAATTAAAATTGTCCGATCCTGCAAAGGTATGTGCTAACGGCCCGCTTCGTGAACCTGGAGAAATGATCAGGTCGTTGATCCCTTTTGCTGCCAGAATGGAAGCAAGTTGCTGAATATGTTTTTTGTTTGATATCATTTAGTTTGAACAGCATCAATGGCCGACAACAAGGTTTTTGCTTTATGATTGATTTCTTCCCACTCTTCCTGCGGAACTGAACGGGAAGTAATTCCACCGCCGGAATACAAAATGTATTTATCGGAAATGATTTCCATACAACGCAAATTTACAAATAATCTGACTGAACTATTTAGTCGCCACGGGCCAAGATAACCTGTGTAATACCTTCGATTATGCTTTTCGATTTTTGAAATAAATTTATCAGCTTTTGATTTTGGTAAACCACATACGGCAGGTGTTGGATGTAAATCAGCAATAAAATCCCCCAACTTATCAGCTATCTTTTTGGAAGGGAACATAAAGCTTGTTTTGAGATGTGCCACCTTCCCACTCTCCATGGTATCTGGTCCTTGCGTTGTATACGGGTGAATGTCAAACCGATAAAAAACATCCAGCATATAACGGGAAACAAAAGCCTGCTCCTCAATGTCCTTAGTATGCCAGGAGTAGTCTGAATCACTTTTACGGGATTGGGTACCTGCCAGTGAAACCGTTTCCATGGTTTTACCGTGCGATTCCAAAAGAACTTCCGGGGTAGCACCCATCCAAATTCCGGCCTGAGGCAAATTAACCAGATAAACAAAAGCGTTCGGTGTCTGATTTAAGAGTTCCAGGAATAATTTGCCAGTTGATTCTTCTTTTCGATGTTTTGCAATCAAACGCGAAACAATAACCTTGGCCAGTTTGGTCGATTTTATTTCCTCAATGGTTTGCTCAACGTCCTTTAAGTAATCTTCATGTTCGATAAAAAACAAATCCCTGCCTGGATTTTTTTCATCAATATGGTCAAACGATTCAACATCAAATGAAAGTATTGAATCATATCCTTTTAAGAGTTTTCCGGGTTTTAACAATACTACCGGTACATCTTTACTGATACGGAAAGGGGCAAAAACAAAACCCTCCTGTCCATTTAATTTATTGAAATCAGTCGGGTATGTAATATCATTTTTATCCCCTATAAGAATTTCGGGAACATTATTATTGGGAAAGAACCAGGCGGCAAAAGGCCTGTTTTTTAAAATTAATTCATCAATTAGACTGCTGTATGCGCTTTTTCTATCCATTCCTTTTCACAATCATATTCGTAACCCGTATACTGGAAACAAGCTTACCATCTCCATTGGTAACATCAACATTCCAAATATGTGTCTGGTTTCCCCGATGAACAATTTTAGCGGTAGCTTTTACAGTGCCACTTTTAACGATTCCTGTATGGTTACCATTAACCTGAATACCTAAAACATCAAATTCATTTAAATTTACAAGGAGCAAACTGCCTAAACCTGCCAGTGATTCGGCCATGGCAAGATTGGCTCCTCCATGCAATATCCCGTCAGGCCTGCAAGTCTTCTCATTTACTTCCATTTTTGCTTCAACTTCTCCCTCCGAAATCTTAGCTATTTCGATACCAAGATTCCCTACCAAACTTTTCTGAACTGCCTGGTTGATAAATTCAAGCGGAGTGTCCGCTTTTAAAGCACTAACGTCCATTCTGAAAATTTTAGATTTAACTGCTTAAAAATAGTGCTAAGTTTTTATTAACAAAAAGACTTCTACCCATTTTACAAGTAGAAGTCTTCATGATGATACATGTCCTGTTTATTTTTCGCGAGCGAATTTCTTATAAAATTTTTTTAAAGACACCCCGCTGATCGCCAAATCTTCCGGTGGATTGGAATTATTATCACCGAGGAAAAGCAGCTTCGATTCATGCTTCTGCAGGGTAACTGTAATTTGGTTGAGTTTGCCCAAACCACTGCTTTTACCCAGTTCCCATAAATAAACCCAGGCATTCCTGTGCCCAATAAGCTCATCAATGGTATAGGATTCCTGCATCATCTCATCAGAATCATTAAAAATAAGCAAACCCCAGCCTCTTGGATCTTTATGACGACGAAGGGCTACTTTGAACTTTTTATCTTCTCCCCAGAAAGGAAGAGTTGCACTCTGTGGCCGTTCCTGTGGCTGAAGCAAACGCCATCTTTGCAACTGATCTTCGCTCCAGGTTGAGAACCTGTCAGAAGTACTTACAACGCCTCCAAGTATTCCATTCCAAAGTGCCAGGCTGTTTTTCTGTGTTTCGTTCAAATCAGAGTTGACATCCCTTAGATAAATTACATCAGGGTCGTTTTGCCAAAAAACATTATTGAAATACTGCGTGTAATAAGTCTCATTAATCATGTTGCCAACTCCCTGCTCTGTCCATGAACTTTCTACATCATTGCCAACACGCATGGAGTCAACAAATCCGATCATGGGAGCAAACGGGGAAATACTTGATGCCCAAAAACTACCAGCACCAATTTCTTCACGAATAACCTTTAGGATATCTGTAAAAATCTGGACTGAAGTCTTACCCGTTTCGTAGCGCTTAATATTGCTGCTTTCTTTAAGCCCCCAATCCATAAAATCGGTTTTATAATAGGTGAAACCCATTTTACGGAAAGTTCTAAAAACTTTTTGAATATATCGTTTCACATCCGGATGACTTCCATCAAGCGCATAATGCTTACCATCTTTATGACTTTCATCCCATTGAGGTATCGGGTTTCCGTCAAGGTCCTGAATCAGCCAGTTTTTATGTCTGCGATAAACTTTACTCTTTTCATCAACCATGAAAGGTGCAACCCAGATTCCGGCACGATATCCTCGTTGAAAGATTTCCCTTGCCGCTACTTCCATCCCTTTTGGCCAATTGTCGTTAGGTTCCAACCAGTCCCCGTGTTTACAATAGCCGTCATCAATAAGAACTGTATGCAAAGGAACTTTCGGGTCAATTTCATCAAGGGTCCTTAAGTGTTCAACAAGCATGTCAAAATTGAAGTCCTTCCCGGACTCACTCCATGAACACCAATGATAACTGGTTTTAGAATCTTTGCGGGCTTCTATATTCTCAGAAATATTCCATGCTAAATGGCGCAATGTTTCAAATGGCCTGTTCCCATAAAAAATGAAAATATCAGGAAGTTTGATGAAATCATCTTTTAGAGGAATATTCTCCGTAACAAATCCAGTTTCGTAAAAAATAGATTCTTTATCGGGGTTTCTATCCAGCAAACCACTTCTGTGGGGCTTGTTAAATACAGTACTCCGCTGAATAAAATCATGCTGTTCATAACAACCTACAGCAATCGTATCCTGATTTTCAGCAACAAGTGCTGAGGTAAGGTATGAACCGTATGACCAGGCCTGTTCCCCAAGATTATTGCCCCATTCCTGAGTAGAAGGTTTTGGAAATTCGAATAAGCCTGATTGTCCACCAAACCCAAAGCCTTGCTTGAAGAATTTTTTTACTCCATTAATCCTGGCTTCTCCCAACGGGCAAAACCAATAAGGAGCCTTACGCATTCCACTTAGTTCAGCACCTATGGATACCGAACCTGAATTAACTTTTAGGTCAAGCATCACAAATCCCTGGTCAAGCTGATAGATAATCCGCTTGCCTTTGGGTGAATCGCCCATATAGGTATTACGTATAAAAATACTCTGTCCGTCAATTGTGGGGCGGCAATTTGTTAATCGAATATTTCCAGCTACCAAATCAAAAGTCCCATCTCCATGTAAAATCCACTCTGGTTTACCCAATCTGAATTTTAGCATAGACAGGTTTGTTTCTGCGTCTATTGCCTGAGAAAACAATGGCATTGCAACATAACCTGCTCCAACTCCTGCGGCCATCAATTTTATAAAATTTCTCCGCTCAATAGGTTTTGAAGTCATATATTTCGTAGTAGTTAAGTTAGATTAAGATGTAAAATTAACAACTTTTAACATATCCAACATCATTAATTTCAAAAAGATTAAATTCAATCAAATCGCTTAAAAACAGCCAATTACTACAACATATGTTATAAAAAACATTCTCATCCCTTAAAAAAGAAGTCATTTTTAAGCGCAATATTGCCTAACAGTTTCTAATAGTTGTTGCTTCTTTTTATAGCTTATAGCCACAATAATTGATCCAATCCATTTAAATTTTGACATTCTATAGCCTTTGAATTGAAGCTATTTGAATATGAAGAAACTATTAACTATGCAAATTGTTATTTAGAATAAATAATTCACAAAAAAGATATTTTTGTCTTTTAATTGACAATTGCCGTTATATACTAATTCTATATTTGAGGCAATACAAAACATTAAGCTATGAAGAACATTTTATGCCCTATATCGGATGAACGAATTAACGAGCAAGTTACCAGGCTGAATGCTTTATTTGTCATTCTTACAGTTGTAATGGCCTTCACACTAAATTCAGCATTGTTTCTTGTTTTTCTTGTCGCTGATTTTTACATACGTGCTTTTACAAAATTAAAATACAGCCCAATTAGCTACTTGAGCTCAAGTTTGAGCAATGCCCTTAACTTGCCTTTGAAACAAATTGACAAAGCCCCAAAGATATTTGCAGCAAGGTTAGGCCTTATAATGTCAGCACTTATTACAATATTATTCCTTCTTAATTTCACTGTTGCTTCAATTCTTGTTGCCGGAATATTGGTATTCTTTGCTGGCCTTGAGTTTGCCTTTGCCATTTGTGCCGGCTGTACCATCTATACGTATATCGTTCTTCCGTTTTATAAAGATTAATAATTCATGTGAATCAAGGGTTGAAGCTGAATATTCAGGGAAATCCTTGATTTGACCTCTTCCGATTCGGTTGATAGGCTGATTGTGCAAGGTGTTATCA
>JANQII010000191.1 GCA_028282195.1 Prolixibacteraceae bacterium
TGTTGGACTCAATTGGGGTGAGTTAATTGATAACACCTTGCACAATCAGCCTATCAACCGAATCGGAAGGGGTCAAATCAAGGATTTCCCTGAATATTCAGCTTCAACCCTTGATTCACACTATTAGCTTTTTTTTAAAAAAACAGAGAAATAAGGAACAAAAAATGGATAAGTAGCTGGAACTTTCTGATTCGATATTTCCTGTCTGCCATCCCTACGGGAGGAAATCCGACAGGCAGGCTTATTCGATATTTTACATTTCCCGGTATGAAAACCAAGGCGCAGCTGTTTAAACATGACCACCCTAAAACAAGGTGGTTTTATAGATTATAATAAAGCGGATTAGCTTTAAAACAAAAATCTGTATTAAATCTTCAAAATATTTCCCAAATCCAATTTTTGCCTCCGCACAAAAAATGCTTACTTTTGTCGGACTCTCAAATTCAGCGAATAAAGCAAGCGATTATGAAGATTTCCTATAAATGGTTGAAAGACTATATAGATACTGATTTAACTCCCAAAGACCTGGAAGATATACTTACACAAACCGGACTTGAAGTTGGTGGTATTGAAGAAGTTGAAAGTGTAAAAGGCGGTTTGCGCGGATTGGTAATTGGTGAAGTTATTAGCTGTGAAAAACATCCAAATTCTGATCACCTAAGCAAAACAACAGTTGACGTTGGCGGTCCTGAAATTTTACCTATAGTTTGTGGTGCCCCTAATGTTGCTTCCGGACAAAAAGTGGTTGTTGCTACGGTCGGAACAACGCTTTATAGTGGCGATGACGAATTTGTAATTAAAAAAGCCAAAATTCGTGGCGAAGCTTCACAAGGTATGATTTGTGCCGAAGATGAAATTGGCCTGGGAACAGATCACGATGGCATTATGGTTTTGCCTGCTGATGCTAAAGTAGGGACAGCTGCCAGCGAATATTTCAATATTGAATCTGATTACTGTATTGAAATTGATTTAACACCAAACCGAATCGATGGAGCATCACATATTGGGGTTGCCCGCGATTTAGCTGCATTCCTTAAAAAGGATAAAGACATTTCATATCGCAAACCATCTGTAGATAATTTTAAGGTTGATGATCATGCACTTCAAATTCCTATTGAAGTTGAAAACCCTGAGGCATGTCCACGTTACTCTGGTGTTACTATCACTGGTGTTGAAGTAAAAGAGTCGCCTGAGTGGTTGCAGAATAGATTAAAAACGATTGGACTAAACCCAATCAATAATATTGTTGATATTACCAACTATGTGTTGTTTGAGACAGGTCAACCGTTGCATGCTTTTGATGCAGATAAAATTACAGGGGGTAAGGTTATTGTAAAAACGATGCCTGCCGGAACCAAATTTGTTACGCTTGACGAAGAAGAACGGGAGCTTCACGAAAATGATCTGATGATCTGCAATACAGAAGATGGCATGTGTATCGGTGGTGTTTTCGGTGGAATTAAGTCGGGTGTAAAAGAAAGTACTAAAAATATTTTCCTGGAGTCGGCTTGTTTTGATCCGGTGTACATTCGTAAAACAGCTCGCCGTCATGGATTGAATACCGATGCTTCATTCCGTTTTGAGCGCGGTACTGATCCCAACGGAACAGTATATGCATTGAAACGCGCTGCTTTACTTTTTAAAGAAATTGCCGGTGGTAAAATTTCTTCTGAAATCATAGATATTTACCCAACACCTGTTGAAGACTTCAAAGTAGATGTAAGTTATTCAAACATTAAACGATTAATTGGTAAAGAAATCCCAAAAGATCAAATTAAAACAATTCTTGAGGGCCTGGAGATTAAGGTTGGTTCAGAAAGTGAAACTGGTTTGTCGGTTTCAGTGCCACCCTATCGTGTTGACGTGAAACGTGAAGCCGATGTGATTGAAGAAATCCTTCGCATTTACGGATACAATAATGTAGAAACTTCTGCAAGTTTAAATGCTTCTTTACAATATGCACTAAAGCCAGATCCGGTTAAAATTCGCAACCTGATGGCCGAAAGCCTGACAGCGCAAGGGTTTAATGAAATTTGGTCGAACTCGCTTACAAAAGCTGGCTACTACGAGGAAGGTGAAACATTCAAATACGAAAATACCGTTAAGCTTTTCAACCCATTAAGTAATGATTTGGGTGTCATGCGTCAAACTATGTTATTTGGCGGACTGGAAACAATCGCATACAATGCTAACCGCAGAAACGAAGATTTACGATTGTATGAATTTGGTAACTGCTATTTCCATAACGGTTCCGACCTGAAAGATGCAGCATTGAAAAACTACCGTGAAGAAGAGCACCTTGCATTATTCATTTCCGGTAAAAAAGAAAAAGAAAGCTGGGCATTTGCACAAAATGAAAGCTCATTCTTCCAGTTGAAAAGCTATGTTGAAAACCTTGTAAAAAGATACGGACTTAAACTTCCTGCATTAAAAGCTGAAAGCTTCAGCAATGAATTGATTTCTGAAGGAGTTGTTTATGCCACACAGAATGGAAGAAAAATTGCAGAAATTGGTATCGTTCATCCAAAACTACAAAAGCAGTTTGATATTGACAACGCAGTGTATTTTGCTGATTTGATGATGGACAACATCATACTTGAGCAAAAAAATAATAAAACAAGATTTACTGAATTAGCTAAATATCCCGAAGTACGCAGGGACCTTGCATTATTAATTGACAAGCAAGTGACCTTTGGTCAAATTCGTGAGTTTGCAGAAAAAGTTGAACGAAAACTGCTACGCTCTGTTGAACTATTCGATGTTTACGAAGGCAAAGGTGTACCCGCAGGAAAAAAATCCTATGCTGTTAGCTTTACGCTTCGCGATGATGAAAAGACCCTGAAGGATAAACAAATTGATAAAATCATGCAGCGCTTGATTCTTACTTATGAAAAAGAATTAGGGGCTCAGTTAAGATAAAACGAAAGAGGCTGTCCAAAAAGAATAAAATCCAAACCGCTAAGAGCGCATAAGATTACGCAAAGAACACTAAGGATATAGAAAGGCTTGACTCTTTGTGTCTTTTGCGGTTCCTTAAAATACTTAGCGGTTAAGTTAACTTTTTGGACAGCCTCTTCAATATATTCAATGCTCCATAAAAAATTTGTTTATGAGCAACAACCAAAAAGGAATAATCTATGCACTTGTTACAGCTTTTATGTGGGGCTTTCTGGCCATTGCCCTAAAGATTGCTGTTCGTGAAGTGGAACCAAAAACAATTGTTTGGTTTCGCTTTGCCATTGCATTTACTATTTTGTTTGTATGGCAACTTGTTCGTAAACCTTCTTCGTTAAAAATATTATACAGACCTCCCCTGTTACTTATTGTTGCTGCTCTTGGGCTTTCATGGAATTACCTGGGGTTTATGCTGGGGATTCATTACACCACCCCCAGTAATGCTCAACTCGTCATTCAGTTTGGGCCAATGTCCCTTGCCCTTGCCGGTATTTTCTTTTTTAAAGAAAAGATCAGAAAACCACAGATTATTGGCTTTTTGCTTGCAGCCGTTGGATTTGTATTTTTCTATAGCCAGCAAATTAAAATGATGGTTGGGCATGAAGCCAGATACAACATGGGCGTTTTGTTTACCTTAAGTAGTGCACTGGCCTGGGTTATTTATGCTATCATGCAAAAGAAGCTTGTAGTCAACTACTCAACCGGTTCGCTCAACTTATTTCTTTTTGGTTTGCCTCTTTTAATTTACTTACCGTTTGTTGACTTTGCCCCATTAGCAGAACTAAGCTGGGCATGGTGGCTTTTACTTATCTTCCTGGGGTTCAACACCCTTATTGCATACGGCTGTATTTCACAAGCACTTAAATATACCGAAGCCAATAAGGTAAGTATTATCATTATTATGAATCCAATGATTACTTTCATCGTCATGGGAATTCTTACCGAACTTAGTGTATCCTGGATTGATCCGGAACGTTTTTCAGTCCTTTCATTAATTGGTGCAGCCGTGGTTTTAACCGGAGCTGTTCTGGTTGTTCGAAAAAAATCAAGGGGCAGGACAAACGCATCTAAACCCTAAGAGCAAGGGTGATAAAATGAGAATGGGGATATACGGGTCCATTCTGAAGAAATAAAAACAGCAGGAAGGCCAGACCTGGTGAAAACCGCCCGGAAACCAGTCAGGAATGACGCTCTACGGGTTAGAAATAAACAGGGGCGGGTAACAAAAAAGAAGCTCCTGCCACCTGGTAGGTGCTTCCTGTTTAACCCGTATTTAAGTTTTAGCTACCCGGATGGGTCATTTACTTACCCGGACTCAATAAAAACTTACTCGTTTACAAAAATATCCTACTCGATCGGGTCGCTGGTTTACTCGGTTTGACAAAATGTCTTACCCGGACGGCCTGACTATTTACTCGAACGGCTTAAACACTTACTCGTTCGCTGAAAAAGTTTACTCGATCGCTGAAAAAGCTTACCCGGTTGGGTAATAGGGTTACTCGTTCAATCATTAGCTTAACGTGAGTTTTGGGTTGATCTTAACATTTTGCAAAATAATCATTGCCCCAAACCACCCCTTAGCGCACTTTCCGATAAAAACTTAGTGTACTCGGTTAAATAATCCAATGAAATAATTAAATATTCAGCCTCGAAGAAGGTGGGCTTGATTTGTACAGGGGTGTCATCTTTTGGAAAGATGACACCCATTGTTTACAGAAAGTCAAAACAAGAAATAAGGAACAAAAAATGTAAAAGTAGAGAATTAGCATGGGACTTTCTGATTGGATATTCCCTGTCTGCCGTCCCTACGGGAGGAAATCCGACAGGCAGGCTTATTCGATAGTTTACATTTCATGGGTTGAAAATAAAGGCACAGCCCTTTAAACATGACCACCACCAAAGGAGATGGGTTTTTAATTTATACTAAAAGGTGGCCTGTTAACTAAAAGGGTCAATAGTCCTTAATTCAGATGCTTGCCCTAAATCAAGGGGCTGATCCATTGTTATTTTAACTAAAAGCATGTAATTTTAATACATGAGCAAAACGCACAAATATGAGTGTGACCCGCACTGCTGGGTTGATGCTTATGCCGATGAGCTTTTTCGTTTCACTTTTTCAAAAATTAATAATCGCGAACAAGCTGAAGATATCGTACAGGAAACTTTCTTTTCTGCATTAAAAAACCTGGATAGCTTCCGTCGTGACTGCACCGAAAAAACCTGGCTCTATAATATTCTTCGCAATAAAATAACCGATTACTACCGGAAAAATACCCGCACTGTTTTAGAAGGTGACTCAACCAACAAGATTGATGATGAGCATTTTTATCAACGTTTTTTCAGGTCAGATGGAATGTACATTGGTCACTGGAAAGCTGAAAGCAGCCCTCAAGAGTGGGATATTCCAGCAGATCAGGAATTACTCTCAAAAGAATTTATGGCTTTTCTGGAAGACTGCCTTTCTTATCTGCCTGATAAACAAGCTGAAGTATTTCGGTTAAAAAACATGGAAGATTTTTCTTCTGACGAAATTTGTAAGGAACTGTCTGTTTCTGCGTCTAACCTTTGGGTGCTAGTCCACAGGGCAAAGCTCCAACTCCGTGAATGCCTTGAAAAGAAAGGGATCAGCAATGCGTAGAATGATGGGTATACTAATGAACAAACTAATGTTAAGTTGCGAAGATGCTACTTTACTGGTATCTATAAAAGCGTTTCGCAAATTGAAAATGATGGAGCGTATTCAACTGCGGCTTCATTTATTGGCATGTGTTTATTGTAAACGCTTCGACAAACAAAATCACCTTATTGATCATGGGATTAACGAACTTCTAAAAAATGGCCACAGCCATTTGGAATGCATGCCTACAGAGAAAAAAGAAGCCCTACAACGAGCTATTGATCAAACAATTGATCGATAAAATCAAAATAAAAGACAAAAAAATCCTATTTTAGTGTAAGGATTCTTTTCATGTTTCGTCTAATTATTTGAATTCAGTCTAAATTAACATTAAAATTAGAATCATGGAAAGAAAAGAAAAGAGAAACATAAGCAAAAATTTGCTTAAAGGAACATTAGTCGCAGGTGCATTCTTTGGTGTTTCATCACTAACTGCTGCCACTACATCAAGCTTATACGATTACGATGCACTTGGATCGGGTTCTGAAGTACGAAGCGAAATTTTAGGCACCACTCATCAAGCTACATTACCCGCTAATAATTTTGAATTGAATTGTGGTGAAGGAAAATGCGGTGAAGGCAAGTGCGGCGATGAGAAAAAGGATGCTAAAAAAACTGAGGCTAAAGCTGAAGAAGGAAAATCTAAAGAAGCCAAGTGTGGTGAAGGAAAATGTGGCGAAAAGAAAAAGGACGCTAAGAAAACAAAAGACAAAGCTGAAGAAGGAAAATCTAAAGAAGCTAAATGTGGTGAAGGAAAATGTGGTAATTAATCCTTAATCCATTTCGGACAGGGGCGTGTCCCTTGTCCTTTGTTTCTTAACACAAAAAACAACAATCATGAACGGACAGGTTGGTATAGGTTTTCGAAAAGATTTTGGGGAAGGGTTTCTAAATAAAGAACTCATTCATCCGCATTTTGTGGAGCTTGCCCCGGAAAACTGGATGGGTATTGGCGGCTACTGGAAAAAGATTCTAAATCAGCTTGCTGAAAAGTACCCGATCACCTGTCATGGATTGTCACTCTCAATTGGAAGCCCCGAAGAAATTGATATGAACTTTTTGAAGGACGTTAAGCAATTTCTAAAAACATATGATGTAAAAATCTACTCTGAACATTTAAGCTACTCAAAATGTGACAATGCACATTTGTATGATCTTCTTCCAATTCCTTTTACAGAAGATGCAGTTAAACACATTGCTCAACGAATTCGGCAGGTTCAGGATTTTTTAGAACGAAAAATCGCTATTGAAAACGTATCTTACTATACACCTGTTGCTGCCCAGTTAAGTGAAACTGAATTTATTAATGCCATTGTATCTGAGTCTGATTGCCGGTTATTACTGGATGTAAATAATGTTTACGTAAATGCACACAACCACAATTACAGTGCAAAAGACTTCTTAAGCCAAATGCCGCTTAACAATGTGGCCTATATTCATATGGCCGGTCATTATCAAATTAGCGATGATTTAATCATTGATACGCATGGTGAAAATATTATTGACCCGGTTTATGAACTGTTTGAGTGGACCATAGACAAAATGAATCCAGTTCCGGTGTTGTTGGAACGAGATTTCAATATCCCGGAACTGGATGATTTACAGGATGAAATGAACAGGCTTCAGGCAATTTGTAATACGAAATGGGAAAAAGCTCATGTTACTAAAGACTGAAACATACCAGCATCAAAGTAAACTGGCCAAATATTGCCGCGATGGAAAACCGGTTGAAATCCCCGGAACAACTGAAGGGCGCCTGCCCACTTATCGTCGCCTGGTTTACAATGTGGTAAAAGATTCTCTTGAATCTGCCTATCCCATTGCATTTAGTTTTTTTGAAGAAGAAACCTGGGAAGAAATGGTTTATCAGTTCTTTAGCGAACATGCATGCCAAACACCCCAGGTGTGGAAGTTACCATTTGAATTTTATGAGTTTGCTGTTGAAAAGGATTTTGCCGGTAAATATCAAGTCTCATTTTTGAATGACCTACTCTATTGTGAATGGCTGGAAATTGAGATTTACATGATGAAAGATATTCCATATCCGGCACACAGGAAGGAAGGCGATTGGTTTAATGACCAAATCATTCTAAATCCCGAACATAAGTTAATCCGCTTAAAATATCCGGTTCATTTAAAGAACCCTAAAGACATTTCTGAAGATCAAAAAGGAGATTATTTCCTATTACTTTTCCGTGAAGAAGATACGGGTAAAGTTCAATTCATCAACCTTTCAGTTCTTTTTACATTTCTTATCGAAAAAATTATAGAAGCAGATAAAAAGCTTGAAGAGATTATTCTTGATGTCATTTACTTTTTTGGTGTGAATGATGAGCAACTGCTTCGAACCAAAATAATTGAATTCCTAAATAACCTTAAAGAAAAAGGCTTTGTAGCCGGTTTTAAAAACTAGAAAGAAATTAAAACAAAATAAACTTTCTAACAGGAAGAACATAATTGGTATGGAAGTTGTCAAAAGTTAAATGACAATAGTATGCTATTGAATGGAATAATTGGTTTTTGACTCTCCCTCCCTGCCTGACGGTAGGCAGGTTCTCCCTCTCTTCTCGAAGCTACCCTTTATACACAAATATGAATTTAGGGGAAAGCAAGAAAATAATGAATATACAACACTCAATAACCAATGTAGAACTATGAAAAACACATCAATTCGGAG
>JANQII010000196.1 GCA_028282195.1 Prolixibacteraceae bacterium
TCATAAAGTTTCGTTGAAAAACTCATCGGATGACTCTGTTGATATCGAGCATTTTAGTCATCCGATGAGTGACACGTTAATTCAAAAACCCACTACTAGCCAATGTACAATATAACTTTTTAAAGACATTGATCCTCTCAGGCAAATTATAAAAATTTTGTTTGATAAGGTTTGTATGTTTTTGAAAATTACGAACAAAAGCACAAGTTAGGGATTTCTATTGACAGGGTGACTTCAAGTCACCCTGTCAATCATCCGGAATCAAGTAATCCAGAATCAAGTGATCCAGTATCCTGCACCCCATATCTATTTTATTCTTATTTTTGGGCAAAATTTTTCAGATGATCCCATATTTACAGGCAGAGCAGTTAGGAAAACGTTACGGGGAGCTAATGCTCTTTGAGAATGTTTCGTTTACCATTTTCAAAGAGCAGAAAGTAGCATTGATTGCAAAAAATGGAGCGGGAAAGACGACCTTAATGGAGATGATTGCCGGGAATGATACTTCAGACTTTGGGAAAATTACACTGACAAATGATGTAAAAGTTGGCTATTTACGGCAGCTTCCTGAGTTGAATGAAAACCTGACTGTTTTGGAAGAAGCTTTACGCTCTGATAATCCGGCTATGGAGCTTATCCGAAAATTTGAATCGGCAGTTAAGCACAATAAGCAAAATGAGTTGGAAGAGCTTACCATTAAAATGGATGAGTTAAATGCCTGGGATTTTGAGGTTCGTGTGAAGCAAATTTTGAGTCAGCTGAAGATTGAAGATTTTGATCAGCCGGTCCGGGAGCTTTCCGGAGGGCAGAAGAAGAGGTTGGCACTTGCAAATGTGTTGGTTAATGAGCCCGATCTGCTTTTGCTGGATGAGCCTACCAACCACCTGGACCTGGATATGATTGAGTGGCTGGAAAACTACCTGGAGAAGACAAACTGCACCTTATTTATGGTTACACACGATCGTTATTTCCTGGACCGGGTGTGTAATGAAATCATTGAGATAGACCAGAACCAAACGTATTCTTACCAGGGAAACTATAGTTACTATTTGCAAAAGAGGCAAGAGCGTATTGAGCAGGAACAAGCGGCGACTGAAAAGGCCAAAAACCTGTTAAGGACCGAACTGGATTGGATGCGCCGGATGCCCAAGGCCCGTAGCCATAAAGCTAAATACCGCGTTGATCAGTTTTATGAACTAAAGGAAAAAGCTTCCGGTAAAAGGCATGACGAAAACCTGGAGTTGGATGTTGCTGCTTCGCGACTAGGAAAGAAAATCCTGGAAATCGATCATATTTCAAAGGCTTACGATGATCTGAAGTTGATTGAAAACTTCAGTTATAAGTTTGCCCGCTTTGAAAAGGTTGGAATTGTTGGTAAAAACGGAACAGGTAAATCAACTTTTCTGAATATCATCACCAATCGTATTTCTGCAGATGCTGGAACTGTGGAGTGGGGGCAAACCATTAAGCTGGGCTATTACCGACAGGAAGGCATTGAGTTTAAGCCTACCGAAAAAGTGATTGATGTGGTTAAGAATATTGCAGAGGTCATTCATCATGAAGATGGTAGAAAAGTTACGGCCAGCCAGTTATTAACCCGCTTTTTATTTCCACCGGATACCCAGTATAATTTTGTTGAAAAACTGAGTGGTGGCGAAAGAAGAAGGTTGTATTTATGCACCATCCTGATGCAAAACCCCAATTTCCTGATACTGGATGAGCCAACCAATGATTTGGACATTATGACCCTGAATGTGCTGGAAGATTACCTGGCAGGATTTGGAGGTTGTGTGTTGATTGTTTCGCACGACCGGTATTTCATGGACAAAATTGTAGATCACCTTTTTGTTTTTGATGGTCAGGGAAAGATTAAAGATTTTCCGGGTAACTATACCATTTATCGCAATCATGTGTTGGAGGAAGAAAGCAAAAAGAAAACTGAAGCTGTTTCGAAACCAAAACCGGTTCAGGAAAAAACCAGGAAGGTTTCGCAAAAACTGAGCTTCAACGAGAAAAGGGAGTTTGAACAATTAGAGGCAGACATTGATCAGTTGGAAATGGAAAAGAAAGAGTTGGAAGAAGCGCTTAACTCAGGTGGACTCTCAAATGATGAACTGGTTGAAAAATCGAAACGATTTTCAGAACTTACTGATGAGCTGGAAGAAAAAGAAATGCGTTGGCTGGAGTTGAGTGAGAAAGCGTAATTGGGTAAAGCGGTTTTTAACCGCAATTTCGCAAACAAGAAGTTGGAAACCTCTTCACCCTTTAATATTTAAAAATAAGGTAAATAAGGTTTGGGGTTATGGGATCACATTTTTCTAATAAGGTTACCTTGTTCGATAAGGTTTTTTATATGCATCCTGCAAACCTAATTCTTTGATTTCTAAGCTCAGTAGCAAAATCCTGTATCTTCATCATTAACCTTATTAATATTTGAGGGGATGTGCGTGCTGCTGTGGCTTTTGTTTTCAGTAAAGAATGAGATTGGTATTAATAATAGTCCCGCCCTTTATAAATCACAATATGTTTGAAAGAATTAGTATAAAACCTTATCTTTAGGTTCAAGACCTTAGTAGTTAATAATTTCGCCCTTTTGCGTTTAACCTTATTAGAAATGAAAATTGAATACAAGAACCTTTATACACATTTTGTATTTACGACCTATCAGCGAATTCCAATGATCAATGAAAAGAGCAGGGAAAGGATTGAGAAGTATATTACAGGCATAGTCAAGCACAACTCATCAAAGCTATATGCAATTTATGCCAATCCTGAACATGTTCATTTTCTTGTTTCAAGATCACCGGATATATCCGAAGAAGAATTAGCAACAATTATTGCAAAAAGTTCGGAGAAGTTTATTAACCAAAATAAATTGGTAGCGGGTAAATTTAAGTGGCAACGGTCGGCATCAGCTTTTTCTGTTTCAAAATCTGATATCGAAAGTGTTTGCAAGTATATTTTAAATCAGCCGGAACATCATAAGAAAACAACATTTGCCGAAGAATATCAGAGGTTCATGGAACATTATCAAACTACATTGAAGAAATAAGGTAAATAAGGTTTGAGATTACAGGATCACATTTTTCTAGTAAGGTTACCTTGTTCGATAAGGTTTTTTATATGCATCCTGCAAACCTAATTCTTTGATTTCTAAGTTCAGTAGCAAAATCCTGTATCTTCATCATTAACCTTATTAATATTTGAGGGGATGTGCGTGCTGCTGTGGTTACAGTAAAAAATGAAATTGGCATTAGTAGTTAAATTAATGTGAGTTTTGAGTTGATCTTAATAGTTTGCAAAATAATCATTGCCCCAAGCCACCCCTTAGCGGAGAGAAGAATGGGTGATAAGGATTCGATGTACCCCGGGCAAGCTTATTTCTATTAGCTGATTTATTTAATACGAATAAATTTACTGACAAAGTTCCAATGTATACATAATACGGGTTAAACGTCTCTGATGCTACCCAAACCTAATACCTGTTAATGATTAAAATTGTATATTCGTAAAAAGCTTAAGTTAATGACCCTTAAAACGATTATACTAAATTTAAAGATCAAATGATTAACAATAGCAAGGAAGCTCTTTTTATAATTAGGAAATATACGGCTGATTTGTTCCCTGGCTGTAAGATTCTTCTTTTTGGGTCGCGCGCAAAGGGTTTAAGTTCTTCGGAAAGTGATTATGATTTCCTTGTTATAACAAAAAATGAGATAGACGTTCGCCAAAAAAGGCTCTACAAATCCTTGCTAAGAAAAGAATTGGCCAAATATAAAATACCTGCTGATATATTGATCCACAGTGAAAACGAGGTAGAAGTTAAAATGAATATCACAGGGCATATTCTTAAACAGGTAATGAAAGAAGGTATTGCATTATGACCCCTGAAACAATTGAATACATAAAACAGTGGTTGTATAAAGCCAATGAAGACCTAACTGTCGTTGACAGACTTACCACACCAGAAATAATTGCCAATGCTTCTGCATGTTTCCACTGCCAGCAAGCTGTTGAAAAATCCCTGAAAGCATTTTTAATCTGCCACTCGGTTGAAATTAAAAAGACCCATAACATTGAGTTTTTATTATCCGAATGTTCAGACATTGATCCTGACTTTGCTGATATTGATCCAAAAGAACTTAGTGAATTTGGGGTTGATGTCAGGTATCCGGGAGATATGTATATGCCCTCTGTCGAAGAAGTTCTTGAATATAAATCCCTTGCTATCGGGATAAAGCAACTTGTAGAAATGAAAATCGAAAAAGAATTAAGCGACCGGTCATAAAAATACACCAATCGCTAAATTTCAGTAAGTTTTCCAATGATGAGCTTTAAAGAAAAAGAGATGCGCTGGCTGG
>JANQII010000197.1 GCA_028282195.1 Prolixibacteraceae bacterium
TACAAAATAATATTAGTCCATATATTCCTTGGCTATATAATTTTAAGGTCGATTTCAGATTTAAGTGATGTAAGATAAACTCCCTTTAAAAAATCGTTGGCTTAACCGGGAAGGCGAATTTGAGCGTCCCGGTGGTCCGGGATAAGGAAAATTGAACGCCGTATAACCGAAATAAGACGCATAATAAAATAAAAGGATAAATTCCTAACAGTTACTTATAAAGGTTTGGATTATATTTGTGTTTCAAAATGAAACAAACATGAATAAAGCTCCTCTGATTTTAATTTCCAACGATGATGGAATCCATGCGAAAGGTTTAAAAGAATTAACTGAGGTTATGCGCCTGTTTGGTGAAGTGCTTGTAATTGCTCCCGAGGTTCCCATGTCTGGAATGTCGGGTGCTATAACAGTTGATAAGCCGTTAAGAGCCGTGAAAGTAGAGGAGGAAGATGGTTATACTTCTTACAAATGTAATGGAACGCCTGTTGACTGTGTAAAGTTAGGCTTTAATCAGTTGACAGACCGTCCGCCCAACTTTGTGGTTTCAGGTATCAATCATGGGGCGAATTCATCTGTAAGCGTTGTATATTCAGGAACCATGGGAGCTGCTATTGAAGGATGTTTGCACGGTGTTCCTTCAATTGGTTTTTCGCTTTGTGATTATGCTTCTGATGCCGATTTTTCAAAAGCAAAAATGATCGCAGCACGCATTTTCCAATCAATCTTTGAGCAAGGGTTACCGCTCTTTACCTGTTTGAATGTGAACATTCCAAAGGGTAATGTAAATGGTGTTAAGTTGTGCCGGCAAACAAAAGGCAAGTGGATGGAGGAGTTTGAAAAAAGAACTGATCCTCATTCAAGGGACTATTTTTGGCTTAGTGGATATTTCAAGAATTTTGAGCCTGAAGTTGAAGATACCGACTTGTTCGCACTTGAAAATCAAATGGCTTCAATTGTGCCAATTAATGTTGATATGACTTGCTTTGAAACACTTGAACAAATGAAAAACTGGAAGTTCTGATGAGCGAAAATCCTCCCAAAAATATCAGTAAAATCAAACATGGTTTTTACCCCGGAATCATTTTCCCGATCATTATCTTTTTGGTGTTTTATATTGTGCAGTATAAAGAAGTAAGTTTCAAAGATTATATTGAATCCATGTGGCAGTTTCAGTTGCTGTTCAAGTTGTTATCACTTTGCGTTGTTCCTAACTTGCTGCTTTTCCTTTATTATTTCAAACAGAAAAAAGACATGGCGGCAAGAGGTGTATTAATGGCAACTTTTCTTTATGCTTTTATTGTTTTAATCTCTAAAGCACTTTAATATGAAGTATTATTTCATAGCAGGTGAAGCATCTGGTGACTTGCATGCTTCCAATTTAATTCAGGAATTGGTGAAAGTGGATAAGCAGGCTATTGTACAAGGTTTTGGTGGTGAGCTGATGGAAAGTGCCGGAATGAAACTTACCAGGCATTATCGGGAGATGGCTTTTATGGGCTTCATCCCGGTTTTGATGAACCTGAAAACAATAAAAAAGAATTTTAAGACTTGTGAGAAAGATATCCTGGATTTTAAACCCGATGTATTGATTTTGGTTGATTATCCTGGCTTTAATTTGCGTATTGCCGAATTTGCAAAGAAACATGGCATCAAGGTATATTATTATATTTCTCCAAAAATATGGGCTTGGAAAAAATACCGTATTAAAAAGATTCGGGCTTTTGTAGATGAAGTGTTTACAATTCTTCCATTCGAAACTGAATTTTACCAAAAGCTTAATTACGAAGTAAATTATGTAGGAAACCCGGTTCTTGATTCTGTTAAAGCAAAATTGAAACCCACGGATTTTGAAGGTTTCATTTTTGAAAATAAGCTAACCAATAAACCAATAATTGCCTTGTTGCCCGGTAGCCGTTTACAGGAAATAAGATCGTTGTTACCACGAATGCTTGAAGCAGCTTCTTCTTTTTCAGACTATCAGTTGGTTGTTACTACTGCTCCGAATATTGACAAATCCGTTTATGATCAACTTTTGGAAGGGCATGATGCTACCCTGATTTTTGATAAGACTTACCAGGTAATTCAGCATGCAGATGCGGTGGTGTTGGCCAGTGGAACCATTTCCCTTGAAGCAGGTGTAATTAAAACCCCACAAATTGTTTGTTACCGTATGGCTGGCGGTTTCCTTTTCTTTTGGATTGGTAAAAAGGTGCTGAAAATTGATTGGGTGTCACTGGTAAATCTGATTCTTGGAAAGGAAGCAGTTAAAGAATTACTTCAACATCATTGTTCTGTAAAGAATATTCGTTATGAATTGAGCCTGATTTTGAACGACGAAAATTATCGGAAACAGATTGAGAATGATTATGAAGAACTTCACCAAAAACTGGGGGAGTCCGGTGCATCAAGGCGAGCAGCCAGTTTAATATTTGAAAAAATATCGGTCCAGGTATAATTTCTTGAATTTGTTTGTATAAAGAATTGTTCCGCTTACAATTTTTATTTAATTTTGACGAACCAGAACAGAACAGTTCTAAATGCATTTTGCTAACTTAAACCAATACCCAAGATTCTTAAATTAAGAAAGCTTTCTGAAGTAATATTGAATAAGTTCTTAGGGTTAGTTTCTTTGATTGGTTTTAACGATTGTTAAAAAGTTAGTCTGGTTAGATTGAAGTATTGCATTAAAATAAATTAAACGAGACAAATGAAACTACACCAACTAAAAACAATTTCAATTGTACTGATTATCCTGATCGTTAATTCTTTTCTAAATCCCCTGACTGCTGAAGGTAAAGAACCCGTTGATTATGTGAATCCGTATATGGGCAACATCAGTCATTTATTGGTTCCAACCTATCCGACAATTCATCTGCCTAATAGCTTGTTAAGGGTTTATCCTGAAAGAAGGGATTTTACAGGGGATTTAATAAAAGGGTTGCCCCTGATTGTAACAAGCCACCGTGGAAGCTCAGCATTTAACCTTAGCCCTTTTCAAGGAAATGAAGAAGAAATAAAACCAGTAATTTTGAGCAGCTACGATCAGGAAAAGCTGACTCCATACTCTTATTCTGTTTATTTAGATGATCAGCAAATAGAAGTTGACTATGGTTTATCCCATCAGTCGGCCATGTATGAGATAAGTTTTGAAAAAGAAGATGACGTATATCTTATTTTGAATTCTAAAAACGGAGCGCTTACATGGGATGGCAAAGCTGCCTCGGGCTTTCAGTCTGTTGAAAATGATACAAAGGTTTACCTGTATCTTTTACCTGAGGTTCAGCCCAAAGATATTTTTGTTTTAAAGGGAAGTTCATTAGGGAAAAAGACTTTCACAAGTGGGAAAAATGCTTGTCTGGTATTGAAATATCCAAAAGGGACCAAACATGTTCGCTTACGCTACGGAATTTCCTTTATTAATGAAAACCAAGCTAAACAAAACCTGAAAAGGGAAGTTGAAAACAAGGACATGGGCACCATCCATGCTACCGCCCGTGGTATCTGGAACAAAACATTAGGCAAATTATTGGCAAAAAGTAAAAATGAAGATAAGCTGATTGTTTTTTACACATCATTATATCGTTCTTTTGAGCGTCCTGTTTGTATTTCAGAAGATGGTAGGTACTACAGTGCATTTGATGGAAAAGTACACGATGATAATGGCAGGCCATTTTATACTGATGATTGGATTTGGGATTCTTACCGGGCACATCATCCTTTGAATGTCCTGATTGAATCACAAAAGGAAAATGATATTATCAATTCATTTGTATTGATGGCTGAGCAAATGGATAACTTCTGGATGCCTACTTTCCCGGAAATTACGGGCGATAGCCGACGAATGAATTCCAATCATGGTGTTGCATCGGTGCTTGATGCGTACAAAAAAGGACTTCGTGGTTTTGACCTGGAAAAAGCTTATCTGGCCTGCAAAGGGGCAATAACAGAAAAAACATTGGCTCCCTGGTCAGGAAAACCAGCGGGTGAACTGGATCGTTTCTATAAAGAAAACGGCTATATTCCGGCTTTAAAAGAAGGGGAAGAGGAGACCATACCGGAGGTACATCGCTTTGAAAAACGCCAGCCAGTCGCTGTTACATTGGGAACTGCTTATGATGAATGGTGCTTGTCACAAATGGCAAAAGAATTAGGGAAAAAAGAAGATGCAAAATATTTCTTTGAACGTTCGTTTAACTACAGGAACCTGTACAACAAAAAAACTGGATTTTTTCACCCAAAAGATAGCGATGGAAAATTTATAGAGCCTTTTGATTATGCATTCCCCGGGGGAATGGGTGCCCGCGAATATTATGGGGAAAATAACGGTTGGATTTATCGTTGGGACGTTCAACACAATATTCCGGATTTAATTCAATTGATGGGTGGAAAGGAAAAGTTCATCCATAATTTAAATACCATGTTTGCCACTCCCCTGGGAATGAGCAAATATCGTTTTTTTGCAAAACTTCCTGATCATACAGGTAATGTTGGTCAGTTTTCTATGGCTAATGAACCTTCGCTGCATATCCCTTACCTGTATAATTATGCCGGACAACCCTGGAAGACACAAAAGCGTGTTAGCACCTTGCTGGATCAATGGTTCAGAAATGACCTGATGGGTGTGCCAGGAGATGAAGACGGTGGTGGAATGTCATCCTTTGTTGTTTTCTCCGGTATTGGATTTTATCCTGTGACGCCTGGGGATCCGGTTTATTCAATTGGAAGCCCTCAGTTTGATGAGGTGACAATAGCTATGGAAAATGGGAACAAGTTTACTGTAATTGCAAAAAACCGGACTGATGATAATAAATACATCCAGTTAGCTACCTTAAATGGTGATGAATTGAACCGGTATTGGATTACGCACGAAGAAGTAGCGGAAGGCGGGACCCTGATTTTTGAGATGGGGGAAAAGCCAAATTATAACTGGGGTGTGAAATAAAAAACAAACTAAATTATAAAATTTGTACTACATGAAAAATTTATCAAGAAGATCATTTTTGAAATCAACAACTGCGGCTGCAGCAGGTGCTGTTTTCATTCCAAACATGATTAGCTGTTCTCCAAACAACCGTTTGAATTTTGCTATGATTGGAGTAGGGGCCCGTGGACGTGCCAGTTGGACCCAGGTTCCGCCAGAAAGCCTTGTTGCTATGTGTGATGTTGATGACCGTATGGTTGCTGAAAGCTATGAAAGACGTCCAGATGCTAAAAAATACAAAGATTTCAGGAAGATGTTTGATGAGATGGGCAAAGACATTGATGCAGTAATGATTGCGACACCGGATCATACGCACTTCCCGGCAGCAATGGCTGCGATGGAACTGGGCAAGCACGTGTTGGTAGAGAAGCCATTAGCGCATAATATCTGGCAATGTCGCACTTTGAAAAAAGCAGCAGATTATTATGGAGTAGTTTCGCAAATGGCCAATCAGGGACAAACAACGAATGGTATCCGTTTGGTTAAAGAATGGTACGAAGCAGGTATCCTTGGTGAAGTTAGGGAAGTTATTGCATGGCAAGGTAAAATTGATTTTGAGCGTGATGGTTATTTTGCACATCCAGGTTCATTTCCACCACCTGTACATGAAATACCTAAAGGCCTGGATTGGGATTTATGGCAAGGGCCTGTTGCCGAAAAACCATTCAATAATCTATACGCACCTAAAACATGGAGAGCTTTTTATGACTACGGTAATGGTAAATTAGGCGATTGGTGTTGCCATACTTTAAATGCTCCACACTGGGCCCTTGATTTAGGATTGCCGCACACTGTTGAGGCTGAGGTGAAAGATATGGTTCCTGATCATAGTTTCGTTGCCGAAGAATCGGTTGTAACATGGCAATTTGGGGCAAGAGCTAATAAGGCCCCTGTTACGATGAAATGGTATGAAGGTTTTGAAAAGCCTGCTGCCAGACCTGAATGGGGAGTTGATGAATTGCCAAACGGCGGGATGATTATGATCGGTGACAAGAAGACAATTATTACCGGGGGCCGTCCAAATGATGCAAGATTACTTGTTCCTGAAGAAGAATTAAAGGAATTCATGAAGAACCCTCCTGCTCAAACAATTCCAAGGGTTGAAGAAGATAAACCTGTTCAGGAATGGGTTGCAGCAATTAAGAATGATACGCTTCCGGTATCTAACTTCGGGTATTCAGCCACTATGATGGAAGCTTTCCAGGTAGGTGTACTTGCTCAACGTTTTGGAGGAACGATTAAATATGATGCTGAAAATATGAAGGCTGTAGGACGTCCGGAACTGGATCCTTATATCAAAGAGCCTGCAAGAAAAGGCTGGGAATACGGGGAAGGACTTTTATAAATTTTAAATGAGCTTTGTTTGCGCCTCGCGGATTTTTATAACCCTTTTCAGTTTATTTATTTTATTGGTTTTCATGGGGTTATTAACCGCGAAGTGCGCTAAAATTACAATGCCCAGGTTTTTAAGTTTCTTGTTCCTTATTTCTTGTTCGATATTTAAAAAAAATGAAGGATTGGTTGGGATTTGTTACTCAGGGACGCTGATTATTATGATTTTATATGCTGAACGCAGATAAGAGATCATAACTACTCATAATAATCTGCGTCTAAAAAAATGAACCAGCAAAAAATAAGGAACACCAGACCAGACATAAAAAATCAGAAATTAATTGCAGTCTCAAAACTTTTAAATTTCTTTTTCCTTATTTCTTGTTCGATATTAAAAAAAATGAAGGATTGGTTGGGATTGTTTACTCAGGGATGCTGATTATTATGATTTTATATGCTGAACACAGATAAGAAACCATAACCGGTCATAAAAATCTACGTCTAAAAAAATGAACCAGCAAAAATAAAGAACACCGGACCAGACATAAAAAATCAGAAATTAATTGCAGTCTCAAAACTTTTAAATTTCTTTTTCCTTATTTCTTGTT